>JAFMRC010000512.1 GCA_017354375.1 Nocardiopsaceae bacterium | reverse complement strand
CCGGCCCGGCGAACCCCAGCGGCGACCGCGCCGCCGGCCCGCGCTAGCCCTCCGGCGGTGAGTCGCCGCGCTGGCGGTCGGCGAGGAACTGCTCGAACTGCGCGGCGATCTCGTCCCCGGTCGGAACCTCCTCGCCCTCGGCGAGAAGGTTCTCGCCCTCGCTGCTGGTGGCGGCGTCCCACTGCTGCTCAAGGCCGCGGACCAGGTCGGCGACCTCGTCGGACTCGGCGATCTGCCGGTCGATGAGCGCGTTGGTTTGCTCCTCGGCCTCGCGCAGCGCGCCGTCGGGCAGGTCCAGGCCCCCCGTCTCCCGCACGGCCGCCAGCAGCGCGAGCGCCGCGGTGGGGTAGGCGGCCTGGGACAGGTAGTGCGGCACCTGCACGGCGAGCCCGACGGCGTCACGGCCCGCCTCGCCGAACCGCAGCTCGAGCAGCGACGCCATGCTGCCGGGCACCTGCAGCCTGCTGGGCAGCCGGGCGCTGCCGGTGGCCAGGCCGGGACGGGTGCCGTGCGTCAGCACGCCGAGCGGCCGGGTGTGCGGAACGCCCATCGGGACGCCGAAGTAGCTGATCGCCGTCCCCGCCCCGACCCGGTCGGCGAGGGATCGCACGGCGGAGGCGAACAGCTCCCACTCGTGGTCGGGCTCGGGTCCGCTCAGCAGCAGGAACGGCCGGCTGGCGGTGTCGGTCAGCAAGGACACCTCGATCGAGGGCGCCTCGTACTTGCTCCAGTGGCCGGATTCGAAGGTCATCAGCGGCCGCCGGGACCGGTAGTCGATGAGCCGGTCGGTGTCGAACGTCGCGACCGTCTCGTGGCCGCAGGCCTCCAGCAGGTGCTCGGTCAGCAGCCGTCCCGCGGCGCCGGCGTCCATGAACCCGTCCAGGTGGACCAGCATGGCCGCTCCTTCCACGTCGGGGGTGGCCAAGTCAAGCTCATAGAGTTCTTCCGGCTGCCGGTGCATGCTCCCATCTTGCCCGAACTTGCGCGCGGACGGAAAATAGTGCCGTTACGTGACCGGCCGGCGGCCCGTGCGTACACAATCCACGCTAATGTTTGTCGAAGTGGAAGAGATCGACCGGAAAATCGTGACCCTGCTGTCCCGCAACGGGCGGATGAGCTTCACCGAGCTCGCGCGGCAGGCGGGGCTTTCGGTGTCCGCCGTGCACCAGCGGGTCCGCCGGCTGGAGACCGACGGAGTCATCACCGGGTACGCGGCGCTGTGCGATCCGGTGGTGATCGGGCTGCCGCTGACGGCGTTCGTGTCGATCAAGCCGTTCGACCCCTCGGCGCTCGACGACGTGCCGCAGCGGCTGCAGCACCTCACGGAGATCGAGGCCTGCCACAGCGTGGCGGGTGACGAGAACTACATCCTCAAGGTCCGCGTCGCCTCGCCCGCCGCCCTGGAGGACCTGCTGCAGCAGATCCGCAGCGTCGCCAGCGTCTCCACCCGCACCACGGTGGTGCTGTCCACCCCCTACGAGAACCGCCCGCCGGGGTTCTGAGGCAACAAACCGAAAGTACGCATCCGCCCGAACGGATCATCCCGCCTGCCGCCGCTCCGGGTGCCTGAGCCCGTCCAGCAGCAGGGACAGCAGCCGTCCGGCGTCGTCCGGGACCCGCTCGGTGGCGATCCCGATCCCGTGCACCAGGCGCAGCACGTCGGTGGCATCGACGTCGGGCCGGATCTCGCCGGCCTCCTGGGCGCGGGTGAGCAGCCGCTCCACGGTCTCCCGCATCGCCAGCGAGCAGCTGGAGATGAGCTCCGAATCCCGGCCGAGCGAATCGATCAGCGCCCGCGACAAGCCGCGCTTGGTGGCCATGTAGTCGGTGAGCAGCCGGAGCCAGGCGGTGAGGGCTCGCTCGGGAGGAGAGCCGCGCAGCAGGGTATCGGCCTCGGCGCAGACGCCCGTGACCCCGCTGAGGAAGACGGCGGACTGCAGGTCCAGGCGCGTCGGGAAGTGCCGGTAGAGGGTGCCGATGCCGACACCCGCCCGGCGCGCGATGTCCTCCAGGGGAGCGTCCGCGCCGCGGGAGCCGAACGCCTCGGAGGCGGCGCGCAGCAGCTTGGCGCGACTGCGCCGCGCGTCCGCCCGCATGCCGCCAGGCGGCTCGCCGCACCCGGCCCCTCCGCCTCTCGCGGCGGGTGCCGTCTCCTCGTTCGCGCTCATCGCTGGTAAGCAGGTTACCGGGCGGCGAGGCGGACGGCGGGGGAGTAGCGGACGCGGCCGAAGTACATCACCTTGACCACCAGCCACGCTTCCCAGCCGGGCGGCGCCGTGGCGGGGACGGCGACGTCGAAGACGGACTCGGCCTCTCCGCCCGGCGGCACCGTGACGCCCACGGTCCACGACGGGGTTCCCTCCCAGGTGCCGAACGGCGAGATCAGCTGCGCCTCGCCGCGCAGCTCCGAGGCGAGGCGGCTGGACACCCGGACCCGCAGCCGCCGGAACTCGCCGGGGGCGAGGCAGATCCCGGCAGCGGGGTCGGCCACGTCCGGGAACTCCACGTCGGCCTCGGCGGCGAGCGCCTGGCCGTCGGCCATCACCCGGGACATCAGCTCCTCGGGCGCCATCTCGCGGTCCGGTGGCCCGGCCTCGCCGACCGTGACCAGCGCCGCGTCCTCGGTCACCGGCCCCGAGGCGTCCTCGATCGCCGCGGTGACGAAGTACCGGCCGTCCGCCGCCGACGGTGCTGCCCGCAGCGACACCTCCCAGGTGGTGAACCCGTGCGCGGCCAGGTCGTAGGGCAGCGTCGTGGCGGCCCCGGCGGGGGCGCCGTCGATCTCCGCGGAAATCCCCGGCGGCAGCACGAGGGTGGCCCGGCCGGAGGCCGGCTCGGGGCCGCAGGCCA
>JAFMRC010000074.1:3826-17591 GCA_017354375.1 Nocardiopsaceae bacterium | reverse complement strand
GCACAAGCCGGTCCTCCTCGACGCGACCACCGGCCAGCCGACGGCGCCGAACGGCACCCTCGGCTTCCGCTACGGCGAGGCGGGCCTGGGCCGCTGGAACCTCGACCTCGGCGACATCGACCCCGTGCTCACCCTGCACGGCCGGCCCGGCGCCGAACCGGTCCCGGTCGACCTGCCGCGGTTCGACGCCGGCGACACCGAGGGCGGCACCGCCGTCCGCCGCGGAGTCCCGGCCATCCGCGTCGGCGGGAACCTCGTCACCACGGTGCTCGACCTGCTCATGGCCCAGTACGCCGTGGGCCGCGAGGGACTGCCCGGCGACTGGCCGCGGGGCTACGACGACGCCAGCACCCCCGGCACCCCGGCCTGGCAGGAGCCCATCACCAGCGTCCCCGCGCCAGCCGCCGCCCGCGTCGCCCGCGAGTTCGCCCGCACCGCGGAGCTCTCCAAGGGCCGCTGCACGATCGCGATGGGGGCGGGCACCAATCACTGGTACCACTCCGACGAGATCTACCGGACATTCCTCACGCTGCTCATGCTCTGCGGTTGCCAGGGCACCAATGGCGGCGGCTGGGCGCACTACGTCGGCCAGGAGAAGGTGCGCCCCCTCGCGGGCTGGCAGCAGGTCGCGTTCGCGCAGGACTGGTGCCGCCCGCCCCGGCACATGGCCGGCACGAGCTTCTTCTACCTGCACACCGACCAGTGGCGGTACGAGAAGTTCGGCCCCGGGGAACTGGCCAGCCCGCTCGGCCGCGGCCTGTTCGCCGGGAAGACCTTCGCCGACTGCGTGGCTGAGGGAGCGCGGCTGGGCTGGACCCCGTCCCACCCCGGGTTCAACCGCAACCCCCTTACAATCGCCGATGATGCCGAACGGATGGGCCTGACTCCCCAGCAGTACGTGACCCGTGAGCTTCGCGAGGGACGCCTGGGGTTCGCGGCCGAGGATCCGGACGACCCGGCGAACTGGCCCCGGGTGCTGACCGTGTGGCGGGCGAACCTGCTCGGCTCCTCCGGCAAGGGCATGGAGTACTTCATGCGGCACCTGCTCGGTACGCACGACGCGGTCCGGGCGGGCGATCAGCCGGACGCGCCCAAGGGGAAACTGGACCTGCTGACGGCGATCGACTTCCGGATGACGTCCACCTGCACGTTCGCCGACGTGGTCCTGCCCGCCGCCACCTGGTACGAGAAGCACGACATCTCCACCACCGACATGCACCCGTTCGTGCACTCGTTCAACCCGGCGATCGCCCCGCCGTGGCAGGCCCGCACTGACTTCGACGCGTTCACCGCGATCGCCCGCGAGTTCTCCCGGCTCGCGGTCGGCCACCTGGGCAAGCGCGCCGACGTGATCGCGGTCCCGCTGATGCACGACACCCCGGACGAGCTGGCCCAGCCCGGCGGCCAGGCGCGGGACTGGAAGGCGGGCGAGTGCGAGCCGGTTCCGGGCGTGACCATGCCGCGGCTGGTCACGGTCGAGAGGGACTACCCGGCGGTGGCGGAGAAGATGGCCGCGCTCGGGCCGCTGACCGAGACCCTGGGCAGTTCGGTCAAGGGCGTCACCTGGAAGCCGACGGAGGCGGTCGAGTACCTGCGCCGCGCCAACGGGAGGACCGCGGCGGGCCGGCCGTCGCTGGCCCGCGATGTGCACATGGCCGAGGCGATCCTGGCGCTGTCCGGCACCACCAACGGCCAGGTCGCCGTCAAGGCCTGGCGGGAGCTGGAGAAGCGCACCGGCACGGACCTGGCCGACCTGGCCGCCGCCCACGCCGACGAGCACATCACGTTCGCCGACACCCAGGTGCAGCCGCGCGAGGTGATCACGTCGCCGGAGTGGTCCGGGACGCACGCCGGAGGCCGCCGCTACAGCCCGTTCACCGTGAACGTGGAGCGGAAGAAGCCGTGGCACACGCTGACCGGCCGGATGCACTTCTTCCTGGACCACGACTGGATCGCCGAGTACGGCGAATGGCTCCCCGCCTACCGCCCGCCGCTGGAGTACCGGAGGCACTTCGGGTCGCAGGGCCTGGACGACGGCCGTCCCGAGATCACCGTGCGGTACCTCACCCCGCACTCGAAGTGGTCCATTCACTCGGAGTACGCCGACAACCTGCACATGCTGCGGCTGTTCCGCGGCGGGCCGGTGATCTGGCTCAGCCCGGCCGACGCGGCGGCGATCGACGTGGGCGACAACGACTGGATCGAGGCCTGCAACCGCAACGGCGTGGTGACCTGCCGAGCCGTCGTCTCGCACCGGATGCCGAAGGGAACCGTGTACATGTACCACGCCAAGGACCGCCACCTGATGACGCCCAAATCGGAGATCAGTGGCTGGCATGGCGGCTCGGACAACTCCCTGACCAGGGTCACGATCAAGCCCACCCACTTGATCGGCGGATACGGCCAGCTCAGCTATGCCTTCAACTACTACGGCCCGTGCGGCAACCAGCGGGACGAGATCGCGGTGATCAGGAGGCGCTCGCAGGAGGTGGAGTTCTGACATGCGCGTGATGGCCCAGGTAGCCATGGTGATGAACCTGGATAAGTGCATCGGCTGCCATACCTGCTCGGTCACCTGCAAGCAGACCTGGACCAACCGGCCCGGCACCGAGTACGTGTACTTCAACAACGTCGAGACCAAGCCGGGGACGGGGTACCCGAGGCGCTACTCCGACCAGGAGCAGTGGAAGGGCGGCTGGACCCTGGACCGCAAGGGGCGGCTGCAGCTGAAGAGCGGCAGCCGGCTGAAGCGGCTGCTGTCCATCTTCTACAACCCCGACCTGCCGTCGATCGACGACTACGGCGACCCGTGGACCTACGACTACCAGACGCTCATCCAGGCGCCGCCCGGCACGCTGACCCCGAGCGCGCACTCGGTCTCCGCGCTGACCGGCAGGGACATGAAGGTCACCTGGGGCAGCAACTGGGACGACGACCTGGCCGGAGGGCCGGACCACACCGCCGCCGACCCGGACCTGGCCGGGCTGGGTGACCACGTGAAGCTCGCCTACGAGCAGGCCTTCATGTTCTACCTGCCGCGGATCTGCGAGCACTGCCTCAACCCGTCCTGCGTCGCCTCCTGCCCCTCGGGAGCGATGTACAAGCGGGAAGAGGACGGGATCGTGCTGGTGGACCAGGACCGCTGCCGCGGCTGGCGGTTCTGCGTGTCCGGCTGCCCGTACAAGAAGGTGTACTTCAACCACCGCACCGGCAAGGCCGAAAAGTGCACGCTGTGCTTCCCGCGCATCGAGGCGGGCCAGCCGACGATCTGCTCCGAGACCTGCGTGGGCAGGCTGCGCTACCTGGGCCTGGTCCTCTACGACGCCGACAAGGTCCTGTCCGCCGCGGCCACCCCGGACGAGCGTGACCTCTACCGCGCCCAGCTGTCGGTGCTCCTGGACCCCGGCGACCCGGAGGTCGCCGCCGAGGCGGCCCGGCAGGGCATCCCGGCCGACTGGCTGGAGGCGGCCCGCCGTTCCCCCGCCTACGCGCTGATCGCCCGGCACCGGGTCGCGCTGCCCTTCCACCCGGAGTACCGGACGCTGCCGATGGTCTGGTACATCCCGCCGCTGTCCCCGGTCGCCGACACGGTAGCCGCCGCTACCCCCGACGGCCGAGCGCCGGAGGACCAGGTATTCGCGGCCATCGAGGCGCTGCGCATCCCGGCCGAGTACCTGGCCAGCCTGTTCACGGCGGGGGATCCCGCCCCGGTCCGCCGGGTGCTGCGCACGCTCACCGCCGTCCGCACGCTCATGCGCGCGGGGCAGCTCGGGCTCGACGTTCCCGACGGGCTGGCGGAGTCGGCCGGCGCGACCGAGGCGGACCTGGAAGACCTGTACCGGCTGCTGGCCGTCGCCAAGTACGACGAGCGGTACGTCATCCCGCCCGCGCACGCCGAGGACGCCGGACGGCTGGCCGCCCAGCACGAGCAGCTGTTCTGCTCCCAGCCCGGCGGGGTGGACTCCTTCCATCCCCCGGGCGGCCGGCAACGGTTCCGCGACGACGACGGACGGCTGCACCTGGACCTGTCCCCGCGGAGCGGCTCGTGAGCGCCGCCCCGGTCAGCCCGTTCAAGGTGGCCTCCGTACTGCTGCAGTACCCGACCGCGGCGCTGTTCGAGGGCCTCAGTCACCTCAACGAGGCAGCCAGCGGGGCGGGGAGAGGCGCCGGAGACCCGTTCGGCATATTCCTGGAATGGGTTGGCCGCACCCCGCCCGCCGAGGTCGCCCGGCACTACGTGGAGACCTTCGATCTTCGCCGGCGGTGCGCGCTGTACCTGAGTTACTACCGGTACGGCGACACCCGCAAGCGCGGCAGCGCGATGCTGACGTACCTGGCCGCCTACCGGGTCGCCGGGTACGAGCCGGCCGGCGGCGAGCTGCCGGACTACCTGCCGCTGGTGCTGGACTTCGCGGCGCTGCACCCGCGCGGCGAGAAGCTGCTGCGGGCGCACCGCGCCGATCTGGAACTGCTGCTGCGGGCGCTGCGGGAGGTCCCGTCGCCCTACGCGTCGGTCGTCGAGGCGGTCTGCGCCTGCCTGCCGAAACTGCGGCGGGGCGACCTGGCCGTGGTATCCCGGCTGCGCCAGTCTGGGCCGCCGGGCGAGGAGGTAGGCCTGGAACCGTTCGCGCCGCCGTCGTACATGGCCGGGGAGCACGGGGAGCCCGCCGCCGGGGGCGCGGTATGAACGGGGCCAGCGGGTGGCAGATCCTGCTGTGGGTGGCACTGCCGTACCTGGCGCTGGGCGTCTTCGTCGTCGGGCACGTGTGGCGGTGGCGGTACGACCAGTTCGGGTGGACCTCGCGATCGACGCAGCTGCAGGAGCGGCGGCTGCTGAAATGGGGCTCCCCCGTCTTCCACTACGGCACGTTCGCCGCCATCGGCGGGCACGTGATCGGCGTGCTGATCCCCGAGAGTTGGACGCGGGCGATCGGCATCCCCGAGGACGTCTACCGGTGGTTCTCGGCGGGAGCGGGGACCCTCGCGGCGGCGGCGATCATCGTCGGCGTGGTGATCCTCGCGGGACGGCGGCTGCTGGTGCCCCGGGTGCGGGCCACGACCTCGCCCGTGGATTACGTGGCGCTGATCCTGCTGCTGGTCATCATCGTGACCGGGATCGTGCCGACCCTGTTCGTCAACCTGCTCGGCCACGGCTACGACTACCGGGTCAGCGTCGCCCCGTGGTTCCGGGGACTGTTCTCGGGGTCGCCGTCGGTGACCGCGATCGCGACCGCGCCGGTCGTGTACCAGGTGCACGCGGCGTGCGCCTGGCTGATCTGGGCGGTCTGGCCGTTCTCGCGGCTGGTGCACGCCTGGAGCGCCCCGCTGTGGTACCTGTGGCGGCCCTACATCGTCTACCGCCGCCGGGTCGCGGCCCGTCCGGCGGAGCCCGGCACCAGCGGCCGGCGGTGGCGCAGGATCGGCGTTCCCTACTAGCCCTGATTCAGCACGCGGATGCCACGCCGCGGGCGATCAGTCGCGCCCTCGTGCTCTGCAGCCGGCCCGCGAGAACCCGGATGAACCGCTGGCTGAACTCATATCCCAGCCCCGGGTCGGCCGCGCAGGCCGCCCTGACGGCGACCGCGTCGAACTCGAACGCCCGGACCGCGCTGACGCATACCGCGCCGAACGCCCACTGGTACGGCGGGAACAGCCATGAGCAGCCCAGCGACCCGCCGATCCCGATGGTGTCGATGACAACCGGGCTTTCCCCGTGCAGGCGCAGGTCCAGGGCGACATGGCCGGACTGGATCAGCCAGAACTTGCCGGCGTAGCCGCCGCTGGCGAAAATCCGGTGCCCGGCCGGGAACGCGACATCGGACGCCGTCGCGACGAGCACGTCCAGGTGACCGGCGCGCATGCCGCGCAGGAACGGGTGAGCGGCCAGGGCCGGTGCCGTGACCTCGATCATGCGACCTCACCACCCCACTGACTGTAGCCAGCTAGTCCTTTTCACCACTCTCATCGTCGGCACCGCTCCCGGCATCCGGTAAGGCCCAAAGGCTCCCGGCGCGGTGACGTCTGGCCATGACGCGATTACCCCCGCGGGCGTGACCCTGGAGGCGAAGCTCAGCGAGAGCGGACCGGAAACCCGGCCCGCATCAGGCAGGAGGCATTGCCATGCACCGCAACTCGTTCCGTATCCCGCTCGCCATCGCGAGCGCCGCCCTGGGCGCGGTGCTGCTGATCGCCGGCGGGCTACTGATCTGGGGTTCCGCCTACGTGCACAACACCGTGCACAACCAGCTCGCCGCCCAGCAGGTCTACTTCCCGCCCAAGACCGCGTTCGCGCACCCCAAGGCGGGTGGAGAGATCACGCCGAACATGATCCCGTCGGTTTCCCAGTACGCCGGGCAGCAGCTGCTGACCGGCCAGCAGGCCGAGGCCTACGCCGACCACTTCATTGCCCAGCACGTCACCGAGATGACCGGCGGCAAGACCTACTCCCAGCTGTCGGCACAGGCCTTGGCGCAGCCGAACAACGCCAAGCTGACGAGCCTCGTCGACACCGTGTTCAGGGGCGAGACGCTGCGCAGCATCCTGCTGAACGCCTATGGATGGTGGAAAGTCTCCCAGATCACCTATATCGCCTCGCTGATCAGCTTCGGCCTCGGCGGCCTGGCGGTGCTCGCCTCGGTCTTCGCCCTCGCCACCGGCCGCAAGCCCAGGAAGGCCACTGAGGCGCTACCGCACACGGGCCAGGAAGGCCCGACCCCGGTCAAGGCCGCATGAGCAGCGTGAGCAGCGTGAGCAAGACAGCGTGAGCACCTTCCAGGCTCGGCACTCGGCCGCGGTGACCAGTATCGTCACCGCGGCCGAGCCGTAACCCACGTGGACGCATGAAAGAGCAAGTCCCCGGACGCCTCGCGCCTGCCCTGCTGGCTAATTACAATTAGTTATTATTTGGATGCTTTCTGGTTCATGAGTGGGTGGCTGGGTGCCTTCAAGGCAGGGACAGGCGATGGCGGGGGCGCCGGTGCCGGGGTATAGGTGCCGAGGGCGGGGTACATGCCCCATTCTGCGGGGGTATGCCCGGGGCCGCGGGGCGTGCCGGGCGGGCCACGCTGAGGCGAGAGGGCTCTGCGTGGAGGATATGTGAGCGTAGAGCGCACTTATCCTCCACGCGAGCGTGATCGCGGCCCGGCGGATACCCGGCGGGTATTTCGAAGATCGTGAATTGGCCACCGGGATCTGGATCGTCGACGAGTTCGAGATGCCAGGACGCCGGGCCAGCCGACCATGAGCAGGGCGTTTTCTCCTTCGCCCTCGGGCCTTTGCGATAGAGCCCCGACGGGAAGCGCCTTCGCCACCGCGAACATGATGGGCGTACCGATGCAGTAACGTCGTCCCACGAATACCGGAGCCACCATCAACAACGCATCTTCCATTTTGTACCAGTTGCGGGACTTCGAGCTATACGCTCAGGGTCATGGGCTGAAGTTCGACCTTGTCGTGCGAGCCGGGACCAAGCTAAGCGGCCCGCTCCAGGAACTCGTGGACAAGGGTGAGATCAATTTGATCAGGGGACTCCCGTTATGCCCGACACGCCGACCGAGCTACTGGCTGACCTGCGGGACGCCGGCTGCGAAGTTGCCAGCATCTGGGACCTGGTCAACGCGAAATATCAGTACAAGAACGCGATTCCCGTCCTGATCGACTGGCTGGAGAACCTCGATTCCCGGGTTCCCGACGTCGGCCGGGCCAAGCTCCGGGAAGGCCTCACGCGTGCGCTGACCGTCCGCGCCGCTAGGCCCGCGGCCATCCCCGTGCTGCTCAGAGAGTTCAAGGCGCCGCCAAGCCAAACCGACCCGGGCGCACGCTGGGCAGTCGGCAACGCCCTGTCGGTCGTGGCGGACGACTCGGTCTTCGACGAACTGGCCGCTCTGGTCAGGGAAAGGAGCTACGGCACCGCCCCGCAGATGGTCGTCCTCAGTCTCGGCAGGTCAAAGAACCCGGCCGCCGGCTCGCTGCTGGTCAGTCTCCTCGATGACGATGACGTGCTCCTGCAGGCCCTGTCGGCTCTCGGGCGCCTCAAACCAGCGGGCGCTCGCCCGGCGGTTGAAAAACTGCTGGATCATCCTCGCGCTCCAGTCCGCAAGGCCGCCAAGCAGGCACTCGCCAGGCTCCCGGATTGACCAGGAGGCCAACCACCGGTGACACGGTCAGGATCCGGTCCATATCCACGCCCTCCCGGTACCAGCCATGCGGACATCAGACACCACCGCGCCGGCCCGGATCTCCGCCCTCTGATCAGCCAGGGCACGCTGGCACGCCTCGGCCATCGCGGATGCTGGCTGTTCCCGGTGATTCCCGGCGGTGTCCACCGCTACCATCCGCGTCTCTCCATCGGCCTGCACCGCGGCAGCGTAGGGCAGGAACTGGCCACGCCGCGCCAGCTGCTGCTGAGCGAAGCTCAATGCCGCGTTGAGCAGGCCATCCAGATCATCTTGGGCCTGTTGTGACGCGTTCTCCCGCCATGAACTCATAATGCCGGACCCCTCAGCCAGTCCATACCCGGGCCGTGCAGCCCGGCGCCGTTCACTCGGACCGCACGGGTCTGCGTGGTGCCCCCAACGGGATTCGAACCCGTGCCGCCGCCTTGAAAGGGCGGTGTCCTAGGCCACTAGACGATGGGGGCTTCGACGAGGCGCCGTCTCGGCTGCATCAGCCCGCCATCGGCGGCCTGCACGACTCAGCGGCGTGCACAGCATAGAGGACGGGACGCCAACCCGCCAAAGCATCATGCCGAGTACGACGATACCGGTTGCGTGACGTCCTCCGGTCAGACACTCTATGCATTGGGATAGTCACTTTATGAATCCGGACGATCATCGGGGGTGGCATGACCAGCCTGCCGACCGCGCGCACGGAGAAGGCTCCGGCGCAGCGAGCGGCGGCCCAGCGAGCAGGGACCCAGAGAGCGGGGACCCAGAGAGCGCTGGTGCCTCGCCGCCAGGCGCCGATGCCATCGCCGCACCACCCGGCCGGCCATCTCAGGGAAGGACGCCACCGTCGGCCGCCGGATCCGCGGGCCCGCTATGGCACGCTGTTCCGGAACCGCGAGTTCCGCTGGCTGTCGGCGGCCCAGGCGCTGTCGTTCCTCGGCGATCAGTTCGCTCAGGTCGCCATAGCACTCCTGGTCTACGACCGTACGGGGTCGCCGTTGCTGACGGCGGTCGCGTACGCGCTGACCTACCTCCCGCCGATCGCGGGCGGCCCGCTGCTGTCCTGGCTCGCCGACGTGTTCCCGCGCCGGCGCGTGATGGTGGCATGTGACCTGATCCGGATGGCGACGGTCGGGCTGATGGCCTTCCGGGGCATGCCGTTCTGGGCGCTGTGCGCGCTGCTGATCTGTACCGTGCTGCTCGGCGCGCCGTTCTTCTCCGCCCGCGCCGCCCTGATGCCCGACATCCTGCCGGGTAATCAGCTCGGACTCGGCTCGGCGGTCGGGAACATGCTTCACCAGTCGACCCAGATCCTCGGCTTCGTGGCTGGCGCCGCCGTGGTCGCGGCGCTGGGCAGTTACCGGACGCTGGCACTGGACGCGCTCTCGTTCGGGGTATCCGCCATAGTGGTGCTGGCCGGGGTGCGACCGCGTCCCGCCCCACAGCGGGCCGACACCGCGCGAGGCGACATAGCGCGGGCCGATGCCATGGAGGCTGGCACCGCGCGGGCCGCTCGCATGCGATCCAGTACCGCGCGGCACGCTCCGGGAGCCCACGCGCGGCAGCGCGCGGCGCGGGGCGGCGCCGCGGACGGAATCCGGCTCGTCTTCGGGAACCGGCTCCTGCGGACGCTGATGCTGTTCGGCTGGCTCGCCGGGTTTTACGTCATGCCGGAGGGCCTTGCCGCCCCGTACGCGCACGCCTTGGGCGGCGATGCCGTCACCGTCGGGCTGCTGATGGCGTCGGTCCCAGCCGGGACCGCCCTCGGCGCCGCACTGGTCGGCCGCCTCGCCCGGCCTTCGACGCAGCTGTGGACCATGGGCTGGCTGGCCATCATGTCCTGCGCGCCGCTCGTCGCCAGCATCTGCGACCCGCCCCTGTGGGCCGTGCTGTCGCTGTGGGTGCTCGCCGGGGTCGGCGGCTCGTTCCAGGTCATCGCCATCCCGGCGTTCGCGAGGATCCTGACCCCGGCAGAACGGGGCCGGGCGTTCGGCGTGGCGCAGTCCGGGTTGTACGCCGTCCAGGGAATCGGCATCCTCGCGGGCGGAGCCATCGCGGACGTCCTCGGGGCGCCGACCGCGGTGGGCCTGTCCGGGGTCGCCGGAATGCTCGCGGCGGCGGGCCTCGCCATGAACTGGACCCGGCTTCGCCGTCGCGTCATCGCCGACCTGCGCTCGTCGTAACGACTCCCGTCGTTACGGGCGATGCCGGCCTATGAAGGACTCCAGGATCGAGGCGTCCTCGCCCTCCTCGGGCAAGATCGCCCAAGCCAGCAGGTAAAGCAGGATCCCGAGCCCGTAAAAGACGGTGAACACCCCGAACGCGAGCCGTACCAGGTTCACGTCGACCCCGAAATACACAGCGAGCCCTGAGGCGACGCCCGCGACCATCCGGCCGTCCCGGGTGCGGAGCAATCGCGTGCTCCTGTTGCCGTTGTTCTCACTCATATCTGTGATCATGCCCACTACGCATACTGACTGTCATCAGGTTTCCCCCTGTTATTACCCTGATTACGCCCGCCATCGACCAGCCTAGGAGACGTCATGGCCCCTGCCCCGCCCGCGGACACCGACCTGCTGCGCATCGACGACCAGCTCGGCGACACCGATCGGCTCGTCAGGGATACGGTACGCGCATACGTGGCCGACAACGTGCTGCCGCACCTGGGGGACTGGTTCGAGGAGGGCGTGCTGCCCCGGTCAGTGCTTACCGACCTGGGCAACCTCGGCCTGTTCGGCATGCACCTGACCGGTTACGGGTGCGCGGGTGCCAGCGCGGTTTCCTACGGCGTCGCCTGCCGGGAGCTGGAGGCCGCCGACTCCGGGCTGCGCAGCGCCGCGTCCGTGCAGGGGTCGCTGGCGATGTTCCCGATCTGGAAGTACGGCAGCGACGAGCAGAAGCAGCAGTGGCTTCCCCGGATGGCCTCCGGGGAAGCGATCGGGTGCTTCGGCCTGACCGAACCCGACCATGGCTCCGACCCGGGTTCCATGCGGACCAGCGCCCGGCGCGACGGTGACGACTGGATCCTGAACGGCACGAAGATGTGGATCACCAACGGATCGGTCGCGGACGTCGCGGTGGTGTGGGCGGCCACCGACGAGGGCATCCGCGGCTTCCTCGTGCCGCGCGGCACGAGGGGCTTCAGCGCCAGCGATATCCACAAGAAGCTCGCGCTGCGCGCCTCCATCACGTCCGAGCTCATTCTGGACGACGTCCGGCTGCCGGCTTCGGCGGTGCTGCCAGGCGTCACCGGCCTCAAGGGACCGCTGTCCTGCCTGACCGAGGCGCGGTTCGGCATCTCCTGGGGCGTGACCGGCGCCGCGCGCGCCTGCCTGGAGGCGGCGGTCGGGTACGCGACGTCGCGTACCCAGTTCGGGAAGCCGGTCGCCGCCTTCCAGCTCACCCAGGAGAAGCTGGCCTCGATGGCGGTGTCCCTGCAGTCGGCGCAGTTGCTGGCCCTGCACGTCGCCCGGCTGAAGGAAGCCGGCCAGCTCAAGCCGGTCCAGGTCAGCGCCGCGAAGATGGCCAACGCGCGGACCGCGATCGACATCGCCCGCACGGCGCGAACCATCCTGGCCGCCAACGGCGTCACCCTGGAGTACCCGGTGATCAGGCACGCCAGCAACCTGGAAGCGGTGATCACCTACGAGGGGACGGAAGAGATCCACGCCCTGGCGATCGGACAGGCCCTGACGGGAATCTCCGCGTACCGCTGACGTTCGGTACTCTTTCGGATGGAGACGTCGATTCAGCCGGCGTCGCAGAGGGGTGCTAGCTCAATGGCAGAGCAGCAGACTTTTAATCTGTTGGTTCAGGGTTCGAGCCCCTGGCGCCCCACATAGTCTGACCTGGCCTTTCGCCGGGACCCATGAGCCTGTTAACCGATTCCGCGGGGCGTGTCGCGGGACGGGCAGGTGCGACGGCACGGCCGGGCGAGTGTCGTTCCGCTCCATCTACGTCAGTTGACCGATGTCTTGTCGTGCAAGTTGCACGAGTATTTTTTGTGCAACCGGCACCGGGTATTTTCTCGAAAGTGCCCGGACGCTCCCCGCGGGCGGCCGCGCAGAACGACCCTGCTGCGCGGCCGCTCGGACCCGGATTACATCCGGGTCGGACCGCAGTGCTTCCCGGGGGGTACCCCCGGACCCCCGGGGCCCACAAGCGCCCGCGTGACCCGCGCCAGTCCGTACAACTGACCGCACGCCCGTGGTCACGCGGGTTTTACTACCGAACGGATGGCGGCGACTCCCCCGTCCCCACGGTCGATGGTCCAGCGCGCTCGATTACGCAATCGATGGGCCTATAGCGCGTTCGATTGCGCAATCGAACGGCTGCGGGCGCCTGCGTCAGCGGCTGCGGGAGCCGCATCAAATGACTACAGATAGTAATACGTCACAAGATGGCCACGTGACTGGCGTCGGTCGGCTATCGTTCGCGACCGTACCGTTATCGAAGCCAACAGGGGGTCCACGCGCGTGAGTGGTTTCAAAGCGTTCCTGATGCGAGGCAACCTCGTCAACCTCGCCGTCGCCGTCGTCATCGGCACCGCCTTCACGGCGATGGTGACAGCGTTCGTCTCCGACATCGTCACGCCGCTGATCGCGGCGGTCGGCGGCAACCCGAACTTCGGCAGCCTCAAGTTCACCATCAACCACAGCCAGTTCAGGTACGGCCTGCTCGTCAACGCGGTGTTGTCGTTCCTGATCATCGCCGCTGTGGTCTACTTCCTGGTGGTGGCGCCCATAACGAAGCTCACCGAGCGCCTCAACCGGAACAAGGAAGCGACCGAAAGGGACTGCCCGGAATGCCTGAGCACGATCCCGGTCGCGGCCACCCGCTGCATGTACTGCACCGCCCAGGTGGCCCCGCCCTCCCCAGCCATGAACCTGTAACAGCCACGCGCGCAGCGCATCGGGGGTCCCCGGATGTAGTCCGGGGGTAGATACCCACAGGCCTGGACTCGGGCCGGGGCCTGGCCGTCCC
This sequence comes from Nocardiopsaceae bacterium, assembly GCA_017354375.1. Lineage (GTDB taxonomy): Bacteria > Actinomycetota > Actinomycetes > Streptosporangiales > Streptosporangiaceae > Trebonia. The sequence continues at coordinate 4,443 of JAFMRC010000074.1, read as the reverse complement.
GAGCCCAGGCGACTGTGGGATGCAGAGGGAAAACCTCTAGCACTTCACATTGTTGCACCGGTTCCTGAAGGGACGCTGGGGCTGCCTTAGGAACCTGGTAATAGCTGATAACGATCTGTCGGCAGCCAGTTCCGCTTCCGGCTCGGCGGCCGACTGGTCTTCGGCTGGGCCTGACTGGTCAGCGACCGACTGGCCAGGGGCCGACTCCCCAGGGGCCGACTGGCCAGCCCCTGGCTGTCCCTCCGCCGCCGGCTGCTCAGCGGCAGGCTGCTGCACAGCTGGCTGCGGATCACCCGGGCGCGCGACCGCGACCGCGTCGCGTTCGAGGTGCTCGGCGAGTCTCTCCGCCTCGTCGGCACTGAACCCGATCACGGCCCGCGGCTGGCCCCATGGCTCCTTGAGCGCGTAGCCGACGTAGCCGATTACCGGCTGGGCCGGCGTGTCCGCCAGGCCTTGCGTCGCTCGCCATCGTTCCCAGGCCGCTTCCAGGCGCGTGGCCGCGCGCTGGGCGCTCGCGACCAGCTCCGGATCACGCATCGCTTCATTTCCCCCTCATAGTTCAATGCCCGGGTTATCCGGATGACCGGCTCCGGCCCGCCGACGTTGCTGACGTAGCA
>JAFMRC010000074.1:0-3816 GCA_017354375.1 Nocardiopsaceae bacterium | reverse complement strand
GGCGCGGGTCCCCCCCAGTCCACCGGGCGAGTCCCGCCGCGGCCGCGGCGCAGGGTACGTTCCGACAAGCGGTACCTTCCCCTTGCCGCGTGCGCACCGAGCCTGTTACTCGGAGCGCTGCTGCGGAATGCCCGCGAGCAGAGCACGGACCTCGGTCTCCCGGTAACGCCGGTGCCCCCCCAGCGTGCGGATGGATGTCAGCTTGCCGGCCTTCGCCCAGCGCGTGACGGTCTTGGGATCGACACGGAACATCGTGGCGACCTCCGCAGGCGTCAGCAATGGCTCAGCCTCAGGTGTACGTGCGGACATGAATGCGGCCTCTCCTCCTGGACCGGTGTAGCGATCCTCGTGTTGATGTTGTCTGGCCTTGGTGCCCCGCAAGGAGCTTGTCGTCGATGTCCTCATATGGCCAACAAGGCCATAATGCCATCACCAGCGGTGACAAGTCGACCACCCCGCGCGAAGTTTCTGTCGCAGGATGCCCAGTTGCTCCTTGCTTCGGCGTCACTCAGGGTGATTCTAGCGATACTTTTCGTCGCATCGGGCCAGATTCGGAAATACTGCCCCGGTGACTCTAGTACCGCGCAGGGACGCACGCTCGTTGGCGGCGAGCGCGCTCCATGCACTGGTGGCCCCCTTAGCACTGTGAGTAATTTACCACGGTCTAATTGTGATATAGGTGCACTCCTCCCGTAATTTACCCTGCATCAATCAACTCGTCCCATCGGCATCCTGCCTCGTGAGTAGGGTCAGCCCGGGATCGGCGTAGTCATCAGGGCCGCAAACCGGGTACGGTTATACATGTACGGAAGCTGGCGAGCGCCGGGATTCCCGCGGGGAGTCGCGGCGACCATGTGCGTGCAGCGGGACCTGCGCTAACCGCGGGTCGTGGGCGCGGCACAGCGTTGCCACCCGCCGCGAGCCAGCGCGACAAGTATCGTGGGGCCGCACCGGCTCCGGACGTTCGAGGGGGTCGAGCCAATGGGGCGCGGCCGAGCCAAGGCCAAGCAGGTTAAGGTTGCTCGCCAGCTCAAGTACAACAGCGGCGGCACGGACCTTGACCGGCTGCGTGCGGAGCTGGGCGTCGGGAATGACCAGCGAGACGGGGATCATGATTCCCGTTACGCTGCATACGGCGATGAGGACGCCGCCGACGAGTACGCGGACGACGACGAGGACGACGAAGACGCCTGGTCCGAGTCCTGACGTTCCGGTTCTCGCCGCGATGATCGCGTAGCCGTCGCGGTAGCCGCAGCGCAAGCACCAGATGCGACGCGCGACCAGGGCCGCGCGTCGCTTAAGGCTGCGTCGCGTAGGACTCAGCTGCTCAAGGCTGGGTTGTCGCGGGCTCCAGCAGGTTCTTGCCACGGGCGTCTTCCGGGACGGGGACCGGATACTGGCCATCGAAGCAGGCCCGGCACAGCGACCCGCTCTCCTGCTCGGTCGCCACGATAAGCCCGTCGAGCGACACGTACCCCAGCGAATCGGCACCGATCGATGCCCGGATGCCCTCAACCGCCCCGCGTTCATCAGCCCCGTGCTCATCAGCGCTGCCCCCCGCGATGAGCTCGTCCCTGGTCGCGAAGTCGATGCCGTAGAAGCACGGCCACTTCACCGGCGGCGAGGCGATCCGGACGTGGACCTCCGCCGCCCCCGACTCGCGGAGCATGGCAACGATCGCCCGCTGGGTGTTGCCGCGCACGATCGAGTCGTCCACGACGACGATCCGCTTGCCCACGATGACGTCCCGCAACGGGTTCAGCTTCAGCCGGATGCCGCGCTGCCTGATGAGCTGGCTCGGCTGGATGAACGTGCGGCCCACATAGGAGTTCTTCACCAGCCCCTGGCCGTAGGGGATGCCGCTGCCCTCGGCGTAGCCGATCGCGGCCGGCGTGCCGGACTCGGGCACCGGGATGACGAGGTCCGCGTCGACGGGGTGCTCGGCGGCCAGGGTGCGACCGATCTCCACCCGGGTGGCGTGCAGCCCGCGACCGCCGATCGTGGTGTCGGGCCGGGCCAGGTACACGTACTCGAACAGGCATACCTTCGGCACCGCCGGCGCGAAGATCACCGAGCGCACGCCGCGCTCGTCGATCGTGACCAGCTCACCTGGGCGCACCTCGCGCACGAACGCGGCGCCCACGATGTCCAGGGCGGAGGTCTCGCTTGCCACGACCCAGCCCGCTCCGAGCTGCCCGATCACCAGGGGACGGAAACCCTGCGGGTCGCGTGCGGCGTACAGGGTGTTCTCGTCCATGAACACGAGAGAGTAGGCCCCGCGCACCAGCGGCAGGATCCGGGCCGCGGTATCGGTGACGCATGTGTCGCCGGTGCCGGCATCGCTCTCGGAGCCCCGGACGAACAGCTCGGAGAGCACGTCGGTGTCCGAGGTCGCCCGGATGGCACCGCCGCCGGTGCCGTCCGGCAGCATAGCGGCGAGTTCCCGGGTGTTAGTCAGGTTCCCGTTGTGCCCGAGCGCGAGCGAGACCGCCGACGCCGACCGGAAGGTCGGCTGGGCATTAGCCCACACGGATGCGCCGGTGGTCGAGTACCGGCAGTGCGCCACGGCGATATCACCGCGCAGCGCGGTCAGCGAGGGCTCGTCGAACACCTGGGCAACGAGGCCCATCTCCTTGTGGACCACGATCCGGCGGCCGTCGCTCACGGCGATCCCGGCGGATTCCTGGCCACGGTGCTGCAGAGCGTACAGGCCGTAGTACGCGAGCTTGGCGACGTCCTCGCCCGGCGACCAGACGCCGAAGACCCCGCACGCGTCCCGGGGCGGGCGGTCAAGAGGATCGAGATCGTGCGTAAGACGCCCGTCTGGCTTCACCACTTCAGTTTATTTCCTTGGTGGACATCCTGGTCAACGGGAGGTAGGCCGACAGGTCGGCCCGCGCCCCGCTTGCCCGCACCGCTCCCGATCCGACCGCCCCGTCCCACCCGAGCCTCCCGGTGGCGAGCCGGAACCAGGTCACCGGATCCGTCTCGACGACGTTCGGCGGAGTACCCCGCGTGTGGCGCGGCCCCTCGACGCACTGCACCGCCGCGACCGGTACCACCCTGACCTCTACCGAACGACCCGGGGCGACTCCCTCGAGCACGAACAACAGATAACGCGCCGCCGAGCGCAAGGCGGCCTGCGGCGGCTCCTCCCCCCGCTCCAGGTACCCCGCCACCTCCGCGACAAGCGCATCCCCGTTCGGATCAAGCTTCCGCGCCGACATGCCGCGACCCTACCGCCCCCTGCAACGTGCCAGGTGCGCACCCGGCCTCGCTCACCCACCCCGCCCAACGTGCCAGGTGCGCACTTGGCCTCGCTCATCCACCCCGCCCAACGTGCCAGGCGCGCAATAAGTCAAGTGGTTCCGGGTAACGGTCCCGGTGAGTTTCCAATGGCCATAATGGCAGCTCAACGGGCATGAATCGAAAAACTTGGGCTCGGTCGATCGCTGCCCTTTATATCCGTTGAAGTACCTTGGTGCCCGTTTCTTCCGGCGAGGGTGCCTGACTTTGGGCTGACTCCCGGTGCTGCCCTGACCTGGGGTTTTGCCCGCTGGGGCGGGGGGTGCCTGCTCGGCGCGGGTCTCGGGGCGCTGTTCCCCGGGTTAGCCTGCCGGGTCGCGGCGGGGCGGGCGCGCTGCGGCGCGGTGCGGTCTCCTACGGTGCGCGCCTTGGTGTGGGTGGGCGGGTGGCGGCGGGGAGTGCGGGGGCGCTTTCCCGTCACCATCGGCAACCGTTAGGTGACGCGCAGGTTCCGGTCAGTCAAATCGCCTTCCATTTGACTGACCGGGTTCTGCGTGTCAGGCTCTGCCT
>JAFMRC010000272.1 GCA_017354375.1 Nocardiopsaceae bacterium | reverse complement strand
CTATAGCCACATCGATTGCGCAATCGAGCGGGCCGGGGAGAAGGGGAACGCACGCCGCGGGCATCCCCGGAGATGCTTCTGTGGCTGGTGGGGCCAATAGAGTAAGTGGTATTGGCTATACGTGCAAAAAAACTCCACAAGGATGTCATCGCGGCTGCTTTCCCTTGTGGTCCTGCGGAGGTTCCCTTGTGCCGGCCTCGCACTTCCCCTTGTGCCAGCCCCACACATGATCGAAGACTGTATACAATCAGTCTGGACCGGAGGCCGGGGACGGGCGTAGAGTCGGGATTAGCCGTCCCAGCCAGGACCGCCCTCGCGGTCCACGGACGGGTCGTCATCAGGGAAGGTGCACGTGATGAGCAGGCAGGTGCGGCTGACGCGGCCGCTGGTCCGGGAGAACGGCGAGCTGCGGCCCGCCACCTGGGAGGAGGCCCTGGACCGCGCGGCGGCGGGGTTCGCCGCGGCGCGGGAAGCGGATGCCACGAAGTCGTTCGGGATGTTCAGCTGCTCCAAGGCGACGAACGAGATGAACTACGCGGCGCAGAAGTTCGTCCGCCAGGTGATGGGCAGCAACAACGTAGACAGCTGCAACCGCACTTGACACGCCCCTAGCGTCGCCGGTCTGGCGGCGGTGTTCGGAGCGGGTGGCGGCACCTGCTCCTACCGGGAGGCGGAAGACGCCGACCTCCTGGTCCTGTGGGGCTCCAACGCGCGGGAGGCGCACCCGATCTTCTTCCACCACGTGCTGAAGGGGCTGCGCAACGGCGCCCGGATGTACGCGGTGGACCCGCGGCGGACCACGTCCGCGCAGTGGGCGGACGCGTGGCTCGGCATCCACGTCGGCAGCGACATCTGCCTCGCCAACGCGATCGGCAACGAGATCATCCGGGCCGGCCTGGTGAACGAGGAGTTCATCAAGCGGGCCACCACGGGTTTCGAGCAGTACGCGGAATCGGTGAAGCCGTACACGCTGGAGCGCGCCGAGCGCGAGACCGGCGTGCCCGCCGAGCTGATCCGGAAGCTCGCCCATGACTACGCCAAGGCCGACCGGGCGCAGATCTGCTGGACGCTCGGCATCACCGAGCACCACAACGCGACCGACAACGTGCTCGCCCTGATCAACCTGGCCCTGCTCACCGGGCACGTCGGCCGGTACGGGTCGGGCCTGGTCCCGCTCCGCGGCCAGAACAACGTGCAGGGCGGCGGCGACATGGGCGCCATCCCGAACAAGCTCCCCGGCTTCCAGGACGTCGAGTCCGACGAGGCGGCCAGGGCCAAGTTCGAGAAGGCGTACGAGATGACCCTTCCGCCGAAGAAGGGCCTGCACCTGTCGCAGATGTTCGAGGCGATGGAGCGCGGCGAGCTGACCACCGCCTACGTCGTGGGCGAGAACCCGCTGCGCTCCGAGGCCGACACGGCCCGGGCCCGCGCCCTGCTGGAGGGGCTGGAGCACCTGGTCGTGCAGGACATCTTCCTGACCGACACCGCCGAGGTCGCCGACGTCGTCCTGCCGGGCACCGCCTCGTGGTGCGAGGCCGAGGGCACCGTCACCAGCAGCGAGCGCCGCGTGCAGCGGGTCCGCAAGGCCCTGCAGCCGCCGGGCGGCGCGCGCGACGACATCGAGATCATCGCCGAGCTCGCCCGGCGGCTCGGCACCGACTGGGGCAGCCCGACGGCCGAGGGGCTGTGGAACGAGCTGCGCACGCTCTCGCCCATGCACGCGGGCATGAGCTACCAGCGGCTGGAGGAGCTGGGGGGCATCCAGTGGCCCTGCCCGTCCACCGACCACCCCGGCGAGCTGTTCCTGCACGCGAGGCTGTGGGAGGCCGACCCGGCCAAGCGGGGCAGGCCCGCCCCGTTCTTCGCGGTCGAGCAGGAGGATCCGCTGGACGAGCTGTCGGCGGAGTTCCCCCTGCGGCTGACCACCGGCCGGCGGCTCGACTCCTATAACACCGGCGTGCAGTCCGGCGGGTACGCCACGCCCATCCGGCGCCCGGAGACGCTCAACCTGTCCCCGGAGGACGCGGCCCGGCTCGGGATCGTCGACGGGGAGAAGGTCAAGGTGTCCTCCCGGCGCGGCTCGCTGGAGGCGCCCGTCCACGTGGACCCGGTGCTGCGGGAGGGGCTCGCGTTCATGACGCTGCACTTCCCCGAGCAGGTGCAGACCAACATCCTCACGCTCGACGCGTGGGATCCCAAGTCCGGCACCGCCGAGTTCAAGGCGACCGCGATCCGCGTCGACAAGCTCGGCGAGCCGGCCCCGGATACCCAGGAGGAACGGCCCGCGGAGGTGGGAACGTAGTGGACCTGCGCCTGTCGGCGACGGTGCCGGCGACCGCGGAGGAGCGGGAAGCGGTCGACGGGGTCCTCGGGCCGCCGGAAAGCCGCTGGGACGGCGGGCAGCGCACCGCCGCCGACGCGCACGTCGCGTTCGGCGGCCACGCCGCCCGGTCCCGCCGTCACCTGCTCATCCCGGTGCTGCACGCGGTCCAGGAACGAGTCGGCTGGATCTCCCCGGGCGCGCTCGACTACGCCTGCGAGCGGCTCACCGTCCCGCCGGCCGAGGCGTACGGGGTCGCGTCGTTCTACGCCATGTTCCGCACCACGCCCTCGCCGCGGACCGTCGTGCACGTCTGCGACGACGTCGCGTGCCGGGCGAACGGGGCGGAGGCGCTGTGCGAGCAGATGAGCAAGCGCTTCGGGGATACCCCGGAGGGTGCCGAGGCCGCCAGGCCTGGCAGCGCCAACGGCAGCTCCGCTAACGGCAGCTCCGCTAACGGCAGCTCGGCCAACGGCACCGGGGTGATCTCCGGGGTGACCTGGCAGCGCAGCCCCTGCCTCGGCCAGTGTGACCGCGGCTCGGCCGCGCTGCTGCAGCGCGCGGGCACCGATCGGCCCAGGATCGCGCTGGCCCCCGCGGACCCGGACCGGATCCGGCAGGCCCTCACTGACGGCCTGCAGCCGATGCCGGAGCCGCTGGTACCGGGGGCAGGCGCCGCGATCCGTTCGGACGACAATAAGGACGGTGCCGGGGGACCGCCCGCACCCGGGGGATCCGCCGCGCCCGCGCCCCGGCTGCTCGCCCGCATCGGCACGGTGGACCCGGCCTCCCTCGCGTCCTACCGGGCGGTCGGCGGGTATGAGATGCTGCGCCGCGCCCTCGCGCTCGGGCCGCAGGGGGTGCTGCGCGAGGTCAGGGACGCGAAGCTGCTCGGGCGCGGCGGCGCCGCGTTTCCCACCGCGGTCAAGTGGGAGGCCGTGGCGGGCAATCCGGTCCGGCCGCACTACGTCGTCTGCAACGCCGACGAGTCCGAGCCCGGCACGTTCAAGGACCGGGTGCTGATGGAGCACGACCCGTACGCCCTGGTCGAGGCGCTGACGATCATGGGCTACGCGTGCGGGGCCGAGCAGGGGTACATCTACATCAGGGGCGAGTACCCGGTCGCCGAGGCCCGGCTCGCGCACGCGATCGCCGAGGCCCGGGCGCGCGGGTTCCTCGGCGATGCCGTGGCGGGCGGGGGCTTCAGCTTCGACATCGAGATACGGCGCGGCGCCGGCGCGTACATCGCGGGGGAGGAGACCGCGCTGATCAACTCGCTGGAGGGCAAGCGCGCCGAGCCGCGGAACAAGCCGCCGTTCCCCGCCACCCACGGCCTGTTCGGCAAGCCGACCGCGGTCAACAACGTGGAGACGCTGCTGTCGGTGCTGGAGATCCTGCGGATCGGCGGCCCGGCGTACGCGCGGATCGGCACCGAGAACTCGTCCGGCACCCGGCTGTGGTGCCTGTGCGGCCACGTGGCCGCGCCCGGCCTGTACGAGCACGAGTTCGGCGCTACGCTGCGCGAGGTCATCGACACCGCGGGTGGCGTGCGCGACGGCCGGCCCCTGCGGGCGGTGCTGCTCGGCGGCGCGGCGGGCGCGTTCGTCGGGCCGGACGGGTTGGACATGCCGCTCACGTTCGAGGCGGCCCGGGCCGCGGGCGTGACGCTGGGTTCCGGGGTGGTGCTGGTGCTCGACGACACCGCCGACGTCCCGGAGCTGCTGCGGAGGATCACGCAGTTCTTCCGCGACGAGTCGTGCGGGCAGTGCGTGCCGTGCCGGGTCGGCACCGTCCGGCAGGAGGAGCTGTTCGCCCGGCTGGCCCGCGGCGAGCCCCGGGGTGACGTGGCGACCGAGCTGAAGCTGTTCGACGACATCGTGTCCGTCACCCGCGACGCGTCCATCTGCGGCCTCGGCCAGACGGCGGCCTCGGCCGTGGCCTCCGCCGCCAAGCTGGGCCTTATTCCTGGAGCTGCTGAGTCATGACCGCGGTGTTCATCGATACCCCGAAGCGCCTCGTCGACGTCGAGATCGACGGGGTCGCCGTGCGCGTGCCCGAGGGCGCGACCCTGCTGGATGCCTGCCGGGCGCAGGGGGTCGATACCCCGACGCTGTGCTACCTGGAGAACCTGACCCCGGTGAACGTGTGCCGGGTCTGCGTGGTGGAGGTCGAGGGCTCGCGAACGCTGGTGCCCGCCTGCTCCCGCAAGGCCGAGCCGGGCATGAAGGTGCGCACCGACTCCGAGCGGGTCCGCACGAGCCGCAAGATGGTGCTCGAGTTCCTCGCGTCGAGCGCGGACCTCAGCCTGGCATCCGCGGACGTCCAGCGCTGGATCCGTTCCTACGGAGCCGACCCGTCCCGGTACGGGGATCCGGCGCCGGACCACGAGGCGGGCGCGCGGGACGCGGCCCGTCCAGGCGAGCACGAGGCCACGTCCGGTTCGGAAGCGGAGACGGTGAAGCAGCCCGTCAAGTACGACAACGACAGCTACGTTCGCGACTACTCGCGGTGCATTCTCTGCTACAAGTGCGTGGAGGCGTGCGGCGAGGACGCGCAGAACACGTTCGCGATCGCGCTGGCGGGCCGGGGCTTCGACGCCCGGATCTCCACCGAGTTCGACGTCGGCCTTCCCGACTCCGCCTGCGTGTACTGCGGCAACTGCATCGGCGTGTGCCCGACCGACGCGCTGATGCCCGCCAGCGAGTACCACATGCGGCAGAACGGCACCTGGGACGAGTCGCGGCAAACGGTGACAACGACGGTCTGCCCGTACTGCGGGGTCGGCTGCAACCTGGACCTGCACGTCCAGGACAACACGATCGTGAAGGTGACCTCGCCGCTGGAGTCCGACGTTGGCCACGGCCACCTGTGCGTGAAGGGCCGCTTCGGCTTCGAGTTCGTCCAGAACCGCGCTACCGAGGAGTAGCGTGTACGGACGGATCCCGATGCCTCACATCTCGACAAATTTCGTATCAAATACGTATCCTATCGGTTTGTCGAGCCGTTTCCCCTGGTGACGCTCCTATAAGGTTCTGGGACGTGACTACGTCCCAGACCGGCTCGGTCGGCTCGGCCAGCTCGGCCGGCTCGGCCAGCGATCCGAACCAGGCATTGCTTACCACGGAAGACCCGGCCGCGATCGAGCAGGCGGCCGACGCGATCGCCGCGGCGGCGGGGGCGCTTGGCGGCGTGGCGGGGAAGGCGTACGGTGCCGCGGGGTCGATCCGGGAGCGGGCCGAGTGGACCGGTACGGCGTCGGATGCGTACCTGGGGTTCGCCACGAGCGCGGCCAGGGCCACCGGTGACACGGAGCAGCCGTTGCAGCGGATCGCGGGCGCGCTGCGCGGTTACGCGGGCTCGGTCCGCTCCGTCCAGGGCGAGGCTCAGTCGATCAACGGGATGCAGGCGGCCGTGGGCGGCGCCATTACCTCGGCCGTGACGGCCTCTGCCCAGCATGAGCTCCAGGGCGGGGAGGCCACCGCCGTGCAGGCCGGGTCGTCGGCGGCGAAGGAGGTCTCGGCGGCCGCCGGTGACCTGCGGGGGGTCTTCGGCAAGTCCAAGTCGACGGGCGGGTACCTGAAGCAGGCGCATGAGCCGTGGGACGCCGCCGGTGCGGGCGGCGGCGAGCAGGCAAAGATGGACCAGGCGCTGCTCGCGTTCGGCGCCGGGGACAAGGCCGCGGCCGGCCAGCTGCTGGCGATGCAGCAGAAGAGCCCGAGCCAGGCCCTGTCGAAGGCCATCAACACCGCCTGGCAGGGGATGTCGTCGCAGGAGCAGCACGCCTTGATCACCGGTGACCCGCATACGGTCGGGGCGCTCGACGGGCTGCCGGCGACGGCGCGGGACCAGGCCAACCGCATCTGGTTCGGCCAGCAGTACGCCCAGGTCCAGAAGCAGGCCGCCTATGACAAGGCGCACGGCATCACCGACTCCAGCCTGCAGACCAAGCTCAGCTTCGATCAGGTCGTCAGCCAGCAGATCGGCCAGCCCGGCGTGGGCCAGGACGGGAAGCCCCCGGTCTACCTCCTCGGGTTCGACAACAACGATGGCGGCCACGTGATCGCGGCCTTCGGCAACCCGGACACCGCGAACCACGTCGCCACCGTGGTGCCCGGGGTCCGCAACGGGTTCGGGCAGAATTCCGTCACCATGGTGGCCAACACCGGCAAGCTCCAGCAGCAGGCCCAGTCCACCGCCGCGCCGGGCACCAGCGTCTCGTCCATCTGCTGGCTCGGCTACAACGCGCCTCCGCAACTCACGGACGTCGCCCAGGTCGCGAGTACCGCCGACGCCAACGCGGCCGCCCCGGCTCTCGATAGCTTCCAGTGGGGGCTGCAGGCCTCGCATCAGGGTGCCCCGGCGAGCACGACCATGATCGGGCATTCCTACGGGTCGCTGACGGTCGGCCGGGCCGCGTCCCGGACGGTCTCCGTCGGGGCGCCCGGGACGCTGGCGGACCGGCTGGCCTTCGTCGGAAGCCCGGGCGTAGGGGTACAGCAGGCATCGCAGCTCGGCGTGAATCCGGACAACGTATGGGCCGGCATCTCGCCCTTCAAGTTTCCCGAAATGTGGGAGGGCGATCCGATCGGGTTGCTGAGGTATCCGAACGACCAGGGAAAGCCCGAGATGCCGTTCGGCGCCGACCCGGCGAGCCCGGATTTCGGCGGGAAGATCATGGGCGTCGATCCGGGCAAGGGGCACATGGATTACTTCGACTCAGGTTCGGAGTCGCTGAAGAACCTGGGGTACCTGGCCAACGGGCAGACGAGCAAGGTCTCGTCGAAAAACGGGGTCAGCCCCCCAGGGCCGAGCGCGAAGCCCCCCGCCGCGAAGCCCGCCCCGCAACCGGCTCCGTCCTCGGGGGCCGGGTCGGCCGGGGCGGCCGGGTCCGGATTCTCCGTCCGGGCGGGGCAGCTAACGTCGGGCGCCAGCGAGGCGGCCCAGTTCGGGGAGGAGGTCACCGGCCACGGCAACAGCGCCGCCCAGGCACTGGATCACCTGGCGGGCACGGTGTGGCATCCGGAACTGCGGCAGGCGCTGCAGGGCGCGGCCGTGTCGGCCACGGACACATTCCTCGACGGCATGGCGATCTACCAGCACTGGTCCGACGGCCTCAGCGCCACCGCCGCCGCCTACCAGCAAGCCGACGCCAGCGCCGAGGCCCAGGTGAACAAGATCCAGTGGTGACCCCGGCCCTAGCCCGCCGCGGGTCGCCCCCGCGTCCCGCCCCGCCCCGCGTCCCGCCCCGCCC
>JAFMRC010000511.1 GCA_017354375.1 Nocardiopsaceae bacterium | reverse complement strand
GCCCGGATTCCCCCTCGCGGCACTGGCCGCCGAGCTGCGCGACGTGGCCGGACGCCTGGACGCGCTCGACGCCGGAGACCCGGCGGCCAGCGTGCGGGCCGTGTTCTCCTGGTCCTACCACCAGCTCCACGACGACGCCGCCCGGATGTTCCGGCTGCTGGGCCTGCACCCCGGCCCCGACATCTCGGTCCCCGCCGCCGCCAGCCTCGCCGCGACAACCGTGCCCGAGGCCCGCCGCCTGCTGCGCGAGCTGGCCCGCGCGCACCTGATCACCGAGCACTCCCCGGGCCGGCACGCGTTCCACGACCTGCTGCGCGCCTACGCCGCCGACCGGGCCCGCGACACCGAAAGCGAGCCCGGCCGCCGGGAGGCCATCGGCCGGGTTCTCGACCACTACCTGCACACCGCCGTCATCGCCGACCGCCTGCTGTACCCGGCGCAGGAGCCCGTCGCCCTCGACCCGCCCAGGCCCGGAACCGCCCCCGAGCCGATCGCCGATCACCGGCAGGCGCTGGCCTGGTTCGAGGCCGAGCACCGCGTCATGCTCGCCGCCGTCGCCCTCGCCGACGACGGCGGGTTCGGCGGCCACGCCTGGCGGCTCCCCTGGGCCATGCAGAACTTCCTGGCCGGGCGCGGGCGTTACCAGGAATGGGCGTCATCCCAGCGCACGGCGCTGGCCGTCGCGACGCGGCTGGGCGACACCGCCGCCCAGGCCATCTCCGGCCGCCTGCTGGCCGCCGCCTGCGCCAGGCTCCGCGACTACGACCAGGCCCTCGGCCGCTTCGCCAGCAGCCTCGAGCTGTACCGGCGGCTCGGCAACCGCATCGGCCAGGCCAAGATCCACCAGGACCTCAGCCTCCTGGCCGAGAGCCAGGGACGGAACGCCGACACGCTCGGCCACTGCGAGGAGGCCCTTCGCCTGTTCCGGGCCAGCGGCGACACGCTTGGCGAGGCCGTGGCCCTGAACAACGTGGCCTGGTGCCACGCGCTCCTCGGCGACTACCGGCAGGCCCGCGAGTGCTGCCAGCGGTCGCTCGCCCTCTACGCGAACCTCGACAGCCGCGGGCTCGAGGGGCATGCGTGGGACACCCTGGGCTACGTCGAGCACCACCTCGGTGACCTCGACGAGGCCGCCGCCTGCTACCGGCGGGCGCTCAGCAGCAAGCGGGAAATCGGTGACCGCCCGAACGAGGCGGTGATCCTCGCCCACCTCGGCGACACCCTCCACGCCGCCGGCGACCTCCCGCAAGCCCGGCAGGCCTGGCAGCAGGCACTCGCCATCCTCACCGACATCCACCATCCCGGCGCCGACGAGGTCCGGGCCAAGCTCGACGGCCTAGACGACTGACGCACGCCCTGGCCCGGCCCGGCCGAGACCCTACTGCAGGGTCTGGGAGCTGCCGACCGGGTCGCCGGAGGCCTCGCCGGTCGCCTTCAGGTTGTCGCGGGCGGGGTGCCTGGCGGCGGCGGGGCCGTCGGCGAAGGCGCGCAGCACGTTCTTGGTCACCCGGCTGACGAAGTACGGCGTGGCGCCGCCGATGCCGTGCGGCTGATCGCCGAAGATCGCCTCCACCCAGCGCATCGTCCCGCTGTTGAACACCCCCGCGCCGCCGGGGTGCGTGTAGTAGGCGGAGTCGCTGAAGCTGGAGGCGCCCTGGCAGGTCAGCGGGGAGTGGGACAGCACCTCGATCGGGCGCTGCAGCGGGAACGCGGGATCGACCCGGTCGTACTCGACGCCGACCAGGTTGGCGAAGGCCTTCCCCGCGTGGACGCCGGTTCCCTCGAATACCCAGCTGTCCGGGCTGGCCACCACGTAGGCGGCGTTCACCGGGTAGCCCTCGTAGATGGTGCCGATCAGCGAGGATTCCGGGTCCGGGTGCGGCGGATCCCGCCAGTCGCTGGTGACCAGCGCGTTGTCCTTCCCGTACATCGGATCGGCGGTGTAGGAGGTCTTGTAGCAGATCACCAGGCGCGAGGGGCCGAGGGACGTCGCGGCCAGCCGGGTACGGCGGAACATCGCGTTCGCGCCCAGGAACGCCAGGTTCACGCCCTTGTCCCGGGCGGCCGTCACGCATCCCCGCTCGGCCGGGGTCCAGTACTCGTCGTGCCCCATCGACACCAGCGCGCTCGCCCCGTCCAGCAGGTGCGGGTCGGCCGCGATGTCCATGCTGGTCACGTAGGCGGGATTCAGGCCCATGTACTCGGCGAGCTTGACCGCGTTGCCCTCGTAGGTGAGGAACATGTCGGCGCCGTTCAGGTCGTACGGCCGGTCCAGGCTGACGGCGAGGGAGCGGTCGCCGTACCCGCCCGGGCCCTTGTACAGGTCGTAGCCGCCCCAGGTGTTGTACGCCTGCCAGGTCTGCACGCAGGCCTTGAGCACCACCTTGCCCGCGGTGCTCGCCGACCGGACCGTGATCGGCACGTACCGCTGCGCGCCGGAGTCCGCGTCCAGCCGCAGCAGGTAGGCGCCGGGCGGCCAGTCGTCGGTCGGTACCTCCAGGACGGGATCCCAGTCGGCGTGCACGGTCCTGGTGGATCCGGTCACCGCGGGCTGGCGCTGCGCGCGCCCGCGCAGCGGGCCGGACCGCCACACCTTCCTGGCGCCGTCGCCGCCGTACCAGCCGAGCCGGAAGGCGGTCACCCGGAACCCCCGCGAGGTCGTCGACACGAACAGCGGGAACGATTCACCCGGCAGCACGCTGGCCTTCCCGGCGTACCCCTCGATCTCGTGCTCGGCACCCAGGTGGCTCAGCGGCCAGCCGGGGTCGCCGGGCAGCGAGTTCTCCGGCACGGTGCGCTTCGGCCTCGGCTTCGGCGACGGCGAGCGCCCGGCGGCGGCATGCTTCGCGGCCGCCCGCGAGGAG
>JAFMRC010000073.1 GCA_017354375.1 Nocardiopsaceae bacterium | reverse complement strand
GGGACGGGGCGTGGGCTAGGTCTTGAGGCGGGTGAGGAGCTCGGTGCCGTTGGGGGAGCCGAGGCCGGTGCAAGCGTCCCAGCCGGGGCCGGCCTTGTAGGCGCCGTTGTTGCCGGACGTGACGTCGTTGAACCCGGGCGCCGCCTGGCCGGCCGTCACGCCGTTGTACAGAGGCGTCTGCAGGAGCCCGAACTTCTTGCCCGTCGATTGCGCCAGCCGCGCGATCAGCCCCGCCCACAGCGGCGCCACCGCGCTGGTGCCGCCGACCACGGTCTGCTGACCGTCCACGACGACCTGGTAACCGGAGACGGGGTCCGCGTTGCCGGCCACGTCCGGCACGCCGCGACCGGTCTTCGAGCCACCCGAGATCTTCGGAACGCCCGCGTTGGCCTGCCATGACGGCAGCGGGAACACGTCGCTGACGCCCCCGCCGGTAGCGCCCTCCTTCTTCGCCAGCTCGTTCCACACAACCTCGGACGTGATCGCGGTCCCGGAGCCGACGAGCGTGGTCCCGCCACAGGCAAGGGCGTGCGGCGACGATGCCGGGAAGTCGCAGTGCTCCTTGCCGTCGCTTTGCCCGTCGGTGCTGCCGTTGTCGCCGGCCGCGACGCACACGGTCACGCCAAGCGCCGCCCCGTCGGCGATGGCGCTGTCCAGCGAGGTGCGGCTGGCCGCGGCCCAGGAGTCCTCCGGGCCGCCCCAGCTGATCGATACCACGGTGGGCGTGGGCGAGGCGTGTATCGCGTCGGAGACCGCGTCGATGAACCCCTGGTCGGTGTTGGGCGCGAAGTACACCTTCTGGGCGGCCTTCGGCGCGACCGCGCCGGCCACCTCGATGTCCAGCTCGACCTCGCCGTCGGCCTGCCCGCCCGGGGAGTTCGACCCGCCGTCGACGCCGACGGCCGTGACCGAAGGCGGGGTGAGATTAAGCCCGCTGAAGTAGGTGTTCAGGTCGCTGGTGGTGTAGCCGCCGCCCAGCTCGACGATCGCGATCGTCTGGCCGGTGCCGTCGGTGTTCGCCGGGAACTTGTACAGCTCCGCCACCTGCAGCGCGGTCATCGATGTCGGCTGCCCGGCGGCCGGCGCCGATTCCCGCTTCGGCTCCGTCAGCCGCTGCCACCACTTGCGCCGATCCGGGCTGGCGGTATCCGTGCCCATCGTGGACTCCGAGCCCACCGAGGACCGCTGCGCGACCCGGAAGTGCGCCCGTGCGACCGGCCGGTCGTCGAGCCCGAGCACCGCGGTGACGATGCCGTCCAGCTCCGCGGGCACCGAAAGCCCGCCGGTGCGGTACCGGTGGGTCACCGGCCCGCTCCCGTCTGGGTGCGGGCTGGTCACCTGGGACAGGGTCGTGCCGAACGCCGCCGACATCTGCGACACCGTCCCGCTGACCTTCAGCCGCCGGGATTCCGGGTGCGCCTGCGTGACGCGAAGGCCATGCCCGCCGAGGGCCGAGGTGACGAGCTCGACGTCCTCGGACGATGCCCCGTAGCTCTGGCCCAGTTCATCATGGACAATCGTCTGCGGCCCCGTGATCAGCTCCTCGGGTATTTCCGCCCGTCGCCGCAGCAACACCGTGACGGTGATTTCAGCGTTAGAGTCCAGGGTGCCCGACGGCTGGGCGCCTGGCAGTTCCGCGCGCTCGCTTCCCGGGAGCGGCACGAGTTCTGGCATGAGTTTCCCCCTAGGGTCGGTAGTTCCTGAGGCGATTCTTTCCCTTCCGGCGAGGCGACAGGAAGTCCCCTGGGCGACTAAATGGCGTCTAATTTCGGCGTTCCAGGAGCCGGTGGGGAGAAAGAGGCGGGATGATCCGTTCGGTATGAACGGTGTTTTCGGGTTTAAGCCTTTTCTGGGGAACTAGGGTGTTTTCCCTGGTTCGGCGGTTACGCGATGATCATGGGTGTAGACATTCATCGATGTTCCGCGCAGGAAACCGACCAGGGTGAGGCCGGCCTCGTCGGCTAGGTCCGCGGCCAGCGACGACGGGGCGGAGACCGCGGCCAGCAGCGGGATCCCGGCGAGCACGGACTTTTGCACCAGCTCGAAGCTGGCCCGGCCGCTGACCATCAGCGCGTGGCCGGCGAGCGGCAGCATGCCGTTCAGCAGCGCGTGGCCGACCAGCTTGTCGACGGCGTTGTGGCGGCCGACGTCCTCGCGGACAACGAGGAGGTCGCCGTCCGGCGTGAACAGGCCGGCGGCGTGGAGGCCGCCGGTGGAGGCGAAGACCTTCTGCGCGTCGCGGAGCTTGCCGGGGAAGTCCGCGAGCGCCGGTGCGCCGAACGTCGTCGTGTCGTCCGCCAGCGGCGCGCGGGGCAGGACGCAGATGTCGTCGATGCTGGTCTTGCCGCACACGCCGCAGGCGCTGGTGGTCATGAACGAGCGGCGGGCGTGGCCGGCGGCGGCGGCCGGGCCGCTGGCCAGGGTGATGTCGGCGATGTTGCCGATATCGTCGTGCCCGTGGTTTCCAGGGGAACTGCCATGGTGCTCGTGGCGGCAGGACGCGCCGTCGCAGAGCTTGATCTCCTTGATATCGTGCTGGCTGGCCACGATCGCCTCGCCGACCAGGAAGCCGGCCGCCAGGTCGATATCGTCCCCCGGCGTTCGCATCGTCATGGTCAGCGCTTCGCCGTCGAGCCGGATGCCAAGGGGTTCCTCGGTCGCGAGGAGGTCCGCGCGGTGCCGGGTGACCGGCGAGCCGTCCAGCGTCACCTTCAGCACGCGCCGCCGCGCCGTACGCCCAGCCACCGCAGGCTCCTTCCGCTTGCCCTACTTATTCAGGCTAACGCTCGCCGGTGACGGGTCGATGTCGCGTCTTCTATCGAAAAGTATTGTTGACAGCCGCGCCGGGACCCGTAAGGCGGGACCCGTCAGGCGGGGTCCGTCAGGTCGCCGGGGTAGGTGACGTCGATCTCCTTGACCGAGGCGGGGAAATCGCGCCGGTTGTTGGTGATGAAGCGGTCGGCACCCATGTTGACGGCGGTCGCCAGGTGGACGGCGTCGGCGGCGCGCAGCCCGTACCGCGCGCCGAGCACGGCCGAGAGCAGGGCGGTCGCGCGGTCAACGGGCCGCAGGTCGAGCCTGGCCAGCAGCGCGCTGAGCGTCCTGACCGCGGTCGTTTCCCCGTCGCGCAGCGGCTTGGACAGGACTTCCGGGAGCAGTAGCACCGACCCGACGCCCGCCTTGGGCGCCGCGCCCAGGGTCGTGGACCCGGCGGGGGACGGCACGTCCGGGGACGGCGCGTCCGAGAACAGCGCGTCCGGGAACAGCGCGTCCGGGAACAGGGCGGCGACCCGCTCGCCCAGCGGATGACCCGGGATCGCGGCGTAGATCAGCGCGTCGGCGTCGAAGGCGTCCACGGCTACGCCCGGTCCCGGTCGGCCCGGATGGACGCGATCAGCTCCTCCGCGTACCGCTCGCTGATCCCGGAGCCGTTGTAGGGGCCGTCGCCGGGGCCGTGGAAGCCGCGGGGGAGCGGGGCGCTGCGGCTCGTGTCCAGCAGTTCTCCGAGGCTGGCGGACTCCTCCAAGACAACCCCGGCCCGGGACCGGCTCCACATCACGTCCGGCCGGACGACGACCGCGACCGCCCGGCCGTGCCGCGTGATCGTCACTTCCTCGCCCTCGGCGACCCGGTTGAGAACCTCCGGGAGCGCGGCCCTGGCCTCGCTTACCGTCATCACCGTCATGCAGCTAAATGTACGTCATAGTACGTCGACGTACAAGAACGCGGAACAACGCGGAACGCCGATCAGGCGCCCGCCAGCGTCCGCATCTCGGCCACCATTCGCGCCACTTCGCCGGAGAGCGCCGGAGGCACCCGCCCGGCATAAGAACGGGCAAGCGACCGGTAGTACCACAGCTGCGCCTCGGGGTCGGGCGCGCTGAACCGCTGCCAGACCGCCGACCCGATCGCCCGCAGGTCGGCGACGATCGCGCGGGAATTGTGCAGCTTGTCGCACGCGGAGACCAGCGGGACGTCCGGGTCGCGGGATTCGGCGAGCCGCCGCAGGTAGGCCTCCTTGCGCTCCCGCCACGGCGGCTTGGCCTGCCCCGGAACCCCGACGGCGTCGGAGCACCCGAGCACCGTGTCGGCCACCCGGTCCCCGAACTCAGCGCGGATCCGCTCCAGCGTGGACTCCCCGTCGTCGGAGTCCTCGACGGCGTCGTGCAGTAGCCCGCTGATCGCCGCGTCCTCACCGCCGCCGTGCTCAAGCACGAGCGCGGCGACCGACATCACGTGAGCGACGTACGGGATGGTGGTGCCCTTGCGCAACTGCCGCGCGTGCACCTCGCTGGCCATCGCGAAGGCCCGCTGGAACCGCTGCGTGAGCATTGGCGCACCCCCCCGTACCCGTACTGCAGGAATCACCCGTTGTCACGATCCAGTGTAGAGCCGGGGGAGGTCGATGAGCTGGATGCGACCGCGGCTGCCTGCAGCTGCCTCGGTGAGTTCGGAGCTGAAACCGGTGCCGCTGAACAGCGCGAGCACCTTGGGGCGTTGATCCCGGGATCCGAGCACTTGGGCGATCTTCTCAAGCCTGGCGAGATGCCCGGCGTCCATGCGCTTGCCCCACTTGACCTCTCCGATCGCCAGTACCCGGCCCTGGGCATCCAGTGCGGCTATGTCGACTTCATGGCTGGCGCGAGCGGCCGGGTCCCGGACCACCCCGGAAAGGACACGTGCGGGCTGCCCTCCGAATGTCTGCGGGTCGGCCATGTCTTCAGCCCACAGTCGGCACATGCGCTCGAAGACTGGACCAGCGACCTTGCTGAAGAAGGTGTCCTGCGAGGCGGCCCAGATCCGCTCGGTGCGCCCGGGGCGGACACGCTCCAGCTGAGCCCAGTTGGGGCGCATGATCGCGTGATAGAACCGGACCAGCGGCTCGGTGATCCGGTACTCGGACCTGTTCTCCCGGAACGCGTCCGGCTCCCGGACGAGCAGGCCGGCGTCCTCGAGCACGGTCAGGTGATGCGAGATGTCCGCCGCCTTGCGCTCGATGCGGTTGGCGATGCCGCCCCTTGTCGCATTACCTTCGGCGACGGCCGCGAGAACCGTGTGATAGAGCCCCGTATCGCGCAGCGCCGGGTCTTCTGAGAGCAACGCGCGCACCTCCCGGAACAGCGGGCTGGCGGGACTCAGCACGTGTTCAACGACCCACTCGTCGAAGTGGGCCTGGTCCGCAGGCGCCGCGCCGCGCAGGTACTCGGTCCGGTACGCGGGAGTCCCGCCGACGACGAAATACAGCAAGGCAGCCAGCCGGTGATCGCTGGCGTCCCAGAACTCCGCGGCCTGGCGGAAGTCGAACGTTGGAACGATCAGCTCAAGCGCCGCCCTGCCGCGCAGCGGCGCGCCTCCGCTGAGCAGCCCGCCCATGAAGGAGATCGACGATCCGCACAACAGCAGCCGGGTACGCGAGGCAGCACGCTGCTGGCGCCCCGGCGACAGGGCCTTCTGCATGACCGACGGAAGTTCCCTGGCCTCGCGCGCGAGGTAGGGAAACTCGTCAAGGACCACGGGGACGGGCCGGTCGGGCGCGAGTGCCAAGAGCGCGTCAAGGGCGCGTTCCCAGTCAGCGAAACGGACACTGGCGGGGGTCGATGTGTATGCAGCCCAGGCTTCGGCAAGCTGCCGCAATGCCTCGGGGCGGGGAACTGCCTCTGTCGCCGCGTAATAGAAACCGCCAGTAAGCTCGCACATGGACTCGAGCAGGAAGGTCTTGCCCTGCCGACGCCGGCCCGACATGATGCCCAGCGTGGCGCCCGGCTGATCATCGGAGATGAACCTGTCCAGCTGGCTCCATTCCCAGTCGCGATCGAAGATCTCCGTTGGCTTCGCCGCCAGCATCATGACTCCTTTAAGAAGAACATTTCTTAGAAGTGTACTCCTTAAAAAATCCAAGAGTGTGCCGAACGGATCGTGGCGCCTGCCCATAGTCCGGCCAGCAGCCCGCGTGGCCGCTAAGCTGGAGTCCCATGGCAGATGCACCGAGCGCTACGCGCGGGACCGGCGCCGGGGTGGCGGAGATGCGGCGCCTCGCCGAACGCTGCGGCGACCTGAAACGGGAGCTCGTCGCGTTCGCGGAGAGCCCGCGGTTCGCCCGCTGGCGGGAGGCGGAGCTGGCGAAGGCCGCGGGCGGCTCCAGCGGCGGGGACGGCGCTGAGGACTTCGACGAGGACGACGGCGACGGGGGCGGCAGGCCGCCGAAGGGCAGCGACCGGTGGATCGCCGCCATGGACGACTTCATCATGACGTTCCGCTTCCCGGACGGGACCGGCGTGGTCGATCGCTTCCTGTCCGCGCGCCGCAAGGAGCTGCGCAAGCCGGACCGGAAGATCCTGGAGGGCTGGCGCGATCCCGTTGACGGCATCTTCGAGATCCGGGCCAAGAGCGATGAGTCGATCACGCTGTACAACCTGATCGACGAGCTGACCTACCAGGTGTACGCGACGATCAGCTTCACCCGGCTACCCGCCGGGGAAGGGGACTTCCTCCTGGCCCGCCTGGTCCCGATGGCGCCGGGGGCCTGGACGCCATCCGGGTCGATGAGCCCGTTCCCGCGGGAGCACGTCAAGGTCGTCGCCGAGCTCGCCCTCGAATGGTCGGGGACACGGCCTCAGCTGGCGTTCCGCAACCCGGAGAAGGCCCGGCTCGGCTGGGAGATGATGCGGAAGGACCGGGAGGAGTTCGTCGAGTTCTTCGGCGCCGACCAGGTGATCATCCCGGTCGCCGAGGCGGAGAGCCGGATCAACGCCTACTACCGGCAACGCCAGGAAAAGGCCCTGGCCAGGCGAGCCGGCGACAAGCCGCCCGCGGAGGCCACCGCCGGCGTCGACCGGCCGTTCTTCGCGATGCCCCCGGAGGTGGTGCAGACCAACAGCACGGTCGGCGTGATCTACGACGAAGTCGACGGGATGAGCCTGCTGCCGGACTTCGGCCTGCTGGAGGAGCTGTTCACCCGCCCGGAACTGGCGGCCGACCCGGCCTACGCCTCGGTGCTGCTCGGCTACCTCGACTCGGAGTCGGTCTACCCCGGTGCGCTGCGCCGGATGGCGGAAGCCCACCCGGACACGGCCGACGAGGTCTACCGGACGGTGCTGAAGAAGCCGTCGTTCACCTGGTCGAAGCAGGGCGAGCAGCTGCTGCGCAAGCGCAAGCCCTGGTACTTCAGGCAAGCCCGCTACCCGAAGACCACCCCGGTCAGCGACTACCTGGAACAGCTCCTGTCGTCGTAACCGCGGCCGGGCTCATCCCGGTACCGTCGGCGGCCCGTAACAGGTTTCGGGCACCTCGGCAGCGCATCGGTGATTTCTGGCGTGCGTCACGATGGTGTCGAGTACACTCGACACCATATGAGGCGAGATCGATGTATCGGTCGCCAGGCATCCTGGGGTAGGGGCGAGATCTCGACTTCCGTACTAGTTCCGTAGTACCCTTGTCGCATGGGAGATGTGGTGGAAGTGCCGTTCTCGGACCTGGCGAAGCGGCCAGCGCAGGTGGCCGAGATGCTTAACAGTTCCGCAGCGCTGCGCCTGAGCAGGCGCGACGCTGAGGATCTCGTGCTGATGTCGGCTGCTCGCCGTGACAGCGAGATGGAAGTCATGACCGTGACAGCGCGACTGCTCGCTGAACTCGCCGCTTACGATCCCGCCGTGCTGGAGCGGTTCCTCCCACGCGTCTTGCCGTGGGTCCTGTACCTGCCAGCGAACGATGTTGACAGGCTCATCTCTGACTTCGTCGTCGCCGCGGCGGCAGCGGTAGATTTCGGCAACGTGGCTCCTCTCGCCCAGCACCTTGTCGCATGGAAACACACCGCGGAGATCCACGCGGACCCGGATCTCTACAAGGCTGTTACGCGGCCCATCGAAGACGCTGGTCCCGTGCCAGTGCCGGAGGCCGATGACGGGTGAGTCCTAAACGAGGAGACCTGGTCCCCTCTCCGTCGATAGGCGCGGAATACGTCATGCGGTTTGGCAACAATGATGCGGCAAAAGGATGGGAGGGACTCTGTCGGCACGCGGCAGGCAACCTGCGTCGATGCTACGAGGCGATCCGGGACGATCCCTGCCCGCGGTTGCCGACATCGCGGCAGCATCGCCTCGAGGGAACGCTCGCCACCGTCGAGCACCGCGGCAGGAAGCTTGAGCGGTGGCAGTTCGAGGTAACTGGAGGCGGCAGAATCTGGTACGCCATCGATCAGCAAGACCACACGGTATGGATTCTGTGGGCGGGCACCGGACACCCGAAACTAACAGACTTACCGGCGCATTAGGTGTTCGGCTTGCAGGATGCCCATCTGGAGGAAGTCCCTCCAGCCGTCGGGGTACAGCTCGGCCTCCCGGCGGACGCACTCGAGCCGGTCGTCGATGCCGGACTCCCGAGCCGCGCGCAGGGTGACCCGCTCCCCGCGCAGCACCGGCAAGTCAGGTAGCGCCAGCCGATCGAGCACGCCTCCCAGGCTAGCCTCCCATTTAAATGGGGATTTTTCGGGAGGCTGGATGGCGGGACGCGGCGTGTCTCGCGGACTCGAACACTAACGCTTGTACCCGTCCCGGGAAGCGGGTGGGGCGCTATGAAGAGGCGGGCCGGGTGCGCTCATACGGGAGCGGGCCGAGGAGTAGGGACGGGGGAGTCGCGACTACCCGTTCCGGATAAAGGTTATGGGTTTGCCGGGCAGCCTGGGGTCTAGGGTGCTGATCGGGCGCTGTCGCGCAGCGTATCTAGCGGGCGCCGGGTCTTGTAGGTATATGAACGAAAATATATGGTCTGACCAACCCCTGTAGAGGAGCGAACCAGCGATGTCTCGTTACCCTCGGTCGCGCTCTCGCCTGCGCTCTCAACTGTCCGGATGGCTGCTGACCTGCCTGGCCGCCTGCCTCGTCCTGCTGGGCCTGACGGCGCCGAGCGCTCTCGCCCAAACCGCGGCCCAGGCCGGGACCGGTCCCCAAACCGCATCCCACGCCGGGTCTGGAGCCCAAACCGGATCCCGGGCGTCAAAGGGGCGGGCGGCAGCTTCGGCAACCCCAGCCTCGGCAACCACCCCAGCCTCGGCGGCCCCGGCAACCCAGGGACCCGCGTCGGCCACCGGCCCCTACGGCCTGAGCGCGATGTCCGACATCGCCCAGCTTCCCCAGCTGGGACTGCAGCAGCGGATGGGCCACCTGTCCAGCGTGGCCCCCGACCTGTCGAACCAGGACTGGAACAACTACCTCTACACCGACAGCGACGGCGGGAAGGTGATCTTCGACGAGAAGGGGCCAGGTGTGCTCTACCGGCTGCACATCACTCTCCAGGATCCGTCCGACGCGAACAACCTGCACGTCAAGGTGTACCTTGACGGCGCTTCCACCCCGCAGATCGACGAGACGATCGCGGCCATGGGCACCGGGACGAACGCCCCGTTCCTTTCGCCACTGGTGCAGGATCCGACCGTGGGCAGTGGCGGGTACACGTTCTACCTGCCGATCCCGTACGCCAAGAGCGCCCGGGTGAGCCTGAGCGGGCAACAGGCCGGGCTCGTCTACTGGCAGACGGACTGGCGGAGCTTCCCGGCGGGTACGCCGATCCGAACCTGGACCGGCAGCGAGGACAGCAGCCAGGTCCGCGCCCTGTGGGAGGACGCCGGCGCCTACCCCGACCCGCAATCCGGCGACGTGACCGATGCCGGCACCACCACGCTGCCCGGAGCGGGCCAGGCCACGGTGCTGTCGGACCTGCCGGGACCGCAGGAGCTCACCGCGATCAGGATGAAGATCCCGGGGGTGGTGCCCACCCGGGGCACGTCCGAGAGCATCCTGGACGACACGCACATCCGGATCTACTGGGATGGTGAGTCCACGCCGAGCGTGGACGCCCCGCTGGGGTCGTTCTTCGGCATGGGCTACTTCGGCGCCGCGCCGACCCGCGACGTCATGATGGGAATGCTCGACGACGGCACGATGTACATGTACTTCCCGATGCCGTTCGCCCGCAGCGCCAGGATCGAGCTGGTCAACGAGATGCAGGGCTCCGGCGACAAGCCCATACCGGGAGTCAGTTACTCGATCACGCACCGGCCGTTTACCGGCAGCCTCGCCAACGTCGGCTACTTCCGCACCGCGTGGACGCCGCAGACCGTCCCCCCGGCGCCGGGCCCGGGCCAGCCCAACCCGAAGCCGGTGCACTGGCTCAACGTCAGCGGTGCCGGGCAGGTCGTCGGCATCGTGGAATCCCGGTTCTCCACCCCGACCCCCGGCCGGACGGACCGGGATCTGGGGTACCTGGAGGGGAACGTGCACATGTGGGTGGACGGCAGCCAGACCCCGGCATGGCGGGACAACGGCACGGAGGACACGTTCGACGGCGGCTACTACTTCAACCAGGGCCCGGTGGAGAACCCGACATCGGGCGACAACATCAAGACCGACAACTCGATCGCGGCCTACCGGACGTTCATCGGGGATCCCATTCCGTTCCGCAACCACATCACGATCAACGACCAGCCGGGCGGGACGCCCCCCGAGAGCAAGCCCGGCGCCGTCGCCTCCTATCTCTATTCCACGACGGACTTCCCGCTGGTGATGTACTACTCCCAGCAGCAGCGGATGCCGCGAAGCGACTCATTCAACGTCGGGGACGCCACAGCGGCGGCGCAGCACCACTACGCCGTCACCGGCGAGACCAAGTCCTACAGCCTGTCCTCCACCTATGACAGCTACCTGCACCCGCCGCAGGTCACCGGCCAGGTGAACGCGGAGCAGGGCAGCAGCCAGTTCACGCTGCGCACCGACCCGCGTAACCAGGGCGTCGTGCTCCGCCGCACCTACGACCAGGCCGTCGGACGCCAGGACGCCGACGTCTACGTGGACGGGAAGCTGGTCGGCCCCTGGTACCAGGCCTACGGCAACGACGTGAGCCGGTGGGCGCAAGACGACTTCACCATCCCCGCGGCCGATACCAGCGGCAAGAGCTCGATCAGCGTCCAGCTCCGCTGGGTTTCCGGCAGCCCGCCGTGGACCGAGGCGGCCTACTCCTCCTACTCGATCCTGCCGCCCGCCGGGCCGGGGCAGTTCCGGGTCCCGCCGCCGGCCGGGTCCACGCTCGCGAGCATGGACACGCCGCCCACCCTCACCGACGGGACTCCGTCCACGCTGACCGGAACGTTCTACAACGCCACCAACGCGCCCGACGCGCACGCCCGGTTCACGCTCCAGGCGCCGTCCGGCTGGACGGTGACCCCGGCCAGCCCGATGCCGCCGGTGGTCGGCCCGCATCAGGCCGTCCGGCTGGCCTGGCACGTCACCGCTCCGGCGGGCACCAGCGCCTCGCCGGGGCTGACCCTGCATGCCAGGTACGACACGGCCGGCGGGCCTGCCTCGGTGAACTCGGCGCCCGTGGCCACCACGGCGAAGCCGGCAATCCAGGTCACGTCGTTCTCGGCGAGCCCCAACACGGCGAAGCCGGGGCAGCAGGCGACCTTCGAAGCGCAGGTCAGCAACCTCGGGTCGAGGTCGTATTCGGGCACGCTGAGCATCGGCGGCCCATCCGGCTGGACCCTCACCCCGGCGAACCGGTCCTTCACGCTGGCCGCGGGCGCGGTCCACACCTTCACCGCGACGACCACCAACCCGGGGACCGAGGGACAGCCGCTGACCTTCACCGCCAGCACGACGTACGCGAGCGGGGGCTCTGGCGGGGCTGGCGGCGGGTCTGGTGGCGGGTCTGGTGGCGAGGTTCCCGGCGGGAAGGCGACCACGACGCTGTTCACCGGTCACCTGCGCTGCCTGCTCGGCGACACCGACGAGCCGGTCTGGCACGCCGACCCCGGCTACTCCTGCACGCTCGACCAGGGTTACCAGTACTACGATCCGACCCACTCGACCTGGCCGGCCACGGCGCCCGCGAATTACTGCTGGTGCGAGAACCCGCCGCAGTCCCTGCTGTTCCACGTCACGGTTCCCAAGGCAGCGAGCGGCACCCTGCGGCTGTTCCTCGTGGACGGCGACGGCTACCAGGGCGGCCGGTCGGAGACCGTCTACGTCGACGGCCATGACGAGGGCACCTACAGCGATTTCCAGCAGGGCAAGTGGGTAACCGCCGACCTCACCTCGGCCCAGACGGCCAGCGGCCGGATCGAGGTCAAGGTGGTCAATGCCCGCCAGGGCTCGAACGTGGTCGTCTCGGAGGCGGACTTCTAGGTTTCTAGCCCGCTCGCGTGATCACCCGGTCCGAGGTGGCGGCCGTCAACCACAATCCCCAAACCCGTTATCCCGAACGGATCGTGGCGCCTCCGCATACATTCAGCCCACTCGCGCGTGGTGAAGGGTGGCGCGGGTTCGACCTGACTGGGGTCTGTCGCGAAACTGGCGGGGGTATCAAGCTACCTACTGTCCATTATGTACGCTAAAGCCTTAAGCTTCCCCTTAAACTCAAGGCGCGCAGGTTAATTAGCTGTGACCTTTGGGGCTTCACTCGCCCCTGACGACACAGCTAGGCAAGATAAATACCTTGCCCGGGTATACTCGTCTCAGGAGTCACCAGGACACCAATTCCGTCATTAGTGTACCATCCGTGACTAATCAGCCACGAGAAGTCCTGGCTGGTGCGACGATGAGCGAATGACCTCCCGCTCCGCAAATTCCACCGCAAGCTTTACCGCAAGGCCTCGGACTACGCCCGAGGCCGGCCCGCAGTGTTTCCCGGGGGACACCCCCGGAGCCCCCGCTCCCGCGCGCGCGCACAAGGGCGATGGCCCGAAGCCCGCGGGCAAGACCTCGTTCACCGACGTCTTCAAGGTCGGCGAGTTCCGCGCCCTGTGGGCGTCCCAGATCCTCTCCGTCGGCGGCGACCGCCTCGCCCTGGTCGCCCTGACGCTCCTCATCTACGACCGCACCCGCAGCCCGCTGCTCGCCGCGATCGCCTACGCCGCCGGCAACGTGCCCTACATCCTGGGCGCGCTGTTCCTCTCCGGCCTCGCCGACAGGTTCGGCCGCCGCGGTGTCATGGTCACGTGCGACCTGATCAGGGCCGCCCTCGTGATCGCGATGCTGATCCCGGGAATGTCGCTCTACGCGCTGATCGCGCTCCTCTACGTAGTGACCACGGTGCAGCCCCCGTTCGACGCCGCCCGCAGCGCGGTCCTCGGCGACATCCTCACCGGCGAGAAGTACGCGGTCGGCGCCGCGACGATGCAGATGACCATGCGCATGCTGGTCGTCGGGGGCGCGGCGGTCGGCGGCCTGACCGTCGCGCTGGTCGGCGCCCGCCCGGCGCTCGGGATCGACGCGGCGACATTCATCGCGTCCGGGGTGCTCGTCCGGGCCGGGTTGCGCGCCCGCTCCGCCGCGGCTTCCACTAGTCGCCCGAACGGATTGTCGCTCCTGTTCGCCGGCATCCGCCTCGTCTTCGCCGACAAGGCGCTCCGCACCCTGATGCTCATCGGCTGGCTGGCCGCCTTCTACGAGATCCCCGAGGGCATCGCGGCGCCGTACGCGGGCGCCCTGCACGCCGGCGCGGTCGCGACGGGCCTGGTCATCGCGACGAGCCAGATCGGGGCGGTCATCTTCACGCCGGCCTTCGCCAAGGGGATCGGCCCGCTGCGGCGGCTGCGCTGGATGGGGCCGATGGCGGCCCTCGCCTGCGGGATCCTCGTCATCACCGCGGTCCGTCCCGGGCTGGTCGGCTCGATGGTCGTCTTCGCGGTGTCGGGGTCGTTCGCGATCTACCAGATCGCCGCGAACACCGCTTTCGTCCAGCGGGTGCCGAACGAGCGTCGTGCCCAGGCCTTCGGCGTCGCCAACGCCGGCCTCGTGGTGGGCCAGGGCGTCGCGTTCGCGGTCGCGGGCTTCGCCTGTGAATTCGTCCCGCCCGCTACGGTCGTCGCGGTCGGCGGGGGAGTGGGCGCAGTCATCGCCATCTACCTTGCGCTGCGCTGGCGGGGAATGTCACCCGCCGTGGGCCGTCACTCGGCCCGGCATCTCGCCCGCCAGGTGACTCTCGCCGGGCAGTCGCCCGTGTCCGTGGCGGACTAGTTCTCTCGGGGGGTTCATCGGGGGGTCATCGGTCCGGGGGTCCGGGGGTGTCCCCCGGGAAAGCACTGCGGGTTCAACCCGGATGTAATCCGGGTGGGCAGTTGGGTTGCTCCGGGGGAGGACCGGTTGCAACCGGCCTCCGGAACGGACCCCTGACGGCTTGCGCTCGTCATTCGGTCCTCCGCCCGGGGCTCGTAACCGCTTCGTTCGACGGAGCTAGCTCACCCGATTACGGGTTCTCAGGTCCAGGTGTCACGCATCTGGCCACCTCCTTTCGTCGCCGTAGTTGCAAGGGCAACGTCAGTACCAGATCGTGCTGCGCACTAATCCTCCTCCGACTCATCTGTCACAGCAGACACAATTCGCCTCCGTGTCCACTATTTTCTCTCTGACGCGATTTAGCCTCACGCCATCCCTGTCACGTACTATTTAGCCCGTCATTGCACCAAGTTGTCTGGAAATCTCGGGGCAATGGTTACAACGTCCGGCAAGATGAGTTATGGTAGCTATACGCAGCTAGTCATTTACGGTGAGCTGCTACCTAGACCGAAGAACCTGGCGTCACATCAGGAACGGTGGCAGATGCGGACATCGCCTCCTACCAGTCGCCTCAGGCGCAACCTGGCGGTGACGAGCTGGCAGTGGTGGCACCTTCCCCCGCTGCTGCGCTGGTACGTCGCGACCCTGCCTGCTGCGGCTCTTGTGGTCATTGGTGTCGTAGCTGCTTATACCGAATGGCGGATCGATGACATCGCTAAGTTCCTCCTGCTGCTCGCCTGCGGGACGATCTCAGTAGTATCGACGCCGCGCATGATGTACGGCGCCGGCGGAGTCAATATGGACTTCAGCTCGATCTGGGTGTTGCCGACCGCGATCTTGCTGCCCCCGATTTATGCGGCACTGGTACCGATTCCGCTCCTCATAGCGATGAAGCTGTTCGTTCATCATGGGGTGCTGCACCGGACCGTCTTCACTATTGCCGCAACCAGTCTCGGCTATGCCGGAGCGTCCCTGGTCTTCAGGTGGATTCCGTCAACATTTGCCGGCGGGCATGTTGGATCTGGGATGCACGCCTTTACCTGGGTCGCGGCAGTCGCCGCATGCGAGGTCGTGGGGGGACGAGTCCATCACTTCATGATCCTCGGCGCGGTTAAGATATCTGACCCGAGAGTGAGAATCAGTAAGATCGATTGGAACCGTGAAGCGATTCAAGGGCTCTTGGTAGAGATCGACCTGGGAGTCCTGATTACGCTTGCCGTCGCGCTCAGCCCTGCGCTAGTCCTAGTCGCGGTACCGACCGTACTGCTCGTCCGCCGGTTCCTTGTCTTCCCGGTCCTCATGGCCCAGTCCAGGGTTGATTCCAAGACTGGCCTGCTGAACGTATCGACATGGGAACGGGAAGCGGAGGCGGAGCTCTCTCGCGCTGTTCGCACCGGGAGCTCGGTGTCGATAGCCCTCGTCGATATCGATCACTTCAAGGCGGTGAACGACACGTACGGGCACCTGGTGGGGGACCGGGTGCTCAAGGCGCTGGCGGACGCGCTCACCGGGCAGCTGCGCGGTTACGACAAGGCCGGGCGGTTCGGGGGAGAGGAGTTCGTGCTGCTGCTCGCCCAGGCCACCGAGGAGGACGCCTGCGGGATCGCGGAGCGGCTCCGCAAGTACGTCGGGGACATGGCCGTCCCGGTCTCCGACGCTCCCGGCTCCGCCTGCGTCCGGCTGACCATCTCCATCGGCGTGACCGCGATGGAGGCCGGGCACGCCCGTGATCTGACGGACATGCTGGCCGCTGCGGACTCGGCGCTGTACCAGGCGAAGCAGGCGGGGCGGAACCGGGTATCGGTCGCCGGGCACGACCTGGACGCGGAGCTTCAGGCCGGCTTCGGCGGCGGCGTGGTCGGTCGCGCCAACGGCCACGGCGCGAACAGTTCTGGGGCCAGCCGTAACGGCACCGCCGGGGCCAGTCGCAACGGAACCAAGGGTCCCGGAGTAGGCCATGCCGCCGCTAACGGCACCGGAGCCGACCTTACCGGGGCTAAGCGGTCCGTCAGCTCCAGCGAGCGGTGACAGACCGCTCGGCATCCTGGTAGTTCTGGTGCGCCGTGCCGATCGCCCGGCCAATCTGCCCGAGAGCGGACTGCATGTTGGCCATTGCGGAGTTCCAGGTCATGTGCGCCTCGTTAAAGGCCTGCTGCGCGGTGCCGGTCCACTCGGACAGGTTGGCGGCCAGTTCCGACTCGAGCTGATCGATCACGCTGGCGAGCGACCCGTAAGTTCGCTCGAAATCCGCCTGTCCTTGCTCCAGGGCGGAGAACTCGACGTGCATGAAGTCCTTGCCCGCGCTCACGGCGATACCTCCCCATCCCGCGCCCGGCCACGCCAGAATCCTGTCGCCCAAGGATATCGCCCCGGAGGCGGCCGGCCGTCCCCTCGGCGGCCGACCGCCTCCCCCTATCACCGTCACGGATCCGAATTTCGTTACTTCCGGTGACCCGGCTCCGGATAACCCCTACTTCCGGTTATCTCACCCCGCCGCTTCTCCGCCCCGCCGCTCTCCCGCCCCCGCGCCGCCCCCGCGCCGCCCCCGCCCCCAACGTGCCAAATGCGCTCTTGGGCCAGCTAGAGCGAGCCCAAGTGCGCACTCGGGCCGCAGCGGGTGGGCGGGTGGCGCGAACGGGCCACCCTCCGGGCACCCCCGCCTACCTCCGGGCACCCCCGCCTAGCGTGCCAAATGCGCTCTTGGGCCAGCTAGAGCGAGCCCAAAAGCGCACTCGGGCCGCAGCGGGGAGGGCGGGGGGCGCGAATGCGACCACCCCCTAGGGGACGATGGCGGCGCGGGCGGTTAGATGAGGGGGATGTTGGCGAAGGGCCAGCTGGCGGGGAGGAGGGTGCCCTCGGGCAGCGAATCGGCGCTGCCCGGACGGCCGTCGATCACGCATACCTGGATGTAGCCCTCGATCAGCGTGGCGGTCGCGGCCCAGCGGCTGAGGTCCCGGACGGTCGCTCCCAGGTGGTCAGCGCAGGCGTTGGCCGTCTTGCCGTCGATGAGGGTGCCGGGAGGGTCGTGTACCTCTATCCGGAAGCAGGGCGTGCGGTCACAGCGTTCGGCCTGGCAGCGACCGTGTTGCGCGTGCACAAGAGGCATCGTCATCGTCTGGCTCCGGCTGGTCGGCATCGTGGCCGGCCCCGGCTCCTTTCAGGGGGGTTGCTCGAGTAGCGGCATCACGACCCATCCCCCGAATCAGGCATGCAAAGTTTTTATCGCGTACGCTCGCCATCCGCCACTAGAACCAAGATATTCATGTGATTTTCATAAGGACAACGGCGATCGTCCCGGTCGGAACGCCTAAGGCGCCGCAGGCGCAGGTCAGCCCGGACGAGTTCAGATAATAGCAGGTCAGCGTGGGTATCAGGGGAAGTTCCGAACCGATGAGGCGTGAACGTCCTTGAATGTGACCTGCGCGTCGTGCGTGCATAAAGCCCCGTCGCGAGAACGCGTTTCAGCCTAATCCGCGTGATCAATGGGCGCGCCTCGCAAACTTACGGGATCGTAATCGCGTAAAACTTACGGAACCGTATATATGATCCGCAAATGATTATCGCTTATCGCTTACCGCCCCGGGCCGTCCCGGGCTGCGGGCGGC
>JAFMRC010000072.1 GCA_017354375.1 Nocardiopsaceae bacterium | reverse complement strand
GCCGCCGCCCGGCCCGATCTCGACGGCGTGCGGCCGTGGCCCCGGCACGCGGCCGAGCGCGCGGAGCATCAGCAGGGCCTTCTCCTCGCCGTGGGAGTTCGCGGCGAGATCGAGGTAGGCAGCCCCGGACTTCTGCTCTGCCGCGAAGTTCTCCAGGGTCGTGCTCATGGCATCCGTTCCCCTTCCAAGTACCATGGAGACTGCTGGTCTGCTTACACAATTATTGGAGCACGGCCGGTTCCGTGTGTAAACAGACCAGCAGACCGGTAAGGTTAGTGACGTGAGTGGCACGACTGACGGCAGGTCATGGCAGGTGCGGATCGCCGACGACATCCGCGCCCGCATCGAGTCGGGCGCGTACCCGGAAGGGTCGCGGATACCCACGCTGCCCGAGATCCGGGACTCCTACCCGGGCAAGCCCAGCCTGGTCACCGTCAGGGAAGCCATACGCAGGCTCCGGCAGGAAGGACTGATCGTGTCCAAGCAGGGCTCAGGGAACTTCGTCCGGGAACGGCCGCCCGTCCGCCGGTTCGGCCTGGCCCGCTACAGCCGCTCGGTCTGGGCAGGCGAGCAGCCCCAGCGGCTCCTGGACGCCGAGGGCGCACGCCAGGGGCGCGCCGTCGAGCAGGCCACCGAGACAGCGCAGGTCCGCGCCCCCGCGTTCGCCGCCGAGCGCCTCGGCATCGCGGAGGGAGAGCTGGTCAACGTGCGCCAGCGGATCACCAGGATCGACGGCACCATCAACCAGGGCGTCGACAGCTACTTCACCATCGCGACCGGGGAGCGCAACCCCGACCTCCTCACGGGACGAGGGGCAGGCGGCCACATCGCCCGCATCAACGCGGTCTCGCCAGTGCAGGAAATCCAGGAAGAGATCACGGCCAGGATGCCCACCGGCCCCGAGTCCTCCCGGCTGGAGATCCCCGAGGGCACGCCCGTCCTGGACGTTATCCGCACCTACCACACCGCCGAGGGGCCACTCGACGTCGCCCGGTTCATCATCCGCGCCGACATGGCCACCTTCGACTACAGGTTCCCTGTCCCGGACTGAGACAACGACACCTCGGCTGCCTCCCCGGCGCTTTCGTTGATCCTGAAAGCCCGACACACCAGTTGTCAGGGGGCAGGGAGGGTGTGGGAGGACGCGGCGTCGTGCTGTTCGGTGGCGGCGATGGTGCCGCTATCGGTTCCGGCCAGGGCCGTGATGTCGTGAGCGCTGGGCGCCGGGGACGGCGCGGACCAGGTGACGGCGTCGGGTGAGGTCCAGGTGACGGCGTGCCGGGTCCCGGCCGAATCCGCCTGGCTTCCCTGGCCTGCCCGGCCCGTTTGGCCTGCGGCGACGAAGCCGGTGCCGGACGCGGCCAGGGCGGTGACCGTGGTGCCAGCGGGGGCCGGGAGCGGGACTTGCCGCCAGTGCTGGCCGGCGTCGGTGGAGGCCACCGCGAAGGGGACGGTTCCGTGCCCGGTGTCCGCGTCGCCAGCGGCGACCACGGTGCCGCCGCTCGCGGCGGCGAACCTCAGGGTAGCGCCGGACGCCCCGCCGGGCGGCGGGAACTCGTGCTTCGCCCAGGACCGGCCGGTCTCCGTGGTCCAGGTCACCGGGCGGTTCCCGTTCGCTCCTACCGCGACGAACCCGGCGGCGGTGGCCGTCACGCCGTAGGCCGCGCTCGGCTCCAGCCTGCCGTCGAGGTGGTCGTTGGGCGCACGAGCCCAGTCGCGCAGGTCCGGTGACCACCACATGGCCGCGAACCGCCGGTTGCCGGCGACCTGCTGGCCGACTACCACGTAGCCGTCGCGGTCCGCCGCGACCGCAGTGACGTCCAGCCCCGGGGCGGCGAAGGCGCCGACGCCGCTGACGGCGTGCCAGGTGGTGCCGTCCGCCGACGTGAGAATCACTGGGTGCCCGCTCGAGGTATCGCCGACCGCGATCCACCCGGCCGGGCCGGCGGCGATGCTGGTGAGTTCCGCGCTGCCCGGCAGCGTGAACACGGCCGGCTGGCCAGCGGACGCGAGCGACCAGGTTCCGCCGGGGCCGCGCCGCCAGATCGCCGCATGGCCGTCCGCGCTGCCGACGGCTAGCTGCGTGCCGCCCGAGGACGCGATCGAGCTGACCGTCACCGGGCCGTGCAGGCCCGGATATCCGACGAAGGCGCTCGCCTGCCCGCTTCCGGCACCTCGGGCGTTGCCGGGAGCCCCCGCGCGGTGGTCTGCTCGGCTGCCCAGCATCTCGCTGGACTTGCCGGTCAGCATCATGACAGCGCCAGCGCCGACGGCGACGATGACCGCGATCGGCACTCCGACGCGGGCAAGCTGCCAGGCCCCGTGTCGCCGGGACGGCCTGGCGGGCGGCGCCGGTGCCTCGCCAAGCGAGTCGCGCCAGGCCCGGAAGCGCTCGTCGCTGGCGGGCTCCTCCGCGATGGCGAGACCGTCGACCTGTGTCGGCGCGTCGTCGGATGCGAACGAGTCCGGGTAGGTGAACGAGTCCGGGTAGGTGAACGAGTCCGGGTAGGCGGGCTGGGCAGGGGCGGACGGCGTTCCGCGGGCGGGTGGGGCCGCGAAAACCGGCGCGGCCTCGAACGCCTGGCCGGAGGCAGCGGGCCGCTGACCCGTGACCTGCTCGGCGTGCCCCCGTGGCGACGCGACGTCCGCGGGGCTCGTCGGCACCGGGGCCGCAGGCTCCTCCCAGCGGATCCCCGAACCCCGCCATACTCCATGTGCCAGCTGCCAGCCGGACCGGGACGCGGACTCACCGGCCGGCGGGTCACCGGCCGGCGGATCGTCGGCCGGCGGATCGTCGGCCGGCGGATCGTCGAGCCTGACGGTGAAGCCGGGTCCGCCGGCGCGCCCCCGCAGTGCCGCGGTCGGCCCGACCACCGGGGCGGCCGGCCCCGTCGGCTCGACCCTGGTCGGCGGCTCGGGAAAGCTACCCGGCTGCGCGGGCTGCCATCCCGGGCCCGGTTCCTGCCACGACGCGGGCAGCGGGCCGGGGTACCAGTAACCGTCCGATTCGTAGCGATCCGGGCCGGAACCATCCGCTGCCGCCAGTTCCCCCTCGCTCTCCGTTCGCGCCGGCCCTCTCTCAGGTTCCGCCGAGTCTCCAGCGGGCTTCGGGCCGACCGTCCCCGAACGGGCTGGTTCCGTGCCGGGTCCGGTCGGGGGGGCCGCTTCCCCGCCGGCCGGCAGGAACCAGCCCGCCGGACTCGCCGCACCCGGCCAGGCAGGCTGGGACGCGGCGGTACCGGACCCGGCCGCGGCGGGAGCCAGGAACCGCTCCGCACCGCCCGGTCCGGCACTCTCATCAAGACCAGGGGTCGCTCGTGACGTGGAAGCCGACGACGGCGTGCGGCCGTTCTCGGGGGCGGCGTCCTCGACCATTCGTCACTCCTAGTTATAATTTAGTCACCTTTTGCGCCTAGATCGATAGTAGCGAGGGAAGCCCGAAATCCATAGGCTTGAGCGGCAAAAAAAATCACAAATAGCTTGAATCTAGCTACTTTTAGTAATTAATCGGTAAGCTGCTTTCACACCAGTCACGCACGTTGACAAGTGACCGTCGGGTTGACCGCCTCAGTCGCGTCAGTCAGCGGGCTTCGTGACGCGTTCCTGGACGAGGCCGTATCCGAGGGCTTCGGCGACGGTGAGGCCGCGGCTGCGCCGCGCGTCGTCGCGGATCTCGTCGGCGTCCCGGCCGGTCACCTCGGCGAGCCGGTAGTACAGCGAGTCGGTCATCCGCCGGACCTGCTGTTCCCGTTCGGTCACCGCGGTCACCGTGCCGCCGAACTGCGCTCGCGGCTCCGTCAGCGTGAACGCGGCGTTCGGGTAGGCGCACCGGCGCGGGCACGACGCCAGGACGCCGAGCGCCGCGCCGGAGGTCTCCCCGCTCGCGTACGCGTGGACCGGCGCCCGCACGGTGTCCAGGACGCCCATCACGCTGAGCGCGGCGGACAACTCGGCGCGAAGGCCCTGCAATTCCAGGCGGATCGGGTCGCCGCCCTCGGCGTCCAGGGCGAGCAGTTGCGCGGACATGCGGCCCGCGGCGTCGTCGTCGAGAACTCCGGACGCGAGCACGATGCGCTTCTCCAGCAGCCGCTCGGCCAGCTTGTCCTGCCACTCGTGGTGGGGGTCGACCCAGACCCGGGACGGCGGCACCTGGCCGGGCTCTGGCGCACCCGGGTATCCCGGGTATCCGGGCCGATTCGGCTGGCCCGGTCCCGGGAACTCGGGCGGCCCCGGGAACTCGGGCGGACCGGGAAAACGAGCGACCACGCCATGAACGGTATCTCACGCGTAAGAGGGCCGCCAGGCGGCAGGGCAACGGAAGGGCGGGCCGGCCCTCCCCGGAAAAGGCCTGAATGCCGGTTACCAGGGGCCGGAGGATCGACTCGGGATCTGCCTGAATAATAGCCATATAAACGATAAACAGTCGCTCAATGGCTATTTAACCGATATATGGTCTAATATACGTTTAGAGGGACTTCA
The DNA here is from genome assembly GCA_017354375.1 of Nocardiopsaceae bacterium. GTDB lineage: Bacteria > Actinomycetota > Actinomycetes > Streptosporangiales > Streptosporangiaceae > Trebonia. Next base: position 13,230 of record JAFMRC010000072.1, on the reverse strand, counting down.
TGCGGCCAGGAGCGGCTGCGCGCGGCCAGGATGGCCGCACGCTCGGCCGGTGCCCGCGTCAGGGCCAGCACAGTCAGGGGACAGCACCGTCAAGGAGCGCCATGCGGGACATCGACACCGCCTTGACCATTGACACCGCGTTGACTGGGGAACAGGCCTGGCCCGCGCACGACAGCACCTCCACGACCGGAGAACGGACCCGGCCCGACTGCGACAGCATCTCCGCGAGCGACGGGGGACCCGACTCCGCGCTCGACGAGCTCCGCGCCACCGAGTACGGGTACCTGGACGAGGCCGGGCACGTGTACCTCGACTACACCGGGGCCGGGCTCGCCGCCAGGTCGCAGATGCGAGCGCACGCGGCGCGGATAACCGGCGGCTGCTACGGCAACCCGCACTCGGAGAACCCGACGTCCAGGGCGTCCACAGAACTGGTCGAGCAGGCCAGGGCGGCAGTGCTAACGCACTTCAACACCACTGCCGAGGACTACGCCGTCATCTTCACGCCGAACGCCACCGGCGCCTGCCGCCTCGTCGGCGAGTCCTACCCCTTCCGTCCGGGTCGCCGGTACGTGCTCACCGCCGACAACCACAACTCGGTCAACGGCATCAGGGAGTTCGCGCGCAGCCGCGGCGCCCGGGTGGTGTACGTGCCGATGAGCGCTCCGGAACTCCGGGTCGGCGACGCCGACGTGACCGCGGCGCTCGGCCGGAGGCCGGGCATCCGCCGGCCACCCGAGCGCGCTGGTTTGTTCGCCTATCCCGCGCAGAGTAACTTCACCGGAGTCCAGCACCCGCTCGACTGGGTGCACCGCGCGCAGCGGGCGGGGTACGACGTGCTGCTCGATGCCGCGGCCTTCGCGCCGACGAACGAGCTCGACCTGTCCGCGGTGCGGCCGGAATTCGTCGCGGTGAGCTGGTACAAGGTCTTCGGGTACCCGACCGGGGTTGGATCCCTGCTGGTCAGGCGCGACGCGTTGCCCCGGCTAAGCCGCCCCTGGTTCTCCGGCGGCACCATCTGGGGCGTCAGCGTGCAAGGCGGCTGGCACCGGATGCTGGAAGACGAGGGCGCGTTCGAGGACGGCACGCTGAACTTCCTGTCCATCCCGGACGTCGAGGTCGGCATCCGCTGGATCGACGGCATCGGCGTCAACCTGATCCACCGGCGGGTGTCCGCGCTGACCGGCCGGCTGCTCGACGTCCTAACGGGACTCGCCCATAGCAACGGGGCGCCGATGACCCGCCTCTACGGCCCGGCGACGGTCATGGACCGCGGCGGCACGATCGCGTTCAACTTCCTCGACCCGGCCGGACGGATCGTCGACGAGCGCGCGGTCGCCCGGGACGCGAGCGCGGCGCGAATATCGCTGCGCACCGGGTGCTTCTGCAACCCGGGCGCCGGAGAGTGGGCGTTCGGCCTGAGCCGGAGGGACGTCGCGGGCTCCCTGCGAAGCCGGTTGATGACCGGCGGGTTCTCCCGGCAGGCCGTCACCACGATCGACGACTACCTGGACCGGATCGGCCTGCCGAACGGCGGCGCTGTGCGGGTTTCCGTCGGCGTCGCCTCCACCGCCGCCGATATCGACGCCTTCCGGGACTTCTCCGAGCGCGCCTACCGGGACCAAGCGGCCGACCTAGCCGGCCTGGCGCCCCGCCTGCACTGCTAAACCGGTCTTCGCTGCTGAACCGGCCTTGACCGCCGAACCGGTCTTGCGGATCACGGCGAAAACCGTGGCAGCAAGGAACGCGAGCGTGAACGCCACGAGGATCAGCCAGTCCTCTCCGGCCGGGCGGGCGAACGTCGTGCCGTAGGAGGCGAGCAGCGGCGGGCCGAGCGGCGAGGCTCCGGTGGCCCACAGCCGGGCGACGCCCAGGCTGTGCCCGAGCCCCTCGAACGTCCACCGGTTCGTCATCAGGTAGCTGATCCACCTGCCGACCGCGGCCATCACCGGCACCGGCAAGATCGCGCCGACGAACAGGACCTGCGGGAAGGACACCATCGGCAGCGCGATCGTCGCCTGTGATGGCTCCGACACCGCCGCCGAGATCAGCAGCCCGAGAGCCAGCGCCGCGGCCGACGACAACAGCAGGGTGACGAAGGTAGCCCCGTAGTCGCCGGCCTCCGGCAGCCGGCCGAGCACCCGTAGCACGACCAGGAACGCCGCGTCGACGACCGCGAGCAGCGGCAACAGCACGGCCACCTTGGACAGCACGTACGCCGCGGCGCTCAGGCCGGCGAACCGCTCCCGTCGCAGCACGCCGAACTCCGCGCAGATCTGCAGCAGCCCGTAGGTCAGGCCGAAGAAGAACCCGCCGAACGCCAGCCAGAACACGATCATCACCGTGGTCTCGGGGCTGGGGTGCGCCGGGTCGAACGCCCCGGGCCGGAACAGCACGACGAACATCAGCAGCACCATCACCGGCGCGCCGACGAGGATCGCGAGGGTGAGCCTGGCGCGGGTGAGGATGGCGGCGTTCCGCCGTGTGAGCAGGAGCCACTGCCGCAACGGGCGGAGCGCGCCCGTCGCCGCCCCTCGGGTCGCCCTCTCGGGTGCGGCTCCGGCGGCGGGTTCCGCCCGGCCCAAACCCTTTTCTCCCGAACGGATATGCCCGTCTCCCCAGCGCCAGGGCTTCTCGTCCCGACGCTCCCGGAGCCGCTCGTAAACCTCCTCCAGCGTGTTCACGCCGAAGTAGCCGAGCGCGGCGTCAGGGGTGCCGCAGAACGCCAGGCAGCCGTCCCCCGTCAGCACCACGATCGTGTCACAGCGCGCCGCGTCCAGCGGATTATGCGTGGTCAGCACGACGGTCGTGCCGTTGCCCGCGAGCGCGCGGAGGGTCCCCATCAGCTCGGCACCGCGGGCCGGGTCGAGGCCGGACGTGGGCTCGTCGAGGAAGAACAGGGTAGGGGCGGCGAGGAGCTCGACGGCGATCGAGGCGCGCTTGCGCTCGCCGCCGGACAGGTCGCCGACCGGGATCAGCGAGCGGTCCGTCAGCTCAAGCGTGCTCAGTACGCTGCCGACCGCCGCCGGCGGAACCTCGCGGAGGGCGGCCGCGTAGCGGAGCGTCCTTTCCAGCGGGAGGGCGAGGTGGATGATGTCGTCTTGGGGGACATAGCCGACATTCCCGGAGGCACGGATCACCGTGCCCGCGGACGGGGCGCGCAGGCCGGACAGGATGTCCAGCAGCGTGGTCTTCCCCGACCCGCTGCTGCCGATGATCCCGACCAGCTCACCGTGGCCGATAGCCAGTGAAACGTCACGCAGCGTGTCCTGCCCGGACCTGGCGCGCTGCCCGACCGCGCGCGCCTCGATCGCCGATTGCACAACGGGTATTGTCGCCGGCCTCGGGTGTCGCTGTCAGCCCGCGGAGGCGTGGCGACCACGCTTGTTGCTGTTATCACCTGGCAACGGATGCCGGCCCGCCGGGTCGGCGGGGGCGTAGGCGCGGAGGAAGACCCGGACGCCGTCGGCGAGCAGCTGGCGGACCTCGTCGTCCGGCAGCGGGACAGTGCCCATCAGGGACCTCCTGCTGACCTGGTCGAAAGTGAGCGCCGACAGGTGCCCGGCGGCCCGGGCGGGATCCGGGATCGCGAGCCGCCCGGCATGGTCGAGGCGCGCCAGCGGGGAGGCGAGGATCATGGTGTCCGCGCGGGCATCGAGCAGGTCGATGAGCGCCGGGAAGTGCGGGGCCTCCGCGACCAGCAGCCGTCCAAGGGTGACGCGTTCCGGCGCCCGGACGATCGAGTGGGTGATCTCGGTGACGCACTCCGTTAGCGCGAGCGACACGTCCGCGTCCCAGTTCGTGCACTCGACGATCTCGGTGATCCGCTCCAGCATCCTGGCGTACGTGTCGCGGACGGTCGTCAGGAAGAGGTTTTCCTTGTCGCCGTAATAGCTGTACACGGTGCGCTTGGAGACGCCGACCTCGGCCGCGACGGCGTCCACGCTCGTCCGCTCGTACCCATCGCTCGCGAACAAGGTAAACGCCGCCCGTCCGATGACGTCGCGCTTGCGCTCTGACGCCGTCGCTACCACGGTCAGCATCGTAGCGCGATTAACGAATAAACTAAACGGTGCAGTTTTCTCATGAACGGGCTGGTGGATGGCGGCCAGGGCGCGGGCTCGCGCCTCGGTGCCCGCGGGCACCCATGTGACGCGGGGATCCCGGCGAAACCAGGATTCCTGACGGCGGGCGAAACGGCGCGTCGCCCGCGCCGTCTCCTCGCGCGCCTGGTCGAGGCCCACTTCGCCGTCGATGTAGCGGAGCAGCTGCTGATAGCCGAGCGCGCGGCTCGCGGTCCTGCCGTCCCGCAGGCCCCTGGCCTCCAGCGTGCGGACCTCAGCCTCGAATCCGTGCTCCCACATCCGGTCGACCCTCATGCCGATCCGGCGGTCAAGCTCCGGGCGCGGCATCGCGATGCCAACTTGCGTCGCGGGATGGCCCCCCACGCTAGAAGACCCCGTGTAGCTAGGCATCGTGGCGCTGAACGGGCGGCCGGTGATCTCGATGACCTCCAGCGCGCGGATGATCCGGCGGCCGTTGGACGGCAGGATCGCGGCGGCGGCCCGCGGATCGGCCGCTTCGAGCCGCTCGTGAAGAGCGGCGGGGCCGGTCTCGGCCAGTTCGCCCTCCAGGCGGCGGCGGACGCCGGCGTCAGTTCCGGGAAAGTCCAGGTCGCCGAGCGCGGCGCGGATGTACAGGCCGGAGCCGCCGACCAGGACCGGGGTCTTGCCGCGGCTGGCGATGTCGTCGATCGCGTCGATGGCCAGGGCCTGGTACTCGGCGACGCTGGCGGTCTTCGTGACGTCCCAGACGTCCAGCAGGTGATGCGGGACGCCGCGGCGCTCGGTGACGGTGAGCTTGGCGGTTCCGATGTCCATGCCCCGGTACAGCTGCATGGAGTCGGCGTTGACCACCTCGCCGTCCAGGGCCTGGGCGAGATCGACGGCCAGGTCGGACTTGCCGGTGGCGGTGGCTCCGACGATGGCGATCAGCATCGTGGCGTTAACTTCGTTTCTTGCTGTTATCTGCGGACGGCCGGCATGCCGAGCAGGACGCTGCCTGGTTGCGCCGCGGATTCCGCGGGGGCGGACTGGCGGGCCTCCCACGCGTCGCCGGCACGGGTGCGGCGGACGGACAGCGGGACGCCATCGGCGATCAGGTAGTGCGGCGCGGTGCCGGTCACCCTCGCGGTCACGATGTCTCCGGGCCGGGGGGTCGCCTCGTGCGGAGTGAAGTGCACCAGGCGGTTGTCGCGGGCGCGGCCGGACATCCGGCGGGTGGCGGCGTCCTTGCGGCCCTCCCCCTCGGCGACCAGGATCTCGACGGTGCCGCCGTCGAGCCTCGCGTTCTCCTCGCGGCAGATCCGCTCCTGGAGGGCGACGAGCCGGTCGTACCGCTCCTGGACGACCTCAAGGGGCACCTGGTCCGGCATTGTCGCGGCCGGGGTGCCCTCGCGGATGGAGTACTGGAAGGTGAACGCGCTGGAGAACCGGGCCTGGCGGACCAGGTCCAGGGTGCCCTGGAAATCCTCTTCCGTCTCGCCGGGGAAGCCGACGATGATGTCGGTCGTGATCGCAGCGTGCGGGATAGCCTGCCTGACGTTGCCCACGATGTCCAGGAAGCGCTCGCGGCGGTAGGCGCGGCGCATCGCCTTCAGCACCCGGTCCGAGCCGGACTGCAGCGGCATGTGCAGGCTCGGCATCACGTTGGGCGTGGTCGCCATCGCCTCGATCACGTCGTCGGTGAAGTCCCGCGGGTGCGGGGAGGTGAAGCGGACTCGCTCCAGGCCGTCCGCCTCCAGCTCACCGCAGGCCCGCAGCAGCTTGCCGAACGCGTACCGGTCGCCGAACTCGGCGCCGTAGGAGTTCACGTTCTGCCCGAGGAGCGTGACCTCCAGGACGCCCTCGCGGGTCAGCGCCCTGACCTCGTCGAGGATGTCGCCGGGGCGACGGTCCCTCTCCCTGCCGCGCAGCGACGGGACGATGCAGAAGGTGCAGGTGTTGTTGCAGCCGACCGAGATCGACACCCACGCGGAGTACGGGGACTCGCGGCGGGCAGGCAGCAGGGACGGGAACGTGCTGAGGGTTTCCTCGAACTCGGCCTGGGCGGCCTTGCGCTGCTCGGCTCGCTTGAGAAGCTCCGGCAGCGCGCCGATGTTGTGCGTGCCGTAGACCACGTCGACCCACGGAGCGCGCTCGACGATCTTCTGCCGCTCCATCTGGGCGAGGCAGCCGCCGACCGCGATCTGCATGCCGGGCGTCTTGTTCTTGACGGGGAGCAGGTGGCCCAGGTTGCCGTACAGCCGGTCGGCCGCGTTCTCCCGGACCGCGCAGGTGTTGAACACGACGAGGTCCGGGGCGTCGTCGCCCCGGGCACGCGTGTAGCCCGCCTCCTCCAGCAGTCCGGCGACGCGCTCGGAGTCGTGCACGTTCATCTGGCACCCGTAGGTGCGGATCTCGTAGGTCCTTCCTTCTCCCACCCGACCAGGATACGGGCGGGTGCCGGCGGTGAGAGCCGCTCCCGATATCGGGATGCCGGGCGCCGCGCTCCGGTCCGGCGCCCTCCGGGATATCGTTAGCGATCAGCCGTCGCCTCAACCCCAAGCGAACCGAGCGCCATGACCATCACCAGCAAGCGCGACCTCATCCCCCGCTACACCGGAAGCATCCCGTGGTACCTCCGGCGGCGGTTCCTCTTCGCCCTCAACGCCGCCTGCTTCGCCCTCGCCTGGTGGACGGGCCGGATCGAATTGGGCCGGGAACTCCGGTACTCCAATGACTGCGGGAGGGTCGTCGGCATGCCCTGGCCGTTCGCCGTCGCCACCGTCGCCGTGTTCACTGTCGCGGGAGCCAGCATCCTGCTCACGATCGCCTGGACGCCTTGGAAACGAGCAACCGGCGGCCGGGGGGACTCCACCTTCTTCTCCGCGCTGGCGCTCATCGTCTTCGCTCTCTTCAACATCGTGGCGCTCGCCCTCTCCGACCCCACCTACATGCAATTCCAGGTAACGTGCACGGGACCATGACCCCGGCGCCCGGCGAACGCGACCCTGGCAGCCGCGATCACGGCAGGCAGTACATCGCCAGGAACTTCGAGTGCCCGCGCCGGGCCTGGAGCATCCCGTGGCACCTGCAGCCGTGTGCCCTCTTCGCCATCGACGCCGCCTGCTTCGCCGCCAACATCTGGACAGGGAGCGTCGAATCGGCCCGGCTGCAACGAGACGCATTCGACACCGGGAAGGTAGTCGGCCTCACCGGGCCGGTCAGCGTGGCCGTGACCGTCATCTTCATCGCCATCGGAATCGGCGCCCTGCTCACGGTCGCCTGGGCCATCCGGGCGTGGTCGCACGGCAGGCCGAGGGGCTTCGTCTTCCTCTCCGCGCTGGCGCTCATCGGGCTCGCGCTCATCACCGCCTGGGACGTCAGCGCCTTCACCCTCAGCTACCAGCACCTTCGTATACTCAACAGGCCCTGACCCTAGCCGCCTCAAGGAAAGATCGAAGAATGTCAATCTTATATACAATGGGCATAAGAATTGACACAACAGGTAATTACCGCAGGGCTTGCGCGCCGGGTTTCTTGCTACCGAGGCGGTCTCACTGCTAGGCCAGCCTTCAACCGGCCCGCAGATTACTCCATGTGTCCCGATCGGTCTTGACAGCAAACCATGCGGGCGGTTTGATTACAAAAGATGTTGCGGCCCGACCTTGACCTCGACCGAGAGGAGCCAGGCAACCAGGAAAGAGTCCGTCGCGGCTCTAGCCGCAAGAGTCCGCTCATGAGCAGGCCGTCCAGGGTACCTGTGACAGCCTGATTTCACGCCGCTCCAGAGGAGCCTTTTACCGCGCACTAGGCGTGATTCCTTATCCAGAGCGCTCTCATGGCTTGACGTACTGTGCTGGGCAGGCCTGGCTGTCCCGCATTCCTTAGGGTTTCGATAGGCTTACGCGCGAAGCCAGAGACTCTCGCGGATGAGATTTAGTGTATACGCGATCTGGATGGAACATTTACTCGCGGTAACTGAACATGTTGATATAGAAAGGCGTCACAGAGATCTGCCATGCGGCTAGAGGAAATCTACATCAATGGCGTTGGCACCTGCATCCCTGATCGCATGAGCACGGCAGAGGCGGTACAGCGCGGTTGGTACGATGCTCAGGAGGCGGCAAGCAGCGGGCTTGTCTCGATCGCCATCGCTAACGACACGCCCGCCCCGGATCTCGCCATTTCCGCGGCACAGATCGCACTGAAACAGGACAGCGTGGCCGCTAGCGGGGTCGGGCTGCTCTTGCACAGTCACGTTCACCCGCAGGGACCCGAAGGCTGGGCCACACAGCACTATATTAACCTGCATACAGTAAACCGGCCGATTCCCGCGAGCGAGATCGTTAGCGGATGCAACGGCATGATGGCCAGTATCATGCTCGGCGCAACATGGCTGTCTACCCGTTCCCGCTCATACAGCGATGAAAGCGTGCTGATCACGGCGGGGGACAACGTGGGAACCCCAGCCGCTGACCGGTGGCATATCTCCTTCCTCTACGTGATGGGCGACGCCGGGGCCTCGATCCTTCTGTCCCGGCGTCCCGGTATCGCCAAGGTTCTCTCGATCGCCTCCGTGTCCGACCCTTCCCTTGAACAGCTTAGCCGGGGGGATGAGCCGATTTTCCCACCCGGAATAACGGTGGGCAAGAAACTAGAATTCAATTCGAAACTGGCATACTTCCGGGAAAAAGCACCGTCCGGCGAGATCTCCCCAGGCAGCAAATATAGGACCATAGTTGCCCGATCCTACCGCGAAGCCCTTGACGACGCAGGGTTGACGGCGGACGACGTCGCCCGGGTGACGCACGTCGGCTTCACTCACCGGTCGCTCCGCAAGATGTTCCTCGACCCGCTCAACGTTAGCGACGAGCGCTCCGTCTGGGATTTCACCCGGCACGTAGGCCACGCCGGACCCCCTGATCCGATCCTGGGCCTAGACCACCTGCTTACCACCGGTGGAGTGCGGCGTGGCGACGTCGTGGCGCTTACCAGCGGCTCACCCGGCATGGAGGCATCGTGCGCGATTCTGCGCATCATTGATATTTGACAATTCCTCACGAACATTCCCGCAAAATACCAGACAACGTATATCAGGTTTACATCATGACTGACGTTTATGTAGCGGATATAGTACGCCGAGCATCGAAGGCAGGAGATTCACAGCTACTGCGGTACCGCGACCAGTCCATAACCGGCACAGAACTAAATTCGCTGATCTTCCGGTATGCGAGGGCCTTTGAAAGGCTGGATATCGGAAGGAACGATATAGTTGCCTTCTTCGCTCCGACTACACCGGATGGTCTCGCCGTCCGGTACGCCGCCGCCCTGATCGGCGCCGCTACCTGCTACCTGTCCGCACCGCCGTCACCCGAGCAGCGGGCCGGGCTGATCGCGCGAGTAGCTCCCAGGCTGCTGGTGGCGTTCGGGGAGACGGCTCACCTAGTGCCGACGGGCATCAACGTCCCCCTAGCGGCCGTCGGGGACGGCGCGCCCGGCCCGCGACTGGACGAACTCGCGGCGACGGCGGGAGACGAACCGATCCCGTGCAGGGCTCACCCGGACGACATCGGGATGGTTGCCTCATCCGGCGGCACCACAGGCACGCCAAAGGCAAGCTTCCGGTCTTTCGCCAAATACACAAATCTAGTCCAGGCACCGGAGGATCCCGACCGCCGCCAGCTCATCAACGGGAAGCTCGCCTACCTCTCGCAGACGCTCCTCGATACGACGCTGCTCGGCGGAGGCACCGTGGTACTCCAGGACACGTTCGACCCCGCGGATACCCTCGCGGCCATCGAGTCCGAGAAGATCACCGACCTCCTGCTCCTCGAGCCGCAACTCGATGAGGTCATCAGCCACCCGAGCGTCGCCGCTCGCGACCTGTCGTCGCTTCGGATGCTGATCCATGCGGGCGCCTCGGCCCCCCCGACCCTGCGCCGGCGTGCCCGCTCTCAGCTAGGACCAGTCGTCGGACATGGATACGGAGCGAACGAGGTCGGGTTCGTCAGCATCTTGCCACCGCAGGAGCATGACAAGCCAGAGCGGTTCACCTGCGCGGGCCGGGCAAGGCCCGGCGTGGAAGTAAGGTTCCGCGCGCAGGACGGGACCATCGTCAAGCCCGGCGAGGCTGGAGAGATCGAGGTCCGCTCGCCCCGGGGAGCCGACGGCTACCGCAATATGCCCGAGCGGCAGGCAACCGCATTCGTAGACGGCTGGTATCGCACCGGCGACTTGGGCTGTCTCGATAGCGAAGGCTTTATCCACTTCCTCGGCCGCGCCGGGGAAGTGGTGCAACGCAATGGGAATCTGATAACACCTGGCCATATCCAGGAGACCGTTTGCCAGGTTCCCGGAGTGCGGTTCGCGGTGGTCGCCCGCAACGAAGATACCTGGATCGTCGCGGCGGTGCCCTGGCCGGGAGGCCCCGTAGACAGCAAGGCATGCCAAGACGCGATCTGCAAGGAACACGGGATCAGCGCGAAATCCATCATTATCCGCTCGTTGGAGCGCATCCCGGTCACCGAGCAGGGTAAGCCCGACCTCGCCGCTATCCGAGCGCTAGAGCCCCGCCGGAAATTTAATTGGCAGTTCCGCAGGCACCGGCATTAGGCGTACGGAGAGTATCGGTGGTTCATCGGCAGCAGGGTGTGTGATCATTGATGAAGCATGCGAAGCGAGAAACGTTCAACGCTGCTGACTATCTGGTCTCCAGGCACGTCAGGACAGGAAACGGTGACCGGACGGCGGTCGTGGCCCCCGGCCGCATCCTCAGCTACGCGGAACTCGGCACCGAGGTGCGCCGTGCTGCCCGTGGCCTGCGGGAGCTGGAGATCCGGCCGGAAGAGCGGGTCGCGATGTGCATGCCCGACGACGCGGACCTGCTCATCCTGATCCTCGCCGCCATGCACATCGGCGCCGTGGCGGTCCCCTGCTCCACCATGCTTACCGACCAGGAGCTGGCCGAGCTGCTCGCCGACTGCCGGGCGCGGATCGTGTTCGCCGCTCACGATACCGCGGACGTGGTACGGCGCGCGGCCGCCACCCTCGGCACCGTCCGCGTGATGCTGGCCCGCGACCTTCCGGCCGACGAGGCCGACGAGGCCGACGGGAATGCCGACGCGGATACGCCGTACCCCACCTGGCCAGACTCTCCCGCGCTGTGGCAATACACCTCGGGAACCACGGGGACACCGAAGGCCGCGATGCACCGGCACGCCGGCATCCGCACCGTAGCCGAAAGGTACGGGCGGGAGGTCCTGCGCATCGCACCCGGCGACCGGTGCCTGTCCGTGGCCAAGTTCTTCTTCGGCTACGGGCTGGGCAATTCCGTGATCTTCCCGCTCGCGGCCGGCGCCACCACGATCCTCGAGCCGGGCAGGCCCTCGCCGGAGCTATTCGCGTCACGCGCGCTCAGCGAGTCACCCACCCTGCTGTTCGGGTCCCCGTCCTTCTGGGCGCGGCTGCTGGCCAGCGACGTGCCTTCCGACGCGTTCGCCTCGGTGCGACTGGGCATCTCGGCGGGCGAAGCCCTGCCAGCCCGGATGTTCCACCGCATGCGGAACCGGTTCGGGTTCGAGATACTCGACGGCCTGGGCTCGACAGAGATGCTGCACATCTACGTGTCCAACCGGCAGGGCCGGATACGCCCTGGCTCATCCGGCTGGCCAGTGACCGGCTACGACGTCGAACTGCGCGATGAGCAAGGTGCGCTCATCGAGCGGGAGCAGACGCCGGGAGAGATGTACGTCCGGGGTGACAGCGCCGCCACCGGGTACTGGTGCCGTACCGAGGCGAGCCGACGGGTCTTCCTCGGCGAATGGGTACGCACCAGCGACATCTACCAGCGCAATGACGACGGGTCGTATACGTACCTGGGCCGCTCCGGGCACGTCATCAAGGCGGGCGGGATCTGGGTCTCGCCGGCCGAGGTCGAGGACCAGCTACTGGAGCACCCGGCGGTCGCCGAGGCCGCCGTCGTCGGGGTGCCCGACGAGGACGGGCTCGAGAAGCCGGTCGCCTTCGTCGTGGCGGCCCCTGACGCGGAGGTTGATCAAGATGCCCTCATCCAGTGGTGCCGGAGCGGGCTGGCCGCGTTCAAGCGCCCGCGCGCGGTCCTGGAGGTGACCGAGCTGCCCAAGACCTCCAGCGGGAAGATTCGCCGCGAGGCGCTACGCGAACGTGTCCGCCATGATTACGCGCTGCGCCCGGGTTAAGCGCTAGGCACCCGTACCGGTCGCCGGGCCGTCGCCGGGGACCGCTTCCGCTCCCTCAGCACCAGTCACCGGGCGGATCGTCCCCGAGGACGGCTTCGGCTTCCTCGCCCCCTACTCCCTCGGCCTCCAGGGCCTCGCGGATGACCCGGAAGGCGAGGCCCGGCGGGTACCCCTTGCGGGCCAGCATCCCGGCCAGCCGCCTGGTCCGGGTCTGCGCTGGCTGGCCTCTCGTGCTGGCGAGCTTCCGCTCCACGAGGTGGCGGGCGGTCTCCGCCTCGGCGTCCGGGGGAAGGATAGCGACGGCTTCCTTGATGTCGTCATCGGCGACGCCCCGGCGACGCAGCTCGGCCTTGAGCGCTCGGCCCGCCAGGCCCCTGCTGTGATGGCGGGACTCGACCCAGGCCTTCGCGAACGCCGCATCGTCGATAAGGCCGACGTCGGCGAGCCGCCCCAGGACGGTATCGGCGACGTCGCCGGGGATGCCGCGCTTGGCGAGGGCGCCGCGGAGCTGCTCCCGGGTCTTGGGCTCGAATTCGAGCTGCCGCAGGCAGATCTGCCGCGCCCGCGACTCGGGATCGTCGGGTTCCCGGTCCTCGACGCGATCCCGGCCCCTACGCTCCCTGCGGCGCTCGTCCCGGTCTCGCTCCGTCCACTCGTCCGACCAGGCAAGCTGCGGCGGCGCGGAAGCGTCCTCGTTGTCGTGGCCGCCCGGGTCGAACTCGGCTGGATCCGGGTCGATGCCCGCCCGCCGACCACGGGTCCGTCGTCCGGGCCGACGGCCGGCGGGCGGGTGCTCACCGCGCACCGCGTCACCCGGTCGGGTTCGGCACGCTGCTCAGCTTCGCCGAGCCCCTCCCCGTGGGAGCGGCCGCGCCGCCAGCGCCACCCTTGCCCGCGGGGCCAGCGCCCGTGGGACCGGCACTCGTGGAACCGGCACCCGCGGGTCCAGTGCCTGCGGGGCCGGCTGGAGC
>JAFMRC010000510.1 GCA_017354375.1 Nocardiopsaceae bacterium | reverse complement strand
ATCCGCCTCCCGCGACCGCGTGTCCTCCATGACAGCCAGCATGCCGCAATCCTCGCCAGAACGTCCCGTCAGGTCACGCAGCCACGCCGCCATGCATAACGATTTACGGCTGTAGTACTAGCCGCCCGGACGGCCGCGGGCCCGGCCAGCCTGGAGGACCTAGTCCTCGCCCACATGGGCGCGGGCGAGGCGACCCGCCGGCGGGAGGAACGGCGATGATCTGGCTCACCTGGCGGCAATTCCGCGTCCAGGGGGCGGCGCTCGGCGGGATCGTCACCGTGCTGGCGGTCGTCCTCGCGGCCACCGGCCCGCACCTGGCCAGCATGTACCACCACGACGGGGCCGGCTTCCTGAACGACCTGAGCGGCGTCTACACCAGCCTGTACCTTCTCGGCACGCTCGGCGTGCTGGCGCTGCCCGCCCTGATCGGCATGTTCTGGGGCGCGCCCCTGATCTCCCGCGAGCTGGACGCCGGGACGTACCGGCTGGCCTGGACCATGACGACCCGCGCCCGGTGGCTCGCCGCCAAGCTCGGCATCACCGGCACGGCCTCGGCGGCCGTGGCCGGGCTGCTCGGCCTCGTGGTTACCTGGTGGGCGGAGCCGATCGACTCGGCGATCGCGAGCCGTCACGGCCAGCCAGGACCCGGGATCTACGTGCTGCCGCGGCTGGCACCCGAGATCTTCGGCGGGCGCGGCATCGCGCCGCTCGGGTACGCCGCGTTCGCTTTCGCCCTCGGGGTCACCATCGGCGTCCTAGTCCGGCGGCCCCTGCCCGCGATGGCGATCCTGCTGGCAGCCTTCGCGGTAACGCAGGTGGCGATGGCGACCGCGGTCCGGCCGAACCTCATCGCCCCCGTGACCGAGCGGATCCCGATCACCGCGGCCGACCTGACCTTCATCGGGATCAGCGGGAACGTGAGCGTAGCTGTGCCGCAGCCGGGGGCGTGGGTCACGTCCCAGTACACCGTGGACGCGAAAGGCTCACCGGTCAGGGCGCCCTCGTGGGTAACGCGGTGCCCCGGCCAGAGCGCGGGTCACCCGGACCAGGCCTGCTACGCCAGGCTGGCCCGGCTCGGGTACCGGCAGCAGGCCAGCTACCAGCCCGCCAGCAGGTTCTGGCCGCTGCAGGCCGAGGAGACCGCGATCTACCTGGCGCTCGCCGTCGCGCTATCCGGCGCCTGCGCCTGGCGAGTCCGCCGCCTCGGTTGAGGGGTGCAGTTCGTGGCGGGCGATGGCCAGCCAGCCGAGCGCGGCGACGGCGCAAAACCCGGCCGCGACCGCGCAGGCGGCGCCCCAGCCGTCGTGGCTGTAGGCCATCGTCCCGGCCGCGCTGCCCGCCGCCCCGCCGATGAAATAGGTGGTCATGTAGACGGTGGTGATCCGCGACCGCGCCGAGTCCGCCAGGTCGTAGATCACCGCCTGATTGGCCACGTGCACCGTCTGGCTGGCGGCATCCATGACCAGTGCCCCGGCGATCAGACACCCCAGGGCGGTCGCCCCGGCGGCGAGCAGGGCGAACGACCCGCCGAGCGCCACGATGGCCGCGCCGGTCAGCGGCCACCGCAGCCGCCGGCGACGGTCCAGCATCCGCCCCACGGCCAGGACGCTGACCGCGCCCGCGGCGCCGACCAGGGCGAACAGGCCGATCTCCGTCTGGGGATAGCGGAAGGGCGGCCCCGACAATAGCAGCGTCACCGTGGTCCAGAAGCAGCTGAACGCCCCGAACTGCGCCGCGCCGATCAGCGACCGCCAGCGCAGCACCGGCTCGCCCAGCGCCAGGGCGGCCACCGACCGCAGCTGCGCCCCGTAGCCGACGCGCACGTCCGGGCTGCTAGGCGGCAGCAGCCGCCCCATGGCGAGCGCGGCCAGTACCATCATGGCCGCGGCCACCGCGTACACGGCGCGCCACCCGGCCGCGCCGGCGACCAGCCCGGCGAACGCGCGGGACAGCAGGATCCCGACCAGGATCGCGCCGACCAGGATCCCGATCGTGGAGGCTCGCTGCGAGTCCCGTGCCACCGTGGCCGCGTACGGGATGATCATCTGCACCGCGACCGAGGCGACGCCCACACCTGCCGCGAACCCGGCCAGGACCGGGAGGCTGCCGGACAGGGCGCTTCCCGCCAGGGCCACCGCGTCCGCTGCCAGCAACACCGTCAGGACCGGGCGCCGCCGGGTGATATCGCCCAGCGGCACCACGAGCACCAGTCCCGCGGCGAAGCCGAGTTGGGTCACGGTCACGACCAGGCCCGCCGACGCCTGGCTTACCCCCAGGCTCCCCGCGATGGCGTGCAGCAAAGGCTGCGCGTAATAAACGTTCGCTATCGTGACGCAGCACGCCACCGCCAGGAATCGCACCAGGCGGCGAGGCATGACGTGCTCCCTTCGCCAGTCGCCGACGAAGAACGCTGCGCAAACCATGTCACCTTATGCGACTTGACCGCGTCCCCGAATCCGGGATGTGATAAGTGAGCACCGCGACCGGGCCGAGCTGGCGGGCGGAGGCTAGGCGCATCGGGTGCTCCGGGCCGCTGGGGTAGGGGGCGGGCGGCGCGAAACGGGGGGCGTCCGGGTCGCCGACGAAGAACGGGGCGACGGCCAGGCGCAGCTCGTCCGCGAGGTTCTCCGCGAGGGCATCGCGCAGGACGCGGGAGCCGCCTTCGACGAGGACAGACGCGACCATCCGTTCGGTATGGAGGTCTTCGAGGACGGAGGCCAGGGACGGCGGGTCGCCGACGGGGACCACCTCGGCCACCGCCCCCAGCCGGGCCGTCGTCGCCGGGACGGCGGGCGGCGCGCAGTAGACCAGCGGCCTCGGCCCCGGGCCGGTGAAGAAGCGGGCCGCCGGGTCAAGCGCTCCGGAGCGCG
>JAFMRC010000271.1 GCA_017354375.1 Nocardiopsaceae bacterium | reverse complement strand
GCACTTCCGCGAACGCGCCGCGGTCCTCGGCGGCGTGGATCGCCGACGGGGACGTGCCCACGATCGGCACCCCCTCGGCCTCAAGCGCGCGCGCGAGCCCGAGCGGCGTCTGCCCGCCCAGCTGCACGATGACCCCGGCCACCGGGCCGGTGGCCTGCTCGGCTCGCACGACCTCGAGCACGTCCTCCAGCGTCAGCGGCTCGAAGTACAGCCGGGACGACGTGTCGTAGTCCGTCGACACGGTCTCCGGGTTGCAGTTGACCATCACGGTCTCGTAGCCGCCCGTGCCGTCGGGATACGCGGCACGCAGCGCGAACGACGCGTGCACGCAGGCGTAGTCGAACTCGATGCCCTGGCCGATGCGGTTCGGCCCGCTGCCGAGGATGATGACCTTCGGCGTGTCCCCGTAGGGGACCTCGGTGCCCTCGTCGTAGGACGAGTACAGGTACGGGGTCCGCGCCGCGAACTCCGCCGCGCAGGTATCGACCGCGTGGTACGCCGGCCGCACCCCGAGACGGTGGCGTAGCTCCCGCACCTCGTCCTCGCGCAGGCCGCGCAGCTCGGCTATGGCGGAGTCGGAGAACCCGGCCGACTTCGCCTCCCGGAGGAGGCGGGCGTCGAGGGAAGAGGCGCGACTAACCGTTAGGGATATCTCGTGGATGAGCGCCAGCTGGTCGGTGAACCACGGGTCCACGCCGGTCGCCGAGACCACCTGCTCTTGGGTTGCCCCGGCCCGCAGGGCCTGCAGCATGGTGTTCAGGCGGCCGTCGTGCGGGGTGCGGCAGCGGTCCAGGAGCCGGTCCGCCGTGGTCTTGATTTCGGAGAATCCGAACGGAGCATCGCGCCTCTCCAGCGACCGCAGGGCCTTCTGCAGCGCTTCGGGGAACGAGCGCCCGATGGCCATCGCCTCCCCCACCGACTTCATGTGGGTGGTGAGCGACCGATCCGCGCCGGGGAACTTCTCGAACGCGAACCGGGGCACCTTGACCACCACGTAGTCGAGCGCCGGCTCGAAGGAAGCCGGGGTCTGGCCGGTGATGTCGTTGCCGATCTCGTCGAGGGTGTAGCCGATCGCGAGCCTGGTCGCGATCTTCGCGATCGGGAAGCCGGTGGCCTTGGAAGCCAGCGCGCTGCTCCGGCTGACGCGCGGGTTCATCTCGATGACGACCATCCGGCCGGTCTTCGGGTTGACGGCGAACTGGATGTTGCACCCGCCGGTATCGACCCCGACCGCGCGGATGATCGTGATGGCGACGTCGCGCATGTGCTGGTACTCGCGGTCGGTCAGCGTCATCGCGGGGGCCACCGTGACGGAGTCGCCGGTGTGCACGCCCATCGGATCCACGTTCTCGATCGAGCAGACGATCACGACGTTGTCGCGGGAGTCGCGCATCAGCTCGAGCTCGAACTCCTTCCAGCCGATGATCGATTCCTCGAGGAGCACCTCGGTGGTGGGGCTGGCGTCCAGGCCCGCGCCGGCGATCCTCTTCAGGTCGGCCTCGTCGTAGGCGATGCCGGAGCCGAGGCCGCCGAGGGTGAACGACGGCCGGATGACGACGGGGAACCCGAGGCCCTTGTTGCTGTTATCAGTGCGGGGAATGGTGCCGTCGTCGGGGGTGCTGTTGCTGTTGCTGTTGCTATTGCTGTTATTATTGTTGCTGTTATCAGCAACAATGTCAGCATCGGCCCTGTTGCTGTTATCACCGTATACGGCGCCCAGGCACTCGGCGAGAGTGTGGCAGATGATGCTGCGGGGGACTTCGGCGCCGAGGGACTCGACGATGGACTTGAACCGCTCGCGGTCCTCGCAGGCCTCGATGGCGCCGGTGTCGGCGCCGATCAGCTCGACGTTGTACTTCCGCAGGACGCCGTTATCGTGGAGCGCCATCGCGGCGTTCAGCGCGGTCTGGCCACCGAGGGTTGGCAGCAGGGCGTCCGGGCGCTCCCGGGCGATGACCTTCTCGAGGGTCTCGGTGGTGATCGGCTCCACGTAGGTCGCGTCCGCGAACTCCGGGTCCGTCATGATCGTCGCCGGGTTGGAGTTCACCAGGCTGACGCGGATGCCCTCGCTCTTGAGCACGCGGCAGGCCTGGGTGCCCGAGTAGTCGAACTCGCAGCCCTGCCCGATGACGATCGGGCCGGACCCGATCACCAGGACCGACTTGAGGTCGTTACGCTTCGGCACGAATCGCTCCCCTCAGCGCCCCTTCCAGCGCCTCCGGCGTCTCTCCCAGCGCGCTCAATTGCGCAATCGATGGCGCCATAGCGCGCTCAATCGCGCAATCGAGCGGGTTCCGGGGGGTCATCGGGGGGCGGCCATGAGGGCGCAGAAGTGGTCAAACAGGGACATCGCGTCGTGGGGGCCGGGGGCTGACTCCGGGTGGTACTGGACGCTGAACGCGGGGCGGTCCTTGAGCCTGATGCCCTCCACCACGCCGTCGTTGAGGTTGACGTGGCTGACCTCCGCCTCGCCGTACCGGGTGCCGAACGGCTCGCGAGCCCCCTTCGGCACGTGCGCCCAGGCCGTACCGCTCTCCTCGCTAATGTCACCGCCCCTATCACCGCCCCTGTTCTTGCTGTTATCACGGACTTCGCTGGCGCCCTCGGCCTCCGGGGTCCCGGTCACCTCCGGGGCGTCCGGCGGCGCGGCGGCGAAGCCGTGGTTGTGGCTGGTGATATAGACCCGGCCGGTGGCTAGGTCCATGACCGGCTGGTTCACGCCGCGGTGGCCGTAGCGGAGCTTGTAGGTCTTCAGCCCGAGCGCCAGGGAGAGGATCTGGCTGCCGAGGCAGATGCCGAATGTCGGTATTCCGGCGTCGAGGACGCCGCGCATCGCGCTGACCGCGTACCCGGCCGCCGCCGGGTCACCCGGGCCGTTGGAGAAGAACACGCCGTCGGGGCTGGTCGCGAGGATGTCCTCGGCGGTGGACGTGGCGGGCAGCACCCGTACCTCGACGCCGCGCTCGGCCATGTTCCGCGGCGAGGCCGCCTTGATGCCAAGGTCAACGGCGGCGACCTTGAACCTCGTCCTGGTGCCCGCCGGCGGGGCCACCGTGTACGGCTGCGGCGTGGTGACCACGCGGGCGAGATCCGCGCCGGTCATCGATGGGCTGGCAAGGACCCTTTCGAGGAGCTTGCCCGGGTCGGGCTCGATGGTGGAGGCGGCGGCGCGCATCGCGCCCCGCTCGCGGATCCGCATGGTCAGCGCTCGCGTGCCCGAGATCGCGATCGCGGTGACGCCCTGGTCCCTGAGGTAGCCGTCCAGGCCCTGAGTGGCCCGCCAGCTGGAGGCGATCCGGGACGGCTCGCGCATCACGTAGCCGCTCACCCAGACCCGGCGCGACTCCGGATCGGTGGTGTTGACGCCCGTGTTCCCGATGTGCGGGGCGGTCATCGCGACGATCTGGCCCGCGTACGACGGGTCGGTCAGCGTCTCCTGGTAGCCGGTCATGCCGGTGTTGAACACCATCTCGCCGAACGCCTCGCCGGGCACGCCGAGCCCGGTACCCCGCAGCGTCGTGCCGTCCTCCAGGACGAGCAGCGCCTCGCCGGTCACGTCACCACCTCCCGTCTCCGGCCCTGTCTCCGGCCGTGGGCACCCCGCGCAGGAACGTGGCGTGCACCCGGCCGGGCAGCGTCATCCCCGCGAACGGGCTGTTGCGGCTCTTTGACGCGTGGGCGGCCGGATCGACCCGTTCTCTCCCGGCGGCCGGGTCATACAGCGTGAAGCTGGCCGGGCTCCCCGGCGCGATCGGCTGCCCGTGCCCGGCGGCGGCGGCCTGCCCGATGCGCGCCGGGCGGACCGACATCCGGTCCGCGACCCCGGCCCAGTCGAGCAGCCCGGTGTCCACCATGGCCTCCTGAACGACCCTCAGCGCCGTCTCCAAGCCGGTCATGCCCATCGCGGCCTGCGCCCACTCGGTCTCCTTCGCCTCGACCGGGTGCGGGGCGTGATCGGTCGCCACCGCGTCGATGCTGCCGTCGGCGAGGCCGTTCCTGAGGGCGGTCACATCGTCGCGCGTGCGCAGCGGCGGGTTGACCTTGTAGACGGTGTCGTAGTTCTCGGCGAGATCGTCGGTAAGGAGCAAGTGGTGCGGGGTGACCTCGGCGGTGACCTGCCAGCCCTTGGACTTGGCCCAGCGGATGATCTCCACGGAGCCGGCGGTGGACACGTGGCAGACGTGCAGCCTTGAATTCGTGTGGGCCGCCAGGAGGCAGTCCCGCGCGATGATCGCCTCCTCCGCGGCGGACGGCCAGCCGGCCAGGCCGAGCCTGCTCGCGACCTCTCCCTCGTGCAGCTGGGCGCCCTCGGTGAGCCTCGGCTCCTGCGCATGCTGGGCTATCACGCCGCCGAACGCCTTGACGTACTCCAGGGCGCGCCGCATCAGCAGCGGGTCGCTAACGCAGTGACCGTCATCGGAGAACATCGTGACGCGGGCCGCAGACTCCGCCATGGCGCCGAGCTCGGCCAGGTTCTCGCCGCCGATGCCGACAGTGACGGCGCCGACCGGCCTGACATCGACGTACCCGGCCTGCCGGCCGAGCCGCCAGACCTGCTCGACCACGCCGGCGGTATCGGCGACCGGCTCGGTGTTGGCCATCGCGTGCACGGCGGTGTACCCACCGAGCGCAGCGGCACGGGTGCCGGTCTCCACGGTCTCGGCGTCCTCCCGGCCCGGCTCGCGCAGGTGCGCGTGCAGGTCGACGAGGCCGGGCAGCACGATCAGGCCGTCCGCGTCGAAGACCGTGGCCCCGTCCGCGACCAGGCCCTCTCCGACGCTCTCGATGACACCTCCGGCGACGCGGATGTCGGCGGCCACGCCGCCGAGGACGCGGGCCCCCTTGATCAGCCAGCGGTCGTTGCCCGCGCCCCTCCTGTTAGCCGTGCCGCTGCCGCTGGCCGTGCCCCTGCTATCAGGCCGGTTGCTCACGAGTTCCCCTCCACCCCGCCAAGCATCAGGTACAGGACCGCCATTCGGACGATCACCCCGTTGCTCACCTGTTCCACGATCGTCGAGCGCGGCGAGTCGGCGACCTCGGCCGCGATCTCCACCCCGCGGTTCATCGGGCCAGGGTGCATGACGATCGCGTGATCGGGCAGCAGCGACATCCGCCCGGCGTCGAGCCCGTACCGGCGGCGATACTCCCGCACGGTCGGGAAGTAGGCGGCGGTCATCCTCTCCTGCTGGACGCGCAGCATCATCACCACGTCGCTCTTGGGCAGCTCGGCGTCGAGGTCATAGCTGATCTTGCAGGGCCAGCCGCCGACCCCGAACGGTATCAGGGTGGGTGGCGCGACAAGCGTCACGTCCGCGCCGAGCGTGCTCAGCAGCAGCACGCCGGACCGGGCGACCCGGCTGTGCAGCACGTCCCCGACGATCGTCGCCCTTACCCCGTCCAGGCCGGCGCCCCGGCGGCCGGAAGCACCGTGGTCCGGGCTGCCGAGCCGCTGCCGGATCGTGAACGCGTCGAGCAGTGCCTGCGTGGGGTGCTCATGGGTACCGTCGCCGGCGTTGATGACGCTGCCGGTGACCCAGCCCGCCAGCCGGTGCGGGGCGCCAGAGGCACCGTGCCGGACGACGATCGCGTCGGCGCCCATCGCCTCCAGGGTGAGGGCGGTGTCCTTGAGGCTCTCGCCCTTGGCGACGCTGGATCCCCTGGCGGAAAAGTTGATCACGTCGGCGGACAGTCGCTTGGCGGCCGCCTCGAAGGAGGTCCTGGTCCGGGTCGAGTCCTCGTAGAAGAGGTTGACGACCGTCCTGCCGCGCAGGGTCGGCAGCTTCCTGATGGGCCGGGCCGACACGCCTGCCAGCTCCGCCGCGGTGTCGAGGACCAGAACCGCCTCCTCACGGCTCAGGTCGGCCGCGGAAATCAGGTGCCGCTTCACCGGTCGCCCCCGTCGGGCCGCGCGCCGTCACCGAGCCGGGAGCCCGGGGAGCCTGGGGAGTCCGGACCGGGCCGGACGCGCTCGCCGAGCAGCACGCGGTCGGTCCCGTCGGTCTCCTCCAGCAGCACCCGAACGACCTCACGCTGCGCCGTCGGAAGGTTCTTCCCCACGTAGTCCGCCCGGATGGGCAGTTCACGGTGCCCGCGGTCTACCAGCACGGCGAGCTGGACACCGCGCGGTCGGCCAAGATCGCCGAGCGCCTCGAGCGCGGCGCGGATCGTCCGGCCGGAGTACAGGACGTCATCGACGAGGACCACGGTCTTCCCGTCGATGCCGTCCGGCGGGATCTCCGTCCGCTGCAACGCGCGGGCGGGCCGCAACCGCAGGTCGTCGCGGTGCATGGTCACGTCGAGCGACCCGTGCGGGGCGGGAGTGCCCTCGAACTCGCCGATACGGGCGGCGAGTCGCTGGGCGAGCGGGACACCGCGGGTGGGGATGCCGAGCAGCACGGTCCCCTCGCCGCCATGCGTGCGCTCCAGGATCTCGTGGGCTATCCGGCTCAGTGCCCGGCGGATCTCCTCGGGAGCAAGAACGGCCTTCCAGCCCGGACCGGGAACTTCCTGGTCGCCGCGCTGCTCGTGACGTGGTTCGGGCTTCGTCGCGCACATCGGATATGACCTCCTTTCCCGTCTCACGGGACGGTCCTTAAAGGATGCCTACGGTGGTAACCGTACCAGGGGTGCCGACGGGTCCTGGATGCGGTCGTGACGGTGTGGCCGACCCCATATAGTGAACACTAGAATTGTGATTTATGTCATATTAGAGGGGGCGGAAAATAACGTTCTGACACCGTTCGCGGTGCCCCCGGCAACGGCCGTGAGCACCAGAAAGCCGATGACACCGGGGGTTGCGGCGTCATGGGGGAGGGTACATCGGCATCCGGGAGGGCAAGACCGGTTACTGGACGAGTTCTACCAGTTTTTGCCAATCGGCTTGACCTTGTCGCTCTCGCCGCCTACCGTCACTGTGCGTAACCGCTACCGTCAGCGACGACTGGCCGGGAAACCGAGGAAAAATGCCATCAGAGTACGCAAAAACCCTAGGCGCGAGGCTGCGCGCCATCCGCACCCAGCAGGGGCTGTCCCTGCACGGTGTTGAGGAGAAATCCCGTGGACGGTGGAAGGCCGTCGTCGTCGGTTCGTACGAGCGCGGCGATCGGTCCGTCACGGTCCAGAAGCTCGCCGAACTCGCCGAGTTCTACGGAGTCCCCGTCTCCGAGCTCCTGCCCGGCGACGCCGCCCCCACCCCGATCGCGACCGCTCCGAAGCTCGTCATCGACCTTGAGCGAATGAACCAGCTGCCGAAGGAGAAGGTGGGCCCGCTCGCCCGCTACGTCGCCACGATCCAGGCTCAGCGCGGCGACTACAACGGTCGCGTGCTGTCGGTACGTCATGAGGACCTGCGCTCGCTCGCGGTCATCTACGACAAGTCGCCAGCCGACCTCACCGAGGAGTTCATCAGCTGGGGCGTGCTGGACGCCGACGCCCGCAGCACGCAGATCGAGTCCTTCTAGGGTTGACCCGGGGGCGCCCCCGGCCCGCCTAGTACCAAGCCGCGTCGGCTCATGCCGGTCCCGCGGCGGCGGTACCCGGCCCGGTCAGCCACATGGCTCGCACGGATGACGCCGCCCGCCCGGCACGGCCTTACGG
>JAFMRC010000509.1 GCA_017354375.1 Nocardiopsaceae bacterium | reverse complement strand
CCGGAGGCAACGCCGTCGAGGACCCGGCCCTCCACGTCCGCCCGCCGGCGCGCCGAGGCCAGCGGCCCCATCGTGGTCTTCTCCTCCAGGGGATCGCCGATCCGCAGGCCCGCGGCCCGGTCGGCGAGCGCGTCCAGGGCCTCGCCGTAGCGCTGCCGGGGGACCAGTACCCGGGACATCGCGAAGCAGGTCTGCCCGGAGTTGCCGAAGCACAGCGTGCCCAGGTCGGCGGAGGCCCGTCCCAGGTCGGCGTCGTCGAGCACGATCGCGGCGGACTGGCCGCCGAGTTCCAGGCTGGCGGGTTTGAGCTCGGCACCGCAGATCGACGCGATCCGCCGCCCCGCCGCGGCGGGGCCGGAGAACGCGACGGTGTCCACCCCGGGATGCCGGGCGAGCAGCGCCGCGGTCTCGCTGGTGCCGGTCACTAGGTTGAACACCCCGGGCGGGAACTCGGCGGCCTCGAACGCCTCGGCCAGGATGTAGGCGGACAGCGAGGTGGCGGCGGCGGGCTTGAGCACGATCGTGCACCCCGCGGCCAGGGCCGGGGCCAGCTGGCAGAACGCCAGCATGATGGGGTAATTCCAGGAAGCGATCACCGCGGCCACGCCGGCCGGCTCGCGGCGCACCACGGTGCGGCCGGTGAAGCTGACCGCGGTGCGGGTCTCCTCGGTGTCCATCCCGCGCGCGAGGTTGGCGTAGTACCGCAAGATGGCGCACGGGGCGGTCGCGTTGTGCTCGCGGGAGAAGGCGATCGGCATCCCCATCTCGGCGGTGACCAGCAGCGCGGTCTCCTCCGCCCTCGCCTCGAGCGCGGCGGCCAGCCGGTCGAGGGCGGTCGCCCGCAGGCCAGGGGCGCAGGTCGCCCAGTGGCCGTCGTCGAACGCGCGGCGCGCGGAGCGCACGGCACGGTCGACGTCCGCGGCGGCCCCGGACGGGACGGCCCCGATGACCTCTTCCGTCGCGGGATTGACGATAGTGATCGCATCAGGGGCTGTGGACCCCACCAACCGGCCCCCGGCGTAGATGTCGCGGTACTCGAGCACGCCAGGCCCCTTTCAAATACTTGAAAGTGCCTGCATTATTTGCCCGGATGATACGGCTTTGTCAAGCCCTAGTAACGTAACGAATTCCCCAGCGGTGCGGTGGGTTGGCGCTCGGCGACAAAGAGCCGAGCGCCAGGGCTGTGCCTGACGACAACCGGCCAGCGGCCCGGAGCCCCGTTCGGTTGTCGGGGGTTTGCACCGGCAGGCAACGGTGGTAAAGCTGCCGTTGTGGTCTCCCACAAGAGTTCGGATCCGGTAACGACCCCGCAGGCCCCGGTAACCATGCCGGACGCCGAGCGGGAGAACGCGGTGCTGCGCGAGCTGGTCACCGTCTACCGGCACCTGTCCGGCCTCGCCATGCAGGACGCCGACCTCGCCGGGGTGGTGCGGCTGATCTCCGAGCGGGCGTCGGCCACCGTCGCCGTGGTCAGCCAGCTGATGGACGTGCAGACCGCCGCCTCGCCCGGCCTGTCGCCGGAGAAGGCCGCCGCCCTGGTGCGCGAGCACGTGGTGCACCCGCGCCTGGGCCAGGTGCTGCGCGCCTCCCGGATGTCCCAGCGCGCCCTCCGGCTGCCGAACGTCGGCGGCGTCCCCGCCATCATCGTCGCCCCGGTCCTGGTCGGGGACGAGGTGCCGTCCTACCTGATCACGCTCGAGGGATCGGAGGAGACGTTCAGCGAGGACATGTCGCTGCTGGTCACCGAGCATGCCGCCACCATCTGCGGGGTGATCCTCGGCCGCGAGCGGGTGGTGGCCGCCGCCGCCCGCCGGGTCAGGGACGACCTGGTCGAGGGGCTGCTGCTCGGCCGCGGGCGGGACGCCGGAGACGCCGCCCGGTGGGCCGCGCACCTCGGCTACGACCCGCTCGTCACCCACCACGTCGCCGCGATCGCCTTCGAGTTGCCGCCCGCCCGCGCCGCCGACGCCGAGGCGCTGCGGCAGCGCATCAGGGAGAGCATCGAGCACTTCATCGTGACCCGGGCCCCCGAGGCCATCGTGTCCGCCCGCGAGGACGAGGTGGTCGTCGTCGCCGCCGCGTCGCCCGACCCGCGCAAGCTGGCGTCCGCGTGCCTGGCCCGGCTGGCGGAGCTGTTCCCCGGGGCCAAGGTCGTCATCGGCATCGGCGGGGCCTGCCGCGACCCGGAGGAGATCGCCGGCTCCTACGACCAGGCGCACCGGACCACCCAGACGCTGTGGCGGCTGCGCCGCACCGGCGTGGTGTCCGCCTTCGAGGACCTCGGCATCCACCGGCTGCTGCTGCAGGTGCCCGACCTGGGCGAGCTGCGGGCGTTCGCGGCCGAGGTGCTCGGCAAGCTGAGCGAGCACGAGCACGAGCACAAGTCCGAGTACCTGGCCACCCTGGCCTGCTACTTCCGGGAGAACAACAGCCCGCAGCGGGCGTCGCGGCTGCTGCACGTCCACCCCAACACGGTGGCGTACCGCATCAAGCGGATCGAGGAGATCACCGGCCTGCGGCTCGACAACTACCGGGACCGGCTGATCGCGCAGGTCGCGCTGGAGATCCTCGACGCGCTGCCGGACGGGCAATCATGAGCCTCACGGCGGGGGAGCTGCTGTCGTCCGGGCGGATGCTGGTGTGCGACGGGGCGATGGGCACGATGCTGCACGCGGCCGGCGCCGCCCTGGACAGGTCGCTGCCCGAGCTCAACCTGTCCAACCCGTCGCTGGTGGAAACGATCCACGATTCGTACCTGTCGGCCGGGGCGGACGTCATCCAGGCCAACACGTTCGGCGCCAACCGGCTGTGGCTCGGCGACCACGGCTGCCCCGACAAGGTCGAGGAGATCAACGCGACCGGGGTGCGGCTGGCCCGCGC
>JAFMRC010000270.1 GCA_017354375.1 Nocardiopsaceae bacterium | reverse complement strand
CGGACCGCCGCCGGGTCGGTGCCGGCGTCGGCGACCAGGCCGTCCACCCGCAGCCGCTGCAGGGTCCGGTACAGCGTGCCCGGCCCGAGCGTGACCGAGCCTCCGGTGAGCCGGCCGACGTCGCCCATCAGCCCGTAGCCGTGCCGTTCCCCCTCGGTGAGCGCCAGCAGCAGGGCGAACATCGCGGGGGTCATCGGCTCCGGTCATTTTTCGCTGACGACAAACTGGTGCCCGTCCGGGTCGGTGAACTTGATGAAGGAGCCCCACTCCTTGGTCTCCGGCTCGGTCACCGGCACTCCCTTCGCGACCAGGTCCCGGTGGAGCTCCCGCACGTCCGCGCACTTGAACGTCACGTCCGCCGAGTTGCCGATCCGGTCGGCCTTACCGAAGCCCGCGGCGTCCGCCAGGATGAACCCGGTCTGGCCGCCCGGCGGCGCGACCTCGATCCACCGGCCCTGCGGGCCCATCGGGACGTCCGTGGTGACCGTGAACCCGAGCGTGTCGGCGTAGAAGGCGCGCGACCGTTCCTGGTCGGCGACGTACAGCGAGACCAGGTCGATGCTGGAGATCATGTTCCCTCCCGGAACGATGGATGTATCTACCTTGGATACATCCATCCTAGACATAACCTTCACGCTCGCGCGGGCACTCCGCGGGAAGTGCGCTCCTAGTGAATCGTTACGCCAGAGGCCTGTGTGACAGCAGAGGCAGATTCTCTCGCGAATACGACCACCCCCAGGGGGAGACGATGGCTTTGTACGGTGGATGGTTGCTAAATCACCTGCTGAAACGTTCCAATCCAACCGTTCACCGTACAAAGCGCGTCGGCCGCAGTCGCGTCAGCGCTGCTTGCCGTCGAGGAACAGGGCGACGGCCTTGTCGATGCGCCGCTGGCGCGTTTCGGCGCTCTTGGCGGCGTTGACGTTGTCGACGTGGTATCGCTGCAGGCTGTTCGACAGCGTGCCGAAGAACGCCTTGGCTCGCTCATCGGCGGCCAGCGCCGCGGCGAAGTCGGCCGGCATGTCAACCTCGCGCGGCGCGTCCGCGAGCGTGAGGGTCACGCGGATCGGGCTCCCGCCCTTGAGCCCGGTGGCCTTGCGGACGGCGGCGCTGATGCTGATCATGTGCTTGCCGCCCATCACGCCGACCGTGTTCCGGTACTCGTAGCCGTTGACGTTGACCAGCACCGGGGGGCGCCTGCCCGCCCCGAGCTTCTCGATCGCCTCGTCCGGCACGACGATCCCGGTGTTGTTGCCGTTCGCGGTGACGGTCGTCTCGAACGTCACGCTCACTGGACCCGCTGTCATGGCCGCTCCGTTATCCGTTTTTGCCAGCGGTGTCCAGGGTACGCGCGGGCGAGTAGCCCGGCCAGGGTCTGGCGCTGCGCCGTGGTCATGTGCGGGATGGTCTGGTCGAAGTCCGCCTGGTCCTTGGGGCGGGCGTGCCTGGCCTTGAAGAACAGGACCAGTTCGGGCGCCAGGTACGGGATCCCGTCTGGGGTGCGGCGGATGACCTCCCCGTAGGGAAGGCGGATCGTCTCGTCGTGCCGGCAGATCCAGGTTCCGCCGTCGTGAGGCTCGCGGAACACGTCGAGCAGGTAGTCGCCGGTGGCCGGGTCGCGCAGCCAGGTCTGGTGCGTGGCGGCCAGCACGTCCGGCGCGGCGTCCTGCCAGATCCGGCCGCTGCTGACCGCGTCGAAGGCGTATCCGGGGAAGCGCCCGCGGATCTCGGGGAAGGCCGCGGCGGGGACCGCGATCTCGATGTCCCCGTGCTCGCGCACCTGCGTGCCGCGGAACAGGTCCAGCGCCCAGCCCGCGGCCACGCACCAGGGCGCGGTAATCCCGGCCAGGTGCCGTGCGACCTGGCCCGGGGTCCAGCACGATGACCACCTGGCGCCGAGTGCCTCGATCTCGGCGGGCGAAAGCTCGATTCCGCCGCTGGGGAGTTGCTCGCTCACCGGCAGGAATCTACCGTGCCCTACCCCAGCCGAAAATGGCTTGCCATGCCATGAGCGCGGTGAGCCTCAGGTCAGGCGCGGGCCGGCGTCCCGCAGCGGGTACCAGGAGTCCACGCCGGTCCCGTCGTCGGCGATGCCCTTGTTCGCGAGGTAGCCGACCCGGTCCAGGTAGACCAGGTGCGAGTACGCCTCGCCGATCGCGAACCGGCGCTGCGGGCCGACCATCGCCTCCCAGGGTCGGCTCCACCTCAGCGCCCCAGCGACGGCGACGGTCGTGCATCCGGGTGCGGCGCCCACGGCGGCCATCACCTCGCCGAGCCGGGCCTCATGGTGGCCGAGCAGGCCGTTCACCCGTTCCGCGAGCCCGCGGAACCGGTACTCGTGGGCGGGCAGCACCTCATCGACGGCCGTGCCGGCCAGGGCGCGCAGCGAGCCGATGTACATCCCGAGGAGGTCGTCGGCCTGACCGGGGGCGGGGCTGATGTTCGGGGTGATGCGCGGCAGCACGTGGTCGCCGGTCAGCAGCACGTTCCGGTCGCCGTCAAAGAAACAGGTGTGACCGAGGGTGTGGCCCGGGGTGTGGACGGAGATCAGGCCGCTGCCCGGGCCGAGGGGCTTGCCGCCGTCCGGCAGGTAGCGGTCGACGGCCAGCGTGAACTCGTCGAACACGCTCGCGTCCGGCCCCGTTCCCTGCCGGGCGGCGGTGAAGTCGGCCGCCAGGCCGCCACGCTGGCGCAGCGCCTCGTCGCTGGCCCGCCGGAAGTCCCGCAGGTCGCGGTAGTGCTGGTGCTCCGGGTGGGCATCGGCCTCGTGCATCGCCACCCACGCGCCGGAATGCTCCCGGACCCGTCGCGCGAGGCCCATGTGGTCGCCGTGCCCGTGGGTGATGAGCACCGCCTTGACGTCGCCGATGTCCCACCCGGCCTCGGCGAGGCCGCCGACCAGGCCGTCCCACGCCTCGGCGGCGGGCCAGCCGGTGTCGATGAGCGCGACGCCGCCGTCGTAGGCGACGGCGTAGGACAGCACGTAGCGCAGCGGGCTGCCGGGAAACGGGGTGGGAACCGACCACAGCCCGGGGCGGACCATCTCGACGGGCGGAAGCACCCGGTCGATCCACGCCTGTCGCTGCAGCGTGCCGGTGACGGTGATCCCTGGCGGCACCGCGCTCACCTGCACCTCCACGGCTCGTTCCGGTTCCTGACGGCCTCTACCTTAACCGGAACCGGGATCCGGGCCGTCTACCGCGGCGGGGCTAACGCCACCTGCCGAGGCGGGGGTTACTACGGCGGGGCCTACCGCGACGCGGACCTGCCCTTCCATCCCGTGAACCCGGCCACCGCCAGCAAGATCACGCCAACGGCCAGGGCAATCCCGCCCCGCAGGTCACGGGGTGAGTTGGCCCTCTTCGCGGGGTGGGTGATGGTGCCGAGGACGCTGGGCAGCGACTTGGCCGGCTCGGCGAGGTACAGGACGCCGACGATGATCGCTATGACGCCGATGACCGTCAAGACGGTCACGGCGGTTATCTTGCCCGGGGACAAGCCGGACGCCTTGCTTGCGTACGCCATCTGAGTCCTCCTTGAGGCCTCCCCCGTTCCGGATAGGTTTCCTGGTGCCATCTGATCACGTTTTACCGCACCACGGGGGGCTTCCGCTGCCGCTGTCGTCCCCGGAACGACTCCGTGGGGGTAAATATGTTGCATACGATATCCATGTAGTCGCCATGTGCCTTCCGTGGAGGTGGAGAGTTGCCCGGTCCCGCGCTCGCCGAGCTGATCCGGCCTTGCCGGACGGCGCTGCTGTTGCAGGAGGTGCAGGACGGCGTCGTCGGCGAGGAGGCGGTGCTGCCCGAACTGGCCGCGACCGCGGCCGAGGCCGGCTTGGTCCCGAACGCGGCGCGGCTGGCCGTCGCCGCCCGTGAGGCCGGAGTCCGGGTGATCCACGCGATCTCGCAGGACGTCCCCGACGGCTTCGGCGTGAACCGGAACGCCCGGCTGTTCGCCACCTGCCGCAAGGCGTGCGCGGGGAACGGGTCCGGCGCGCCGGTGCGGCCGGCGCCGGAGGTCTTCGCGGACGGCGACTTGGTGCTGTCCCGGTACCACGGCCTGTCGCCAATGGCTGACGGCCAGCTCGACGCGCTTCTGCGCAACACGGGCATCACGTCCATCGTGGTGACGGGCGTGTCGCTGAACGTGGCGATACCCAACCTGGTGTTCGACGCGGTGAACCGCTCCTATCAGGTGGTCGTGCCCGCCGACGCCGTCGCCGGCACGCCTCCCGGGTTCGGCGATGAGATCCTCGCTCACAGCATCGCCCTCGTCGCCACCCTCGCGACCACCGATGACCTGGTCGAGGCCTGGTACTGCGCGTCCAGGCAGGTTGGGGCATAACCTTGTTATGTGTCTTCGGCCGCGCGTGAGGGGGGAGATGACGCCCCGCGCAGGCTCGTGGTCCGGGCAGCCGATGACGTCGTGTGCGTCGGCGATGTCGCGGACGTCTTCGGCGGCGGTGGCCGCGCGGTGCTCTGCCTGGAGCGGGACGGCACGCGGGTGGAGGAGGTGCTGCTGCTCCGCCTCCGGCACGGCGTCCTCGCGGTGGTGAACCGGTGCCCGCACCTGGGCCGTTCGCTCGATGACGCCCGGCTGCGAGGCCACATGCTGACCTGCCGGGGCCACGGCAGGTCCTACAACCTCCGTTCCGGCCGTCCCGCCGGTACCCTCGCGCCGGGGCCGCCAAGGCTCCGCCGGGTACCCGCCTGGATCTCCGGCGGCCGGCTGTTCGCGGACGTCCGCGGCATCGTGTGAGCCGGCACGCGCTGGGTCGGCACCGCGTGAGTAGCCACCGCCGGGTGGTCGTCAGCCGAGCTCGGGCAGCACCGAGCCGAGCAGGGCGATGACCCTTTCCGGCTCGGTGATGTCCTTCGCGGCCACGTAGGCCGCGGTGAACCCCGTCTCGCGCAGGGATGCCACGGTGCGGACGAGGTCATCCCTGGTCGTGGACGGACCGATGATGGTCGTGGCGGTCTTCTCGATCTCCTCGTAGTCGCGGCCGATCGCCTCGCAGTGCCCCCTCAGGACATCGAGCTTTCGAGACGCTTCCGGTCCGCTGACCAGGAGGTTGCACGCGTCGGCGTACTGGGCAACCAGCCGGAGCGTCTTCTTCTCCCCGCCGCCGCCGATCATCAGGTACGGGCGGGGCCGCTGGATGCTCTGCGGCGAGTTGAGGGTGCGGGCCAGGCGATAGTGCCTTCCGTCGTAGGGCTCCTCCGAGTCCGACCACATTCGCAGGCAGACCTGAATGGCCTCTTCCAGGCGCTCGAAGCGCTCGGCTGTGGGCGGGAACGGCAGGCCGAGGCCCTTCGACTCCTCGTCGTTCCACGCGGCGCCGATGCCGAGCCCGGCGCGGCCACCGGACAGCACGTCGAGGGTGGAGACCTGCTTGGCGAGGAGCCCGGGCTCGCGGTAGACGACTCCGGTGACAAGGGTGTGCAGCTTCACCCGCTGGGTATGGGCCGCGAGGAACCCGAGCGTGGTGTAGGCCTCGAGCATCTCGTGCTCGACCGGGCCGACCGGGCCGATCTGCCAGAGGTGGTCCATCACGGTGATCCGCGTGATGCCGGCGTCCTCGGCGCCCTTCGCGTGCCGGGCGAGCTGGGGGCCGAGCGCGGCGGCGCCGCCGTTCCAGGTGAAGTCCGCGATGTGCAGGCCGAGTTCCATGGACGCTCCCGACGTCGATGTAATCTCCGTATCACGGTAATTATCTCGCACGTCCGATCGCGGCCTTCAGCCGGATCCTCGCGGAGCCGATCCGCTGCTGTTCCCCGGGCTGATCATGTGTTCCCCGGCACCGATCAAGTCGGCTACGGGCGCGGCAGACGGGAGGCGAGCACCTCGGCGAGGTGCCGGCCGCGGACCCCGGCGAGCTGGTCGAGCTGGGTACGGCAGGAGAAGCCGTCCGCTAGCACTTCCGCGTCCGGATCGGCGGATCGGGCCGCCCGCACCGCGGGCAGCAACGCGGTCTCGGCGACCGCGACCGAGACGTCGTAGTGTCCCTCCTCGGCGCCGAAGTTCCCGGCCAGCCCGCAGCAGCCGCCCACCGCCCGCACCTTCGCCCCGGCCTCGCGCAGCAGCGCGGAGTCCGCGTCCCAGCCGAGCACGGCGTGGTGGTGGCAGTGCGGCTGAGCCACCCCGGTGACGCCGGATAGGTCCGGCGGCGTCCAGCCGTCCGTCGCGCGTAGCAGCTCCGCGAGGGTGGTGACCGACGACGCCAGCGCCTCCGTCTCCGCGCCGGGCAGCAGTCGGCCGGCGTCGTGCCGCAGCGCTGCCGTGCACGACGGCTCGAGTCCCACGATCGGAAGGCCGGCGTCCAGCGCCGGCCTCAGCGCCTTCAGCGTCCGCCGCAGCTGCCGCCGAGCACCGTCCAGCTGCCCGGTCGAGATCCAGGTCAGGCCGCAGCAGACCTGCCCGGTCGTGACCCGCACCGAGTAGCCCGCCGCCTCCAGCACCCGCACCGCCGCCTGCCCGACCTCCGGCGAGAACGCGTTGGTGAACGTGTCAATGAACAACATGACCGATTTATCGGATTTGTTCGAGGTGAGAGGGTCGGGAGAGTCCGTTTGCTGGCGGTCGGCGAGCCACGCGCGGAAGCTCCGCTTCGCGAACGACGGCAGGTTTCGCCGCCGGTCGATGCCGGCCAGGCGCTTGCCCCAGGACGTCACCGGCCCCAGGCGCATCGAGAGGTTCGCGAGCCACGGTGCCCGCGTCGCGAGCGACGCCCAGGCCGGGAGCCAGCCGAGCGCGTAGTGCGACGCCGGCCGGATCTTCCCGCGGTACCGCTGGTACAGGGCCTCGGCCTTGTAGGTCGCCATGTCCACGCCGGCCGGGCAGTCGCTCGCGCAGCCCCGGCAGGCCAGGCACAGGTCGAGCGACGACGCCACCGCCCGTGACGACCACCCGGATACCACCGATCCGTTCGCCAGCTCCTGCAGCACCCGGGCCCGGGCCCGGGTGGAGTCCTTCTCGTCCCTCGTCGCCAGGAACGAGGGGCACATCACCCCGCCGGAGCCCGTCGAGTCGGCCCGGCACTTGCCCACCCCCGTGCACCGGTGTACCGCGACCGAGAAGTCGCCCTGGTCGTCCGGGTAGGCGAAGCCCAGCCCCCGGGTCAGCGACCGCGCCGCCGGTACCCGCAGGTTCGCGTCCAGCGGCGCCGGGTCCACCACCACACCCGGGTTGAGCAGGTTGCCGGGGTCGAACAGCTCCTTCACCGCGCCGAACAGCGACACCGCCGACTTGGAGTACTGCAGCGGGAGCAGCTCGCTGCGCGTCCGCCCGTCGCCGTGCTCCCCGGACGCCGACCCGCCGTAGCCGGCGGCCAGCCGCGCCGCGTCCCGCATGAACTCTCGCATCACCCATGGCCGGGACCGCAGCGGGAAGTCGATCCGGATGTGGATGCACCCGTCGCCGAAGTGCCCGTACATCACCCCGTCAACGCCGTGGGATTTCATCAGCGCGTCGAATTCCCGCAGGTAGGGGCCGAGCTTGTCCGGCGGCACGGCGGAGTCCTCCCAGCCGGGCCAGGCGGGCCTGCCCGCCGGGGTGCGGCCGCCGAGGCCCGCGCCGTCCTCCCGGATCCGCCACAGCGCGGTCGCCTCCGCGC
>JAFMRC010000508.1 GCA_017354375.1 Nocardiopsaceae bacterium | reverse complement strand
CCCCGGGCGGTGCCCCGCCTCGTCCGCTGCCGCCGCCGTTCCCGCCCGGTCGACCTCCGCCACCGCCGTTCTCGCCGGGGCCGCCAGGGCCGCCAGGGCCGCCAGGGCCAGG
Organism: Nocardiopsaceae bacterium; assembly: GCA_017354375.1. GTDB lineage: Bacteria > Actinomycetota > Actinomycetes > Streptosporangiales > Streptosporangiaceae > Trebonia. The sequence goes on along the minus strand of JAFMRC010000508.1, from coordinate 2,774 downwards.
TTCGCCGGAGCCTCCGCCGTCGTACCCGTCATCGTCGGATTCGTCGCCGTCGGAGTCGTCGCCGGAACCGGCGCTGTCGTGTCCTCTGCTGTGGTATCCGCCATCACCGTGGGGGTTACCAGGATCCGGGGGTAGCTGGCTACCCGGTTCCGGAGTGTCGCCCAGGCCAGGGCCGAACCCGGGCCAGAACTCGCAGTCGGCGTCCAGGTCGGGCGGTACCTCATCGGGGACGGGCGGCGCGGGCCTGTCCGGGTCGTCGCCGTACCGGGCGTCGCCCGGGTCGTCCTCGTCGCCGGGCCACTCGAAGTCCTGGCCACCGATGCCGCCGACGCCGCTACTGCTGGCGCCGCCCCCGCCGCCACCCCCGTACCCGCCGCTGCCGTTGCTGACGCTTGCGCCGTTGCTACTACCCTTGCTGGTGCTGGTGCTGCCACCGTTGCCGGTGCCGCTACCGTCGTTGCTTCCGCCGCCTCTGCTGCCTTTGTTAGCGTCACCGCCGTCGGCGCCAGGGCGTGATGAGGCCGACCGGTACCTGGCGAACCTGGCGGCCGTCTCATCGTCGCGGGCGCGCTGCCCGGCGTTGCGGGCGTCCTCGGCGGCGGCCTGCGCCTGGTACTTCGCGATCCGCTCGTCCAGGGTCCGGCCGCTGACCAGGTCCAGCAGGGCCAGCACCCGCAACAGGTCCATGCCCGCCTCCGGGAAGACCATCGCCCGCTTGTAATCCAGCGCGCGGGCCTGGACGCTGGCCTGGGCGATCAGCGCCTCGTCGGGTGGCAGGCCCTCGGCGAGCATCGCCGCGTCCCCGCCGTGCGCCCGGTAGAAGACCACCCGCGCCCGGTCCCGCTGCGCCCGCTCCCGCCGCTCCCGGGCCCCCTCCGGGTCCACGGTGTCGGCGATGCGCTCGCACAGCCTCCGCAGCCGCCCCGGCGTCATCTCATCGGCGGCCAGGTTCTCTGCCAGCAGCAGCTTCTCCGCCTCCGCGGCCTTCTGATCATCCAGGGCGGAGAACTCCTCGGCCACGATCCTCGCCTTCAGCCCGGTCAGCACCCCCGCCTCCAGCAGCGCCCCGGTGCCGGGCAGCCGCGCCTCCAGCTCACAGGCCAGGCACGCCAGCGCCCCGGCCGCCTGCCAGGAGGTCCGCAGCTGGGCGGCGGCCTCGTGCGCCACCCCGATATCCCACGTCCCGGGCAGGCCCCCCGGGTAGCAGGCGGCCGGGAACCCCTCCCGCGGCCGGCGGCGGACCAGCTCCCGGACCGCGGCCAGCATCCGGGCGTGCGCGCGGGCCTCCAGCGCCTGCCAGCAGCCCATCATCCCGATCACCTCGTCATCGGACGCCGCCGCCGGCGGCCGGCCCGAGGCATCGGCCACCTCCTCCAGCACGGCCGCCATCCCGGCATCCGGCCGCGCCCGGTCATAGCGGCCCTCGCAGCCGAACCACGCCAGCCGCGGATCCCGCCGCCCCGGTTCCGGATCCGGATCCGGGCCAGGCACGTCCCGGCCGGGAACCGCCCGGCCGCGTCCCGGAGAATCCGGCTGCTCCATGTTCCCCACCGTGTCCACCACCCCGATGTTCACCACCCGATGCCGCGAAAACCTTTTCGCCATCAAAGGTAGCACTTAATGAAGATCATCAGTGGATGCGAGCTACCTAAATTTAGTGATCATTTTCGATTGATACTTACTGGAGATACCTAGTGATTCGGAGGTGCCTAGCGATCAGGCGGAGATGAGGTGCTCGGCGCGCTCGCGGCTGGCGTGGAGGTCCCAGTAGAGGCGCGCGATGTCATCGGGTTCCTTGGGCGAGACGCCTTCGGGGGCGCCCGGCGTGCCGGCGATCCACGTGCCGATCGCGACATGCCCGGCGTAGATCCCCTTGTCGGCCAGTGCCTTGTTGAGGGCGAGGATCCACCTGCGCAGGGCCGCGCCCGCCATGCCCGCGCTGGCGAACACCGGCACGGGCGTGACCGAGGACGCGCCGGTGGTGTACAGCAGGGTTCCGGTTCCGGCGGCCAGCATGGCCGGCAGCACCGCGCGGGTCGCGGTGACCGCGCCGTAGCAGATGCTCTCCATCTGCGGCTGGAGGTTGTCCACTGTGACCTCCAGCGTTCCGGTGCCGCGCGCGGTCTCGCCGCTTCCCGCGGCCGGAGCGGAGTAGTGCAGCACGTCGATCCGGCCGAACCGTCCCGCGGCGCTATCCAGGGCCGCGGCCAGCGCTGGGCGGTCGGCGACGTCGGCGGGAAAGCCAGCCGCCGTGACCCCCGCGGCCCCTAGCTTCCCGGTGAGGTCATCGAGTCGCTCCCGTGAGCGGGCGATCAGCGCGACTTCGAATCCGCGGGCACCGAAGGTCTTACCAAGGGACAAGCCGAGGCGGGCGCCGGCGGCGACGAGCGCGATTGCGGGCATGGTGCTCTCCTTCGAAGAGGATCGTGCGACGGTCATTGGGATGAGATGGCCTCAGCTCATCACCGCTGGACCCCGCGCGTCCAAGACCGGCCGGACCGTGACCGATAACCTGGAGGAATGGATCGGCTGGAAACCCGTGAGCTGACGTATTTCCTGGCGGTGGCGGACGAGCTTCACTTCGGCCGCGCCGCGACCCGGCTGGGCATCGCCCAGCCCGCGCTGTCCAAGGCGGTCCGGCGGCTGGAACGCAGGCTGGGCGTCGCCCTGCTCGAACGGACCAGCCGCGCGGTCACGCTGACCGAGGCCGGCCGGGTACTCACCCGCGAGGCGCGCGTCGCGCTGGAGGCGGTATCCGCCGCGGCGCTGCGCAC
>JAFMRC010000507.1 GCA_017354375.1 Nocardiopsaceae bacterium | reverse complement strand
GGGCCGTTGCGGCAGGACGTGCCCCGCCGGACCGCCGGGCGGGTGCTGCTGGCCGGCGACGCGTCCGGGTACACCGACGCGCTGACCGGGGAAGGCATCGGGGCGGCACTCGCCCAGGCCGAGGCACTCGCGGCGTGCCTGGCCGCGGGCCGGCCGGGCGACTACGAGCGCGCCTGGCGGCGAGCCACCCGCACGTCGCGGCTCCTGACTTCGGGACTGCTGTGGTCCCGGCACCAGCCGCTGCTCGCGCCGCGCATCGTGCCCGCCGCCCAGCGCCTCCCCCGCGCCTTCACCACGATCGTCAACGAGGTCGCCCGCGCCTAGCGGCCCCCGCCCAACGTGCCAAACGCGCACTCGGTCCGGCTACCCACCGGCTGCCCAACGTGCCATGTGCGCACTCGGGTCGGCTCGCCCATCCCCCTCATCGTGCCGAACGCGCACTTGGGCCAGCTAGAGCGAGCCCAAACGAGCACTCGGTCCGCGGAGGGGTGAGCGAGAGGCGCCGCGGAGGCGGGGGGCGGGGACGGCTCAGCGGGAGGCGGGGACGGCGCGGCGGGGGGCCGGGGTCAGCTGGCGCGGGTGCGGCGGCCGAGGAACTGGGCGAACTCGCGGCCCTCGCGCAGGCGGCGGCCCGCCATCTCCGGGTGCCGGAACATCTCGGCGGACATCTCGGCGATCTTCCCCGCCCGGAAGTAGAACCGCTTGTAGAAGGCGTCCACGGAGTCCAGGATCTCGGCGTCTCCCAGCTCCGGGTAGGACAGCGCCGCCAGCTGCGTCCCGGATTCGCTCACCAGGGGCACGTCCCCGTCGTCCGGCGGCAGCCAGCCGTTCTCCTTTGCCTGCCGGTATAGCTCCGTGCCCGGGTACGGCGCCGCGACCGACACCTGGAGCGTGTGCGGGTTCACCTCCCGGGCGAAGGCGATGGTCTCGGCGATCGTCTCCTTCGTCTCTCCCGGCAGGCCGAGGATGAACGTGCCGTGCACGGTGATGCCCAGGTCGCGGCAGTCGGCGGCGAACCGCTTCGCCCGCTCGACCCGCAGCCCCTTCTTGATGTTGATCAGGATCTGCTGGTTGCCGGACTCGTAGCCGACGAGCAGCAGCCGCAGCCCGTTGTCCTTCATCACCTTCAGGGTCTCCCGGGGCACGTTGGCCTTGGCGTTGCACGACCACGTCAGGCCCAGTTTGCCCAGGCCGCGGGCTATCTCCTCCGCGCGCCGACGGTCGTCGGTGAACGTGTCGTCATCGAAGAACAGCTCCTTCATCCGCGGGAACAGCTCCTTGGCCAGCGCCGCCTCCTCCAGCACGTTCCCCGTCGACCGGGTCCGGTACCGGTGCCCGCCGACCGTCTGCGGCCACAGGCAGAACGTGCACCGGGACCGGCAGCCACGGCCGGTATACAGCGACACGTACGGGTGCTTCAGGTACCCGATGAAGTAGTCCTCGATCCGCAGGTCCCGCTTGTAAACCGGGGTAACGAACGGCAACTCGTCCATGTCCGCCAGAAGTGCCCGGTCGCTGTTGTGACAGGCCGATCCGTTCGGTAGGCGAAAGCTCAGCCCGCTGACCTCCCGCAGCGGCCTGCCCGCCGCCACCTCCGCCAGGGTGAAGTCGAATTCCTCCCGGGCGACGAAATCGATGGCGGGTGAGGCGAGCAGCGACCGTTCCGGCTCGACCGCGACCTTCGGCCCGGCGAAGCCGATCGTCAGCGAGGGGTTCGCCTCCTTCATCGCCTCCGCTACCTTCACGTCCCCGGCGAACGTCGGCGAGCTGGTGTACAGCACGGCCAGGTCGAAGTCCCGGGCACGGGGCGCGATGTCGGCGAGGCCCAGGCCGGCGGGCGGCGCGTCGACCAGGACGCTGCCGTCCGTGAGCGCGGCCGGCTGGGCGAGCCAGGTCGGGTACCAGTAGGAGCGGATCTCGCGCCTGGCCTGGTAGCGGGCGCCGGCGCCGCCGTCGAAGCCCTCGTAGCCCGGCGGGTTCAAGAAGAGCGTGCGCATGCCGGTTCCCAACGCGGTTCCTCCAATCGTGGTTCGAGATCCAGGCCCACCTGCCGCAGGGCGGCGGCGAACGCCGGCTCCCAGCGTCCCGCGCCCGGTGCGTGGCCGTCGGGGGAGCCAGCGCCGTCGGGGGAGCCAGCGCCCTCGAGCGGGCCGGTGTCCAGCATGGCCAGCGCGCTGGCGGCGATGTCGGAGGCCGCGGGGCCGCACACCCCGGCGCCGCCCTGCTCCAGCTCGTGCAGCAGGTTGTCCCGGCCGTGGCCGGGCATCACGTCGAGCAGCAGCAGGCGACGGCCGACCACGCGCGCCTCGGCGCAGGTGGAGGCTCCGGGCAGCGTGACGACGAGGTCGGCGGCGGCCATCAGCTCCGGGACCTGGCTGGTATAACCGAACGGGATGATGTTCCGCTTCGCCGTCGCGGCCTCCCTGAGCTGGCGCTCGACGGCATGGTTGCGGCCGGCGACGGCGAGCACGCGCACGCCGCTGTCCGCGAGCGCGGCGGCGGCTCCGGCGAACGGGGCGAATCCCCAGCCGCTGTCGATCAGCAGCACGCAGCTCGCCTTGGGCGGTATCCGAAGCCCCTCTCGGGCCGAGACCCGCGAGGGCGCGGCGTAGAACGCGGCACGGACCGGCGGCGGCACGATCGCGACCGGCGCCCGCGGCCGGAACCGGCGCACCGACGCCGCCGCGGCCGGGGAGCTGACGAGGAACAGGTCGGTGCCCTCGTGCACCCACAGCTTGTGCGCTGTGACATCCGGGCAGTACACGACCGTGCGGCGCTCGGGCGCCTCGTGCTTCAGCCGCGCGGCGGCGAGCGCGCCGGTGGCGAACACGCTGAGCACCAGGTCGGCCGGCTCGGCCGCCAGCGAGGCGCGCAGCGCCGGGACCGCCCGGCGGG
>JAFMRC010000071.1 GCA_017354375.1 Nocardiopsaceae bacterium | reverse complement strand
CACCGCGGCGGCGATGCCCGCCGGGCCGCCGCCCGCGACCAGCACGTCCGGGTGGGCGTAGCGCTTGTCCACATCGGCGCGCGGCGTGTCCGGCGAGATGGCCCCGGCGTGCACGAATCGCTGCAGCACCTTCTCGTAGGCCGGCCAGAGGAATTCTGGCTGCATGAACGTCTTGTAGTAGAAGCCGGCCGACAGGAACCGGCCGGCGAACCGGTTCACGGCCTTGATGTCGAACCGGAGCGAGGGCCAGGCGTCCTGCGCCGATACCCGCATGCCCGCCTCGGCCAGCCGGTGCGCGCCGCGCACGTTGGGCTCGTCCCCGACCTGCACCATGCAGCCCGGGTCGTGGAAGCTGGCGGTCAGCAGCCCGCGCGGGCGGTGGTACTTGAAGCTGCGGGAGAACACGCGCTCGCCGGACGCGGCCAGCGCCGAGACGATCGTGTCGCCCGCATACGCCTGGCAGGGCCGGCCGTTCCAGGTGAACGACAGGACGGCGGAGCGGTCGATGACCTCGCCGCGCTGGGCCGGCAGGCGGTTTCGGCCGATCATCGCGCGTCCTCCGAGCGGGGAGCCGGTTCCGGTTCCGGGCGCGGAGCCAGCCGGGCCTCGTTGGTCTGGGTGTTCCGCTCGACCGTGAAGAAGCGCCGGCAGCCCGCGGCGTGGTACCAGGTCTCCGTCACCCAGCCGAGCGCGTTGCGGCGGAAGTAGAGGTAGCGCCGCCACTCGGTGATGCTGGCCGTGGCCACGTCGGGCCGGGGGACGACCTCGCCGCGGTGGGCGAACTCGCTGGCGTTGCGCGGGCCGCACCACGGGCAGGGAAGCTGGATCATGGAGTTCCTCTCGGTCAGTGGCCGACGGCGGCGGCGCCCTTCTCGCCGACCAGCCGTCCCTCGGTGAAGCGGTCGAGCCCGAACGCGGAGATGATCTCCGGCGGGCGCTGGTGGGCGATGCAGTCCGCCATGGCCTCGCCCGAGACCGGCCCGGCCTTGAACCCGTAGGTTCCCCAGCCGACGTCCACGTAGAAGCCGTCGACCGGGGTGGGGCCCATGATCGGGGAGAAGTCCGGGGTCATGTCGCACAGGCCCGCCCACTGCCGGAGCAGCCGCATCCGCGACAGCGCCGGCATCAGCTCGAGCACGTGCCCGGCCAGCCCCTCGGCGAACTCGAGGGACCCGCGCATCGAGTACGAGGTGAAGGGGTCCACGCTGGCCCCGAAGACCAGCTCGCCGCGGTCGGTCTGGCTGACGTACACGTGCAGGGTGCCGGACACCACGACCGCGTCCAGGAAGGGCCTGACCGGCTCGGTGACCGCCGCCTGCAACGGCGACGTGGTGACCGGCAGGTCCACGCCGGCCATGTCCGAGATCAGGGTGGACCAGCCGGCGGTGCAGTTCAGCACGGCCGGCGTGGAGATGTCGCCGCGGGTGGTGCGCACGCCCGTCACCCGGCCGTCGCGGGTCTCGATCCCGGTCACCTCGGTGTCCTGGTGCAGGTGAACGCCGTTGGCGTCGGCGGCGCGGGCGTAGCCCCAGACCACGGCGTCGTGCCGGATGATGCCGCCCGGCGGGTGGTAGAGCGCGCCGAGGATCGGGTAGCGGGCGCCGGCCGAGGTATCCAGGTGGGGCACCAGCTTCTTGATCTCGCCGGGGCCGATGACCTCGGAATCGACGCCCTGGAGCTTGTTCACCTCGGCCCGCCAGCGCATCGTCCGCAGCGAGCCGTCGTTGTGGGCGAGCGTCAGGTGGCCGCGCCGGGAGAACATCACGTTGAAGTTCAGGTCGGAGGCCAGGTGCCGGTAGAGCCGCATCGAGCGGTCGTAGAACCGGACGCCCTCCGGGGTCAGGTAGTTCGATCGCAGGATCGCGGTGTTCCGGCCGGACCCGCCGCTGCCGAGGTAGCTCTTGTCCAGCACCGCGACGTCCCGGATGCCGTGGTTGACGGCCAGGTAGTACGCGGCCGCCAGGCCGTGCACGCCGCCGCCGATGATCACCACGTCGTAGCTCGGCTTGAGCGGGTGCGATCGCCAGGCCCGCGGCCAGCCGGAGTGCCCGATCCCGTGACGCAGCAGGCTGAACGCGGAGTATCGCGACGGCTTGGTCATCATGTGACCAGGATACGGTTTTCAGTAAACGATGGCTACTGTTATGAAACAACCATCCTCAGCCGGCGCTGACCGACTTGACCGCGAGGAACTGGATCGGCAGGGAGATCAGCTCGCTCGGGCCGTGCATGGCCTCGCCGACGAAGTGGATGGCGTCACCCGGTTCGAGCAGGTACCGGGTCCCGCCGCAGGTGTACTCCATCTTCCCGGAGATCATGAAGATGATCTCGGCCCCCGCGTGCTGGTACAGCGGGAAGACGTCGGTCCGCTCGGTCAGCGTGACCAGCAGCGGCTCCAGCGTGTCGTGCGGGGCCCGCAGCGAGCCGAGCAACTGGTATCGCTGGCCGGTGCCGGACCCGCTGTGGTGGATCTCAAGCCCGCCGCCCGCCTTCACGAACACGACGTCCTGCTCCTCCGGCAGCCCGCGGAAGAACGCGGTCAGCGGGACGGACAGCGATTCCGACAGCCGGGCCAGCGTGGCCAGGCTCGGCGACGCCTGCATGTTCTCGATCTTGGACAGCATGGCCTTCGACAGGCCGCTGTCGGCCGCGAGCCGGCTCACCGTCCAGCCGAGCCGCTGGCGGAACTCCCTGACCCGCTCGGCGATGACCGCGGCGAGGGCCTCTTCTAGCCCGCCAGATTCGTCGGCGTCGGACACGTCGGCGTCGGCCATGGTGTCTTCATCGGTACCGGCCACGATGTCCCACTGTAGCGGAATGCAAGCCTTGTCTCCTCTAATGAGACATGGTTTACTGCTCGTGGACAACAGGACTGGAGGCGAGTTCATGAGCACCGACCTTGAGGCCTTCCTCGGCCAGCCCGGCCGGGAGGAGCGGATCGCCGAGGTCCGACGGGAGATCGACGACGGCGACGTCACGTACATCTACCTGCAATTCGTCTCGGTCACCGGTCGCATCATGGGCAAGGGGGTCCCGGCCGCGCACTGGGAGCGGTTCGCCCACGGCGGCTTCCAGCTCGTCTACGGGGCGACCGCGAACCTGTTCACCGACCGGCACGGCGAGTACATCGGCTACGGCGCGGAGGCCCGCGAGCTGGTCGGAATCCCGGACGTCGAGACCTTCTGCGTCCTGCCGTGGGACACCCGCACCGCGCGCGTGTTCTGCACGCTGTTCCGCGGCCGGGAGGAGGATGTTGATCCGGGCGCCTACCTGACCTCCGACTGCCGGGGCAACCTCACGCGGATCCACGCCGACTTCGAGCGGGCGACCGGGCTCCACCTGCGGGTCGGCACCGAGCCGGAGATGATGTGGCTGCGGCTCAACCCGGACGGCACCCCCTCGGTCGAGGGCAAGACCAAGCCCTATTGCTACCACATCGACCAGTTCTCCGAACTGCAGCCGCTGATCCACCGGGTGATCGAGTACGGGACCGCGATGGGCCTGGACATGATCCAGGGCGACCACGAGGACGCGCCCGGCCAGCTGGAACTGAACTGGCAGTTCGACCGGGCCGAGCACACCGCCGACCGGCTCACCACCTACCGCCAGGTCTGCCGCCAGGTGGGCCGCGAGTTCGGCGCCTTCCCGTGCTTCATGGCCAAGCCGTTCATGGGCGTTTCCGCCAACGGCTGCCATCACAACATCTCGCTGTGGGAGGGCGACGCCAACGCCTTCCTGCCGGACGGCGATAACCCGCGGATGCCGAGCAAGCTCGGGCTGACCGCGATCGGCGGGGTGCTTGAGCACCTCGACGCGCTGACCTGCCTGACCGCGCCGACGGTCAACTCCTACCGGCGGCTGTGGGACACCGGGTTCTGGGCGCCGCTGTACGCCGACTGGGGGTTCCAGAACCGCACCACGGCGCTGCGGGTCAGCGCGCCCGGCCGGTTCGAGTACCGCTCGGTCGACTCCACGGTCAATCCGTACCTGTCGATGGCCGGGCTGATCGTGTCCATGCGCGACGGCATCCAGCGCACCCTCGACCCGGGGCCGCCCGAGGAGCGCAACATCTACGACGCAATGTCGGAGGGCAAGCAGGTCCGGCGGATCCCGATGACCCTCGGGGACGCGCTCGACGCGCTGCGGGCCGACGACGTCGTCCGCTCGGCGCTTCCCGGCGACATGTTCACCGTGTTCGAGCACTACAAGCGGGACGAATGGGAGCGCTTCTGCGCCACGGTCACGGACTGGGATGTCCGGGAGTACCTGGACGTCCTGCCCTAGAAGGGATCACGCGATGTGCGGAATCGCCGGCATCATCTACAAGCGGGGCACGGGTCCGATCGGCCGCGACATGGCGCGCATGCTGCAGGCCATGAAGCATCGCGGGCCCGACTCCACCGGGTACGCCCTCTACGGCGAGCCGGGCGAGGAGCTGGTGATGCGGTTCAAGCTCGCCGACCCCGTCGACACGCGGGATTTCTCCTTCAGCGAGCGGCTGGCGCGCAGCGTGCGCGAGGTGGAGTCCCGGCTGGCCAAGATCGGCGCGACGATCGACCGAATCGACGGCGAGTCGGAGTACGCCTACCGCGCCATGTTCCGTTACGACGGAGAGCTCAAGCCGCTGGCCGACTACGTCGAGGACGTTCCGGGGGCGGAGGTGCTGTCGCTCGGCCACTCGCTGGAGATCGTCAAGGACCTGGGCGACGCCGCCACGGTGTCGGAGCAGTACCGGCTGGACGGGTTCGCCGGGACGCACGCCATCGGGCACGTCCGGATGGCCACCGAATCCGACGTGGACATCGCGGGCGCGCACCCGTACTGGGCCTACCCGTTCTCCGACATCGCGGTCGTGCACAATGGGCAGCTGACGAACTACCATCAGTGGCGCCGCAGGCTGGAGCGGCTGGGCCACCGGTTCCAGTCCGAATGCGACTCGGAGATCATCGCCGTGTACCTGGCCCAGGCCATGGCGGACGGGGCGTCGCTGGAGACCGCGATGAAGCAGAGCCTGGCCGACCTGGACGGCGTGTTCACCTACCTGGTCGTCACCGGCACCGCGCTGGGCATGGCCAAGGACGAGATGGCGGCCAAGCCGCTGGTGCTCTACCAGGGCGAGGACATCGTGGCCCTGGCCTCCGAGGAGGGCGCGATCCGGGCGGTGGTGGACCGCGAGATCGACACCTACGACCCGTACGAGGGGGAGGTGATGGTGTGGAGCAGGTAACGCACGCGGGGCCTGGGCCGTCGGCGGCCGGCGCGGCTCGCACCGGGCGCTACGACATCCGGGGGCTGGCCGAGCCCGACGCCACCGCGCCGGAGACCGCGGTGATCACCGGCCAGTCCGCGGAACTGGACGCGGCCGACCTGACCACCCGGCAGATCAACCTCGAGCTGCGCCGGCTGCTCGCCGCGGGCGTCACCGACGTGACCCTGCTCAACCCCAGGGCGCGGCACTCGATCGCGGTCGGCCTGCTGCTGCGCTGCCGGATCCGGATCTCCGGCAGCCTGGGCTACTTCGCCTGCGGGCTGATCGACGGCCCGGAGATCCACATCACCGGGCGGGTTGGCTGGTCGGCGGCGGAGAACATGATGTCCGGGGTCGTGGTGGTCGACAAGAACGCCGGATCGCTCACCGGAGCGGCGATGCGCGGCGGGGACCTGGTGGTCCGCGGCCACGTGGGCGCGCGCACCGGGATCGACCAGAAGGGCGGCACGATCATCGTCGGCGGCAACGCCGGGTCGATGACCGGATTCATGCTGCAGCGCGGCCGGCAGATCATCTGCGGCGACGTCGGAGCGGGCCTGGGCGACTCGATGTACGACGGGGCGATCTACGTCGGCGGCGCGATCGCCTCGCTGGGCGTCGACTGCGTGGAGGCGGAGTTCACCGCGGCCGACGAGGAACTGATCGACCGGAAGTTCCGGATCTACCAGCTGGACCGGCCCGCCTCGTTCCGCAAGTTCACCTGCGGCCGCAAGCTGTGGAACTACGACAACCTGGAGCCGAGCGAGCGGAAGCTGGTCCTGTAAGCATGAACGACGCCAACGGCGGACTCTCCCGTCCCCTCGGGCACAGCCGGATCTTCACCCCCGAGGTCATCGACGACATCCATATCAAGTCCGAGCTTGGCCGGTACCGGATGCGCGGCTTCTCGATGTTCAAGCCGATCCCGCACTGGGACGAGCTGATGTTCCTGCCGGGCACGCTGACCCGCTTCGTGATCGAGGGCTACCGCGAGAAGTGCGAGACCAAGACGGTGCTCGGCGCCCGCTTCGCCAAGAAGCCGGTCGAGCTGGACATCCCCGTGTACATCACCGGGATGAGCTTCGGGGCGCTGTCCCTGGAGGCCAAGATGGCGCTGGCCAAGGGCGCGTCCATGGCCGGCACGGCGACCTGCTCCGGCGAGGGCGGGATGATCCCGCCCGAGCGCGACCTGTCCACCAAGTGGTTCTACCAGGTCATCCAGAGCCGGTACGGGTTCAACCCGCACCACATGATGCTCGCCGACTGCGTGGAGTTCTTCATCGGGCAGGGCTGCAAGGTGGGCCTGGGCGGGCACCTCATGGGCCAGAAGGTGACCGAGCAGGTGGCCGAGATGCGGTCGCTGCCGGCCGGCATCGACCAGCGCAGCCCGGCCCGCCACCCGGACTGGCTCGGGCCCGACGACCTGTCGCTGAAGATCCAGGAGATCCGGGAGGCGACCGACTACCAGGTGCCGATCCAGCTCAAGCTCGGTGCCGCCCGGGTCTACGACGACGTGCGGATGGCGGCCAAGTGCGGCCCGGACACCATCTACCTCGACGGCGCGGAGGGCGGTACCGGGGCGGGGCCGCACATCGCCGCCGAGGAGACGGGGATCCCCCTGATGGCGGCCATTCCCGAGGCCCGCCGGGCGCTGGAGGACGTCGGCCTGGCCGACGAGATCGACCTGGTGGTGGCCGGCGGCATCCGCAACGGGGGCGACATCGCCAAGTGCCTGGCCCTCGGCGCGAAGGCCGTCGCCATCGGGCATTCCGCGCTCATGGCGCTGAATTGCAACAAGGAGATCCCCGGGGTCACCGACTACGAGGGCACGGTCGGGGTCAAGGCCGGCCAGTGCTACCACTGCCATACCGGCCGGTGCCCGGTCGGCGTGGCCACCCAGGATCCCGAGCTGCGGCGCAGGCTGGTCGTGGACGAGGCCGCGGAGCGCGTCTACAACTTCCTGCACACCCTCACGCTCGAGGTGCAGATGCTGGCCCGGGCCTGCGGCAAGACCAACGTGCACAGCCTGGAGCCGGAGGACCTGTGCGCGCTGACCACCGAGGCGGCGGCGATGGCCAAGGTGCCGCTGGCGGGCACGGACTACATTCCCGGAGTCACCGAGGAGAACGCGTTGACCGAGATCAGGGATATGCTAGGAAAGCACCTGGCCGACGACGGGCCGCAGGGCGGGGCATGATGACGTCGGGCAGTCAGAGCATCGACACCGAGGAGCTCACCGGCCGCACGTTCCCCTACCAGTTCGACCGGTCCCTGGTCGAGGACGTCGATCTCGGCGAGGCGACGCCCGGCCAGGACCTGAACTGGCTTGAGGACATCGAGCTGATGACGGAAGACGGGGTCAACGCCGTCTTCGACCGGTACACCAACGCGTTCCTGAAGATCTACTTCGAGATCCCGGAGGGAAGGGAGAACGAGTTCGCCCGGAAGGTGCTGATCAAGCACCTGCGCGAGGGCAACTCCTACGGGATCTGGCTCAAGCACCAGCACGCCAAGTTCCCGCAGGCTGAGCTCGGCTCCTGGCGCGACGGATCGGCCACGGTCGGCGCGAACTGGAGTCCGCCCCGGCCAGCCGACCCGACATGACGAGGAGTTCGGGGAGCCCGGGGAGCCCGGAGCGCCTGGCGGGCGAGTCCTACCAGGCCTCACGGAAGCACACGAACATGCGCCGTGACCTGAGCTGGGCGGGCGCTTTCTTCGTCGCGGCCGGGGTGCCCGCCCTGGTCCTGTTCTCGATGGGCGGCGTGTCCGCGCTCACCGGCCCGGTGGCCGTCCTGGCCTGGACGATCTCGGTGCTGATCGGGTTCATCGACGCGTTCGTGTTCGCCGAGATCGCGGGGTTGCATCCCCGGAAGTCCGGCGGCACCGCCGTGCACGGGGCGACGGCGTGGGTCCGGTACACCAACCTGGCGGCGCCGGTCTCGCTGTGGTGCAACTGGCTGGCGTGGACGCCGGTGCTGGCCATCGGCTCCGGCCTGGGCGCCGGGTACCTGCTCTCGGTCTTCTTCAGCCCCGCGTCGCCGGTGAACACCTGGCAGGTCACGCTGGTGAACCTGGGCTTCCTGCAGTCGGGGCTGACGATCCGGATCAACGCGACGTTCATCATCGGGGCGGTCATCCTGCTCGCCGTCTGGAACATCCAGCATCGCGGCATCCTGCGGACCGCCCGCATCCAGACCGTGCTCACCGTCGCCACCCTGGTGCCCCTGCTGGTCGTCACGCTGGTGCCGCTGTTCACCGGGTCCGTCGTGATGAGGAACTTCACGCCGTTCGTCCCGGTCAACGGCCGCTGGGACGTCACCGGATGGACGTTCTTCCTGGGCGCCCTGTTCATCGCCGGCTGGTCGGCCTACGCCTTCGAGACCGCGGTCTGCTACATGAGCGAGTTCAAGAACCCGGGCCGGGACATGGTCCGCGCGATCTTGTGGTCCGGGGTCTTCTGCATCGCCGCCTACTTCCTCATCCCGTTCGTCTTCCAGGGAGTCCTCGGCACGCGCGCGATGCTGGCGCCTGGCATCGACTCCGGCGCCGGCGTCGGCAGCGCCCTGGCGGGAATGCTGCACGGCGGCCCCGTGGTGACGAAGGTCTTCGTCGTCCTGCTGATCTTCACGCTCATCCTGGCGGTCATGACCGCCATGTCGGGATCCTCCCGCACCCTGTTCCAGGGCGGTGAGGACGGCTGGCTCCCCAGGTACCTGTCCCACCTGAACAAGCACAAGGTGCCCACCTACGCGATGTGGACGGACCTCGGCCTCAACCTGGTCCTGCTGCTGATGTCCAACTACATCTTCGTGCTGGCGGTGTCGAACTGTAACTACATGATTTTCAATTTCTTCAACCTGAACGCCGGCTGGATCCACCGCGTGGACAACCCGCGCGTCCCCCGCCCGTACAAGGCGCCGCGCCCGCTCTTCGTCCTGGGCGTCTGCATGGCCTACGTCAACATGTTCCTGCTCGGCGCCGGCGCGAACGCCTGGGGCAAGGGCACCCTGCTGGCCGGCCTGGTCTCGGCCCTGATCGCGATCCCGGTCTTCCTGTACCGGCATCACGTCACCGACAAGGGCCGCTTCCCCGCCCACATGCTGGCCGACCTGATCCCCGAGGGCGAGGCCACCCTGGCCGCCAAGAGGGCCGGCATCCGGCCCTACCTGGCCCTGGCCGGCGGCCTGCTGGTCATGCTGGCCGGCTACCTGATCTTCTGGGTCATAAAGTAGCCCACCCCGCGCCGCCCCGGTCCCGTTGAGCGGCTACTGCTAAATCCGCCCGTCCGCCTTACAGGGCGCGCGCCAGTCGCTTGCCGTGGCGGCGCAGCAGCGGTGCGAGCTGGGGATGGTCTCCGTGCTCGGTTCGCGCCAGCAACCGGGAGCATGCGTAGAGCTGCGCTATGGCTCCCTGGGGCGCGCTGAGAATGTCGCGGAATGTGTCATGGACTCGCCGCGCGGTTGCGGGTGCGGAGAGGCTGTAGCAGTACAAGGTTGCCGCGTCTAGGCCGGCTGGTCCGCATCCCCACCATTCCCAGTCAAGGATCGCGAGTTGCGGCTGCATCAGGTTGGCCCAGTGCAGGTCACCATGCACGGTTTCCCACTGGACGGCGCTGAGGTCTGGCTCCGTGCCGAACCGGCGGATGCGGTCGGCTAGCTGGGCGGCATCAACGCATTCGCGGCTGGTCCGGGCAGCCGAGATGGCTTGCAGTGACTGCCGCAAGTCCGGCCACCACCGTGCGGGCAGTTCGAGTTCCGCAGTGATCATGTCGGTTGGCGAGCACGGGTACCCGGGCGCCAGCGTCATGACCTCAGCGCGTATCCGGCGCGGGCCTTCCTCCCATTCGGCCGAGTCCAGCACCGTTGGCTTGGCGACGCCGGTGATGACGTTGGCGTCAATGTTGCCGGTCCACCAGTCGCCGTGTGCCCACTGGAGGGATTCAGTGACCACCCGCAGCCATCGCGACCCGCCGGACCGCTTCGCAGGCACGCCAGCGGAGCGGTCACGCCAGCCCCAGGTCGGCGATCCGGTGATGACCAGGCTGAAGCGCTCTGCTGCGGCGGAGAGCAGGTCGGTCATCCAGTTCCGCCAGGTCACGTCGGCGCCTTCTGCTGGCATGCCTGTCTCTGTCCCGGTCAGAGTGCCCCGGCCGCGCCGAGAAAGTGCCGCAGGTACGAGTCGGGGTTGGCGAGGTAGCGGCGCCAGTGATCGGTGAGGTCCAGTTCTCCCCACTCGGCTCGCCGGTACCCGTACTCGCCGACTTCGATGATGTCCGCGCCGGGCGCTGACGCGAGAACCGGAGAGTGAGTAGCGCAGATGATCTGTGCCCCGGTCTCGGCAAGCTGGTGCATCAGCGTGACCAGGCGAAGGCACGAGCTGAACGACAGGGCCGCTTCCGGCTCGTCCATCAGGTACAGCCCTGGCTCGCGGAACATCGATTCGAAGATCACCAGGAACCCTTCGCCGTGACTGCGCTCGGCCAGGCTCTCTTCCCAGTATCCGCTCATTCCGGAAACCACCTCGGCGAACCCGAACGCGGTCTCAGCCCGCAGAAAGTAGCCCTTCTGCCGGGAGCGTGAACCTGCTCTCATCTTCGCGCCCTCGCGAGTGAGCCCGAGCCGCAGCACCGTGCCGAGCGGGGTCTTTTCCCGGTTGTTGCCGTACTTCCGACCCGCCCGGCCGCCGCGCGCGTCCAGCCCGTAGGCTTCCGCGATCGCTTCCACCAGCGTGGATTTACCCGAACCGTTCTCCCCGACCAGGAACGTGACCGGACGGGTCAGGTCCAGCCCGCCCCGGGCGATCGCGGTGACACACGGGACGGTGAACGGCCACTGCTCCCAGCCAGATTCGCTGACCAGGTCCCGCTCGACTGACACGCTGCTGACGAACATGCACCCCATTACATCAGGCTGCGGCATGCGGTCACCGGTAGTCAGGCGCGCAGGCTCCGGTAGGCCGGCAGTTTCCGGCCGGGCGGCATGCAGGGCCGCACGACGGGCCGCACTGCGGATCGCACATGTTCGGGACGCACGGCCAGGCCGCCGGGCGCAGCGAGTCCAGCCGCGCGACCTGCGCCGCGAAAGCGCCGTCGGTGAGTACGCCGCCGAGAGGCGCGGTAAGTACGTTTCCCGCCGCCGCTGCCCGGGTGAAGATGCACGGCGCGACAGTCCCGTCAGGCAATATCGCGGCATTACCGTGGCCGCACGCGCCGCAGGTATCCGCCTCGTCCGGCGACCCGGCTGAACCCCGGCCGAACTTCCGCAGCCGGTCGGTGCCGATCGTCGTGACCCCGAGCACCCGCAGTTCTCGCTCACCTTCCTCCGTTTTCTGGCCTGGCATGATGCCGTCCACCATGCCGACCCTCAGCGGGACGCCGCGCCGGGTCGCCTCCTCGATGTTGCCGAGCGTCTGGCGGAAGGTATCGCGTCCGGTGATCTGCTCGTGTTCCCCACGGTCGTTGCTGTACCACGACGTCGCCAAATGCACTCCCGGAAGCTCGAACAGCTCCCACAGATCCGGGCTGACGTGGACGAGGTTGGTGTAGACCTCAACTTCCAAGGCCAGGCCCAAGGCGTGGCGGACGAGGCGAGGAAGCGCGGGATACATGAGCGGCTCGCCACCAATGTAGGTGACGTGCTGGCAGCCGAGCCCAGCGGCCTCCGTTAGCACCCGTTCCCAGTCGTCGGGCGTCATGGTGCCGTGCGTGCCATCCGGCCCAGACCCGGCATAACAGTGAACGCATGACAATTGACATACACCAGTGATTTCGGCCCATATCATCGAGAGAGGGCTGTCCGTCCCTTTTTGCGAGGTGTTGGCGTGTTCGCGCGTGATCGTCATGACGGCGCCTCTCGCTATGACTTGTCGTCCATTCGTGTCATAGCTCAGATTCGGGAATCGGGCTAGGCCGAACGGGGCTCGGCGGCGAAGGCGGCGGCCTCCTCCTCGGTGGGGTACTGCGACACCGGCTGCCGCAGCCCGAGCGGCTGACGGTCCTGGATGACCTTGCGGTAGAAGTACAGGACAAGTGAGATGCACAGCACGCCAACGCCGACCCACGTCTTGCTCAGGCCGTAGCCGTAGGTGTTGGCGAAGACGAACCCGCCGAGCACGACGAACATCAGGTTGGCGAGCGCGAGTATCCCGGCGATCGGCAGCCAGATGGCCGAGCGCCTGATGGGGCGCGGCCAGTTCGGCCGGTCCTTGCGCAGGAGCAGGAAGCCGGACAGGGCGAAGAAGTGCGAGAGCATGTACCCGAGGTTGCCCGCGGCGATGATCTGGATCGCGCTCCCGAAGAACACGATGAGGAAGATGTTCATCAGCCCGTCGACCATCATCCCGCGGCCGGGCACATGGTGCTTGTTGAGCACGGCCAGCCACCTGATCGTCATGCCGTCCTTGGCGATCCCGTACAGCGCCCGGGAGCCGTCCATCGTCGCGGTCTCCATGGTGAGCACGATGCCGAAGACCATGCAGATGACCAGGGCACTGCCGACGACATGGCCGGCGATGCCATCCAGCGCGGTGGCGTAGAAGGCGATGGCCGTCGGGTCGCTCGCCACCTGCTGGGTGCTGAGCGTCCCGCCCAGGCCGAGCGGCAGCAGGGCGTAAATGAAGACCGAGAAGGCCGCGGAGGCGTAGAGGGCCCGGGGCGTGTCGGTGCGCGTGTTGCGGTACTCCGGCGCGAAGGCGGCCACCGATTCGAAGCCGTAGGACGACCATCCCATGAAGTACAGCCAGGTGACCACGAGGGCGAAGCCATTGAAGCCGCTGCCCACGTTCCACTGCAGGTTGCCGGGATGCCACGTTCCGGTGGCATAGGGCAGGAACATCATCACGAACAGCGGGACCATCAGCAGGATGCCGGTCACGTAGGAGAACCACACCGAGGACCGGATCCCGCGGGCGCCGAAGAACCACACCAGGCACACGAAGACCACGCCGATGAGGATGGGCAGGTCGAGATGGAAGTGCCCGCCGGTGAGGTTGAAGTTCACCGACGAGAAGAACTGCGTCTGCAGCAGGGTGCCGGCGATCAGGCCGCTGATCGACAGCACGGTCGACCAGGCGAACCAGTAGCCGAACGTGGCCAGCGCGCCGATGGGCGAGAAGTACTTCCGCCAGGCCTCGTGCGCGAACAGCGAGATGCCGCCCGATTTGGTGGGGAACATCGTGGCCAGCTCGGCGTAGACCGAGTTCTGGAACATGCCGAGCGCGACGGAGATCGTCCAGATGATCACCGCGCCGAGCGTGCCGAGGCCGACGATCGAGCCGCCCAGCGCCGCCACGAGGAAGCCGGGGTTGGCCAGCGCCACCATGAAGCCGTCCCACCAGGACATCGCCTTCAGGAGCTGCCGCTCCTCGACCACGGCCGTGGCCGTATCGAAGCGAGCCGCTTCGCCGTCTGCCATCTGCGACCTCCTCGCGCGCGGACGCGCCGGCCAGCCGTAAACGGATACTCTCGGTATGTTTACTAATCTGATCCGACGTTTCTCAGGAGTGTAAGTCCTGTATCGTCCGCGGGGAAGGCCTCACGGGCACCCGTCGCGCGGGGACCGGTCGGCGCGCAGCGTCCACTCCGGGAGGTCGGCGATGGCGGCCCGGTAACGGCGCCGGTGCGCCGGGCGGATGAGCGTCATCCAGCCGATGAGCGCGCACGGCATGAGGATGAACAGCGAGAACGCGTTGCCGGTGGCCACGAAGAAGGCCGCCGCGCAGGCCACGGCCAGGCCGAGCCCGATGGGCAGCGCCCGGAAGCGGAGCTGGATGCCGCGGATCCGCGCGTACTGCTCCCGCGGGATCTGGGTGGTGTCCCAGCGCCGCCCGCAGCCGCATTCCCATGCCTCGCCGTACTTGAGGTCACGGCGGGTTCCGCACTGGCAGCTCACCGAGATCGGCGGGCCATGCAGCACCGTCCCGGGGCGCTCATGGCCGAGCCTTTCCCTGGCCGGCCGCTGGTCACGTGGTGCCACGGGCGCAGTATCGCACTCGCGGCGACGCACGGGAAGGGGCTTCCCGGCCGCATCGGAAGCGGTTAGTATGCTTGGCAGTATGTATAACTAGAGGAAACGAAGTTTCATATTAAGGTTTCTCGCCGAGCGCGTTCGGCCCGAGCCGCGAGGGAGCGCACATGACCAAGGAGAGTGGATTCCACCCACGCCTGGAGGCGCTGACCGGACAGTGGATGGACCTGTTCGGCTACTGGGCTCCCACGGTGGTGACCGACGCGATCGAGGAGTACCGGGCGGTGCGCGAAACCGCGGGCCTGATGGACTTCTCCATGCTCCGCAAGGTCGACGTCAACGGCGAGCGCGCCGTTGAGCTGGTCAACTCGATCGTCACCAGGGACGTGGCCAAGCTGCGCCCGGGCCGCATCGCCTACGGCGCGCTGTGCGACGCGGACGGCAAGATGATCGACGACTGCACCGTGATGATGCGCGACCCCACCCACGTCCGGTTCTGCGGCGCCAACGACCGGGACGTCGAGATCCTCGCGCAGCGGGCCCCGGCATTCGGCGTTGAGGTGCGCGAGTTCACCGACGCCATGCCGCACCTGTGCGTGCAGGGACCGGCCAGCCGTGACATCCTCGCCCCGCTGGCCAGCGCGGACATCTCCGGCACGGCGCTCGGTTACTACCGGTTCACCGAAGACGTGCGGATCGGCGGCATCCCCGTGTTCCTGACCCGGATGGGCTACACCGCCGAGCTGGGCTACGAGCTATGGGTGGATCGCGACCGCGCGCTGGAACTGTGGGACCTCCTCGTCGAGGCCGGCGGCCCGGCCGGGATGAAGGTCATCGGGATGGACGCGCTCGACCTGTTCCGCATCGAGGGCGGCTTCATCATCGGCGGGGTCGAGTACGACTCCACGGTCTCCCCGTACGAGTGCGGCCTGGGCTGGGCGGTCAAGCTCGACAAGGGCGAGTTCCAGGGGAGGGAAGGGCTGCTGCGCGACCGGGAGGCCACCCGGCTGCGGCTCACCAGCGTGGTCCTCGACGACGGCGGAGCCGAGGCGACCGGCGCGGCTCTCTACGTCGACGGCGCCGAGGCGGGCGTCGTCACCCAGGCGATCGCCTCGCCCTACCTAGCCGGCCGGACGCTGGGCCTGGCCAAGGTCGACAAGGACCACGCGAAGCAGGGAACGCCGGTGCGGGCCCGCTTCGGCGGCCGGACGGTACCCGGCGAGGTCACCGGGCATCCCGTCTACCAGCCCGGGCGCGAGCGGGCCAAGCTCAGCTGACGGGGGAATCCGATGAAGATAGTGGTGTGCGTCAAGCAGGTGCTGGCGCTCGGCGATGAGGTCGAGTTCACCGACGACGGCCGGGACGTGGACCCCGACTTCCTCGAGCTGTCGCTGAACGAGTGGGATGCGCACGCCACCGAGGAGGCGCTGCGGATCCGCGAGCGGTCCGCCGATGGAGCCGGTGGAGAGGTGGTCGTCGTCACGGTGGGCGACGAGAGCGCCGCCGATGTGCTGCGGCGTTGCCTGGCGATGGGCGCCGACCGGGCGATCCGGGTCGAGGCCGGCCCGGGAGCCCTGGCCGACCCGATCACGGTCGCCCGCGCGCTGGCCGAGCCGGTCCGCGCGGAACAACCCGACCTCGTGCTCACCGGCGTGCAGTCGAGCGACTCGGTTCAGGCCGCGACCGGGACGGCGCTGGCCGAACTGCTCGGGCTGCCCCGGGTCGCGGTCGTCACCAGGATCGACCACACCGATGGCGAGCCAACCGCCGTGGTGCACCGCGAGCTGGAGGGCGGGCTCGTCGATGTCACCGAGGTGGATGTCCCCGCGCTGCTGACCGTGCAGACGGGGATCAACGAGCCGCGGTACGCGAACCTGCGCGCCATCAAGCAGGCCCGGGAGAAGGAGCTGGCGGTGGTGCGGCCCTCGCCGGCGGGGCAGCCGGCATGCTCCGTTCGGCGGATGTATGCCCCGCCGCGGGGCGAGGGGGCGAGGATGCTGGACGGCGAGCCAGCCGAGATAGCCGCCCGGATCGCCGAGATCGTGAAGGAGCGGCTGTCGTGAAAGGTGTCCTGGTCGTCGCCGAGCAGTTGCGGGGCTCGGTCAGGGACGTGACCCGGGAGCTGATCACGGCGGCGGCGGAACTGGGCGGGCCGGTGACCGTCGCGGTGCTCGGCGCCGACCCGGCCGCGCTGCGCGCGGGCGTCGACGTGGCCGGCGTCGATGAGATCGTCGAGGTCCGGACGGCCACCGCGGAATTCGAGAACGACGTCTACCAGCGGGCCGTCGAGGCGCTGATCGCCGAGCGCGATCCAGCCGCCGTTCTGCTCGGCTTCACCGTCAACGGGATGGGATACGGTCCCGCGATCGCCGCCAAGCTGGGCCTCGGCTTCGCCAGCGACGTGTTCGGGCTCGCCCGCGAGGGCGGCGACGGCGACCGGATCGTCTGCCGCCGCGCCATGTACGGGGGCAAGGTGCACGCCGAGGTCGAGTTGCCCGCCGGCCGCCCGGCGCTGATCATGCTCCGCCCCACGGCGTGGCCCGCGGCGACCGGGCCGGGCGGCGCGAAGGTTACCCAGGCCACTGTCGGCGAGCCCGGGTCCTCCCGCGCCCGGCACCGGGAGTTCGCGGAGGCGCCGGCCTCCGACATCGACATCACCACCGCGGAATTCCTGCTATCGATCGGCCGCGGCGTCGAGAGCAAGGACGACGTTCCCTATTTCGAGGCGCTGGCGCGGAAGATGTCGGCCACCCTGGCCGGATCGCGCCCGCTGATCGACTCCGGCTGGCTGCCGAGCGCCCGGCAGGTGGGCCAGTCGGGCAAGACGGTCAAGCCCAAGGTCTACCTGGCGCTCGGGATCTCCGGCGCCGTGCAGCACCTGGCCGGGATGAAGTCCAGCGACCTGATCATCGCGGTGAACAGCGATCCGGAGGCGTCGATCTTCGGCGTCGCCCATTACGGAGCCGTCGCCGACCTGTTCGACGTGGCGCGGGAACTGGAGAAGCTCTTCTGATGACCGAGACCCGCCAGGAGTTCGCCGGCCTCAGCCACCTTGAGGTCGTGATCTGGTACGGGCTGGTCGTGGTCTCCACCGCGATCTTCGCCTGGGGGGTGGCGATCCTCATCGCCAAGTACGCCAGGGGACGGCGGGAGAGCATCCTTCCATCGCTGTGGCCGCGGGCCAGGCGGATGCTGGCGACCGTGGCCAGCCAGTCCTCGATCCGGCGGCGAGCCCCCCTGGCCGGCGCGGCCCACACGATGATCTTCTACGGGTTCGCCGTCCTCTTCATCGGCACGACGATCCTCGGATTCCAGACCGACTTCACCAAGCCGGCGTTCGGCTGGACGTTCTGGCAGGGGGATTTCTACCTCGGCTACAAGCTCTGCCTGGACGCCGGCGGGCTCGCCCTGCTCGCCGGGCTGTGCCTGATGGCCGTGCAGCGGGGCATCCGCAAGCCGTTCCGGCTGGACTACCGGCGCCCGGACCGCGCGCCCGGCACCTACGACCGCACCGGGTACATCGTCGGTGACTGGGTGTTCCTCTGGACGCTGTTCTTCCTCGTCGTGACCGGGTTCGTGCTTGAGGGCCTCGACCTCGCCTGGCAGCCGACGGCGTACGCGGCGTGGTCGCCGGCCGGCTGGGCGCTGGCGAAGGCCTTCACGGC
>JAFMRC010000070.1 GCA_017354375.1 Nocardiopsaceae bacterium | reverse complement strand
TCACCTCGAACTTCGCCGCGAGCGCCGCCTCGTCGATATCGCTGATCGCCATTAACCCATCCTGGCACGGAAGTCACGCACCAAACCGGACAAGCGCAAATAAATAAACGACGAGTCCCCGGGCTCACATATCCTCCACGCGGAGCCCCTCCGTCCCGGGCGCGGCCCGCCCGGCACGCCCCGCACCTCGCGGCATACCATCACAGAACGGGACATTCACCTTCGACCTGGCACCTCATACCCCCGGTACCGGCGCCCCCGCCACCACCCGTCCCTGCCTTTAAAGGCGCCCAGCCGGCCACTCATGAACCAATAGGATCCATTCGATAACTAATTGTAATTAACCGGGTGTTTGGTACGTCAGGCCTTGGCCCCTTGACCGGCCACTGAGCATGTCATACCGTCCCGTTATGCGCAATTATGTGCGTAATGCGCAATCCGGAGGTGGCTGAGCTGAACGGCGCGGAGATCATCACAGAGCACCTGGCCCGGGAGAAGGTGCCCTACGCGGTCGGGCTGTGCGGGCACGGAGACCTTGGCCTGCTCGACGCGCTGGCCGCCAGGAGCGATGAGATCCAGACGATCTCGGTGCACCACGAATCGGTAGCGGGGTTCATCGCGGACGCGTACTACCGGGTGCGGCGGCAGCCGCTGGCCGCCTTCACCTCGTGCGGTCCGGGCGCGGCCAACCTGCTGGTGGCGCTCGGATCGGCGCTGATGGACTCGTCGGCGCTCCTGGCGATCACGGGCAACGTCCCGACGACGCAGTTCAACCGATCGCCCTTCCAGGAACTCGGCTACCACTACCAGGCGGACTTCCCCAGCGCGGCCCGGCACTACGTCAAGCGGAGCTTCCAGGCCACCCGGGCGGCACAGCTGCCCCTGGTGATGCGCCAGGCCTTCGCGACCATGACGGGCGGACGGCCGGGGCCGGTGCACGTGGACGTCCCGCTTGACGTGTTCGCGGAGGACGCGGCGGCGGAACCCGCCGATCCCGGGCTGTGGCGCGGGGGAGTGTCCGGGCGCACGGCGGCGGCGGCCGACGAGATCGACGTGGCGGTCGACCTGCTGCTGTCGGCCCGGCGCCCGGTCATCGTCGCCGGTCACGGGCTGGGCTCCGGCGACGCGGCCCGGAACCTGCTCGAACTAGCCACCGCGGCCGGGATCCCGTTCGTCACCTCGCCGCTCGGCAAGGACCTCGCCGCCCCCGGCTCGCCGCTGTACGCGGGGGTCACGGGGCGCAACGGCACCTACCCGGCCAACCGCGCGGCGCGCGGCGCCGACGTCATCCTGGCCCTCGGCACGATCTTCGACGATCGCTCCACCAGCTCCTGGCTCCCCGGCTACACCTACGCGATACCGCCGGCCCGGCTCGTTCACGTGGACGCCGATCCGGCCGTGATCGGCCGTAACTACCCGGCCGCGCTCGGCGTCGCGGCGAGCCCGGCCGAGGTACTGCGCCAGCTCATCGCCGCCCTCGCCGCCCGCGGGACCCGCGCCGCCCGCGGCCAGGACGCGGGCCATGATGCGGGTAAGGACGCGAGCGAGTACATGGGCGGCCACGAGGCCGACCGGCGGCGCTGGCTGGCGGAGATCGACGGATGGCGCGCGGAATGGGAGCGACACATCGCGCCGGGTCGCTCATCCGCCGCGGTCCCGATCGGCCCCGCTCGCGTCCTGGCCGCCCTGCGGGCCGCCCTGCCGGCCGACGGCATCCTGCTGAGCGACGTGGGCGCGCACCACAACTGGGTAGTCCAGGAATGGCAGCCGAGCGGGCCGGGCAGCCTGCTGCAGAGCTGGGGGTTCGCCGCCATGGGATTCGGCGTGGCCGGGGCGCTCGGCGCGCGGCTGGCGGCACCGGAACGGCCGGTGGCGGCCGTGGTGGGAGACGGCGGTTTCCTGATGCTTCCCTCGGTCATCGCGACCGCCGTCGAGTACGACCTCCCGGCCGTGTGGCTGGTCTGGAACAACGGCGGGTTCATCTCCATCCGCGACCAGCAACGCGGCTACTTCGGGACGAAGGGCGACCTGGCCACGACCTTCCGCTCCGAGAAGACCGGGAAGCCCTATACGGCCGACTACGCGGCCATGGCGCGGGCGATGGGCGCCGAGGGGTTCCGGGCTGAGGATCCCGGCAGCCTCGGGGACGTCCTGACGGCGGCGCTCGAATCCGGCAGGCCGGCGGTCGTCGACGTCGCGGTTGACGCCGACGCGGCCCAGCCCGCCGTCGGCAGCTGGGAACTTCCCCCGCTGCCGCACCCAGAGCCCTCGTTCGGCTGGCCCGATCACGAGCCGCCCGGCGATGGCGTGGCGCCCGGCGATGGCGCGTCGCCCCCGTCCTCCGCCGCGGAGGGCGAATGATCACTGAACCGTCCTGGGACGTCGTCGTCATCGGCGGCGGGAACGCCGGCCTGGTCGCCGCGATGGCCGCGCGCCGCCACGTGCCGCGGGTGCTCCTGCTGGAACGGGCGAGCGCCGCGATGCGCGGCGGCAACACCCGCCATACCCGCAACGTGCGGTGCGTGCATGACCAGGGCGACGACTACACGCCGGGGACGTATTCGTTCGATGAGCTGTGGCGCGACCTGTGCGCGGTCGGCACCGGCCCGGCGAACGAGCAGCTGGCCGAGCTCACGGTCGCCGAATCCGCGACCCTCCCGGCGTGGATGAGCGAGCACGGCATCCGCTGGCAACGACCGCTGGCCGGCACGCTGCACCTCGGCCGGACCAACCGGTTCTTCCTCGGCGGCGGCAAGGCGCTTGTCAACGCCTACCACCGGACGGCGGCCGGGATGGGCGTCGCCACCTGGTACGAGGCGACCGCCGAAGACCTGGTGATGGACGGTGACCGCGCCGTGGCGGTCACCGTCGTCGCGGGCGGGCAGCGGCGGCGGGTTCCCGGCCGTGCCTTCGTCTGCGCGAGCGGCGGCTTCGAGGCGAATACGGACTGGCTCCGGCGGTACTGGGGAGATGCGGCGGACTCCTTCATCATCCGCGGTACCCGCGACAACGACGGCAAGGTGCTCGCCGCGTTGCTGGAGGCCGGCGCCCAGAAGGCGGGGGAGGAACGGGGCTTCCACGCGGTCGCCGTGGACGCGCGCGCACCGCGCTTCGACGGCGGCATCGCCACCCGGCTGGACTCGATCCCCTTCTCCGTCGTGGTGAACTCCGCCGGGAGGCGCTTCTACGACGAAGGCCAGGAGATATGGCCGAAACGGTACGCCATCTGGGGATCGAACATCGCCGGGCAGCCCGGCCAGATCGCCTACTCGCTGTGGGACGCCAAGGTGAGCCGGCTGTTCCTCCCGCCCATGTACGGGCCGGCGAGCGCCCCGGACGTGCCCGCGCTCGCCAGCGCGCTCGGCCTCGACCCGGAGGCGGTCACCCGAACGGTCGATGAGTACAACAAGGCGGTCGTGCCCGGCGGCCGGTTCGACCCCGGCGGGCTGGACGAGTGCCATACCGACGGCCTGGATCCGCCCAAGAGCCACTGGGCCCGGCCGCTCGATACGCCGCCCTACTACGGGATCGCGATGCGGCCAGGGATCACCTTCACCTACATGGGGATCGCCGTCACCGCCGACGCGCGGGTCCGCACCGCCGACGGCGCGTTCGAGAACGTCTTCGCCGCGGGCGAGATCATGTCCGGCAACATCCTCTCGACTGGCTACCTGGCCGGCTTCGGCATGACGATCGGCGGAGTGTGGGGCCGGATCGCGGGTCGCGGCGCCGCGCGGGTCGCTTCGGGAGGAACCTCGGGGGGAACTTCGGGAGGAAGCGATGGATGACCTGCCCCTGCCCGTGGACGGCCCCCTGCCCGCAGACGGCCTTTTCGCCGAGGCCCGCCGGCAGCTCACCATCTGCAACGCGTGCCGGTACTGCGAGGGCTACTGCGCCGTCTTCCCCGCCCTTGAGCGGCGCACGGTGCTCGAGGACCCGGACATCACCCACCTGGCCAACCTGTGCCACGACTGCCGCGCCTGCTTCACCGCGTGCATGTACGCGCCGCCGCACGAGTTCGCCGTCAACCCGCCAGCCGTGCTGTCGGAGGTCAGGCGGCGCACCTACGACGATTACCTGCCGAAGCTGCCGCGTCCCCCCTGGACGGGTCTCCCCTGGATGCGTGGCCGGGCCGGGGTGGCCGCGCTCGCCGTGGTGGCCGCAGCCGGAGTCGCCGCCCTGGCGCTCGCGGTACCCGGCGGCGGTCCGGCGGGGTCGCCCTACCGGGTCATCGCCTACCCCGCCCTGCTGGTGCTCGTCGCGCTCCCCTGCGCCTGGGGCGTGGCCGTGCTCGCGATGGCGGCGGCCCGCTACTGGCGGCAGACGGCGGGCAGCTTCCGTGGCCTCCTGAACGGGCGGGCGTGGCTGGCCGCCACCCGGCACGCCGCGACGCTGCGCTACCTGCGCGGCGGCGGAGCCGACTGCTCCTACCCCACCGACGTCCCGTCGGCGGCGAGGCGACGGCTGCACGGATGCGTCGCCTACGGGTTCCTGGCCTGCGCGGGATCGACCATCGCCGCGGCGGCCGAGCAGGACCTGGCCGGTGTGCGGCCCCCGTACCCGGTGGTGTCCGTGCCGGTGCTTCTCGGCATCGCCGGAGGGTTGGGGCTAATGGCCGGCTGCGCCGGCCTGATCTGGCTCCGGCGGCGAGCCGACCCGGCCTCGTCGGATCCGGGCATGACGTCGCGTGACTACGGCCTGCTGATCGCCCTGGAGATCCTGGCGGTCTCCGGGCTGCTGACCCTGGTCCTCCGCCAGACCCCGGTCTACGCCGGCGTGCTCGCGCTGCACATCGCCGCGGTCGTCACCTGCTTCTGCATGGTCCCGTATACCAAGTTCTCCCACGTCGTCTACCGGTTCCTGGCCCTCGTCCACGACAGCGCGGAGGCCCCGGGGCGGCAATAAACTGATGAAGCTACCAGGCAGCCTGCTTCCAGGATGGTGCGTTGATGGCCGGACCGGTCCAAGCGCCGGACCAGGACCGCCCCGCGCGGGACGGACTGGTCGGGTCGCTCCTGCATGGGCTCGCCATCCTGGACATGTTCGAGCGGGATCGCCCGGTCATCAGCCTGTCGGAGATAGCCGGGAACCTTGGGGTGCACCGTTCCAGCGCGTCCAGGCTGGCCGCGACGCTGGCCGCCGCTGGATACCTCCAGCCGGCGGGGGAGAAGGGGAAGTACCGGCTGGCCGGCAAGCTGGCGGCCCTGGGCGCGCTCGCGACCGACGGCACCGAGGTGCGGCAGGTGGCGCTTCCCTGCCTGCGGGACCTGGTCGAGCGGTGCGGGGAGACGGGGCACCTCGCGATTCTGGACGGGGCCGAGGCCGTCACCGTCGAAGTCGTCGACGGCTGGCACACCGTGCGCATGCACTCCTGGGTGGGCAAGCGCTCGCCGGCCCACTGCAGCTCGATGGGCAAGTCGCTGCTGGCCGGCGTGACCGGCGACTACCTGGCGGTCATCTACCCGGAGCCCCGGCTTGAGGGAAGGACGCCCGCGAGCATCACCGACCGCGATGACCTGGAACGACGGCTGGCCGAGATACGAGCCCGGGGTTACGCGGTAGACCTGGAGGAACTCGAGGCGGGCCTGTGCTGCGTCGCCGCGCCCGTCTTCGGCCGCGCCGGCGACGTGGTGGCCAGCATCAGCGTGTCGGGTCCGGCCTCCCGCCTCAACGAGGCGTACATCCCCGACCTGGCCCGCGACGTGCGCCGAGCCGCCTGGCAGGTCAGCCAGCGACTCGGCGCTCCCCGCCGCATCGGCGGCTGGCCGCCTCCGCCCGGCGACCCGGCCGGGAACCGGTAGGCCTCCCCGGCGGGGCAGGCGGCGGCCGATGCTAGGCCGGGTCGGGCGGTCGGCGCACGTAGGCTGGGCCGGGTATGGGAGACGACTCAACCACGGCGCCGCGGTGGTATTCTCATTCAGGCGCTACGCGAGGTCCTGTAGAGCAGCTAGGAGTGCTCGCCACCCTGTCAAGGTGGAGGTCGCGGGTTCAAATCCCGTCAGGACCGCCGAGGCTGGCCTCAGCGTTTGGATCCGCGACGGCCCGCCGTCAAGGTCAGGTAGCTCAGTTGGTACGAGCGTCCGCCTGAAAAGCGGAAGGTCGGCGGTTCGACCCCGCCCCTGACCACCCTTCTCCTTCCTCCGGCGTTAGCCCCTCTGCCTGCGGAAACGCAGGAAGCGAGGGAACGTCGGATGACGCAGGCACCAGCCGCGATCTTCAAGATCCCCACAGAATCCCCACAACCGGTCCGCGGAGCACGTGGCGCCCGCGGGAAGTCCTCCCGCGCGCCCGCCGTCAGCAGGCCGCCGAAGGCAGCTCGTGCGGCGAGCGGCCGGGTCACCGGCGTCGAGACCCGCGCCGCCACCCGGGGCGACGGGGACGTCATCGAGCTGGAGCACGGGATCACCGTGTACCCGCCCCGCCGGGACGGCGGCCGGTGGCGGGCGGTCTGGCACGAGGACGGCGAGCGCAGGCAGTGCGAGTCAGTCTCCGAGGAGAAGCTCGCCGCCAAGCTGGAGAAGGTCAAGGAGCGGCTCGTCATGGGCGCGCTGAACATGACCAGGCCCGGCAAGGACCTGGTCGACTGGTACCTGAACCCGGACCGGCTCCCGGTTACCGACCAGTGGTCGCGCAAGCACGCGGACACCCAGGAGCGGCTGTGCGACCGGTTCGCCCGGCCGGTCATCGACGCGGTCACCTGCCAGGACATCACCACCGGCCACACCCAGAAGATCGTCAACGCCGCCCCCACCGCGGGAGAGGGGGACCGGGTCCACCGGATGCTGTCGGCCCTGGTCGGCGCGGGCATCAAGGGCGGCTACCTGGTGAACCCGATGCTGGCCGAGGTCCACTGGCAGGCCGGAGAGCGTGCGCTGCCCGCGCTGAAGATCACGATGGCCGGGGAGTCGGCGCTGCTGGTCGATCCGGCCGAGATTCCGTCGGGGGGAGACGTGGGCGGCCTGGGACGGGCGCTGGTCACCGGAGGCGGCGGGTGGCGGGATGAGCTGATGGCCAACCTCGCGGCCTACTCGGGGCTGCGGTGGGGCGAGCTGACCGCGCTCACCGTTCCGCAGGTTGACCAGGCGGCCCGGGTGATCACCGTGAACCGTAAGGTGATCGAGGTCGGGGGGAAGCTGTTCCTGGAGGCGCCGAAGAACCGGAAGCACCGCCAGACGATCTACCCGCGGCGGACGCCGGACGGGTACCCGCTCGCCGCGCGGCTGGCCGACCGCATCGAGGAGGTGCGCGCGGAGCAGGAGAAGGGCGCCAACCCGCTGGGCCTGATCTTCCCCTCGCCGCGGGGCAAGTACTGGCGATCCTCCAACTTCAACCGGCGGCGGCTCAAGCCCGCCTACCTGGCGGCCGGATGGCGGGGCGGCGACAGCGGCGGCAAGTGGACGTGGCACAGCCTCCGCCACGTGTTCTGCACCACGGCGCTGTTCACGTGGAAGCTCGACGCCACCGACGTGTCCCGGATGGCCGGCCACTCCAACTACCGGGTCACGCTGGACATGTACGTCGGCACCACCTCCGGCATCCTCGACCGCGCCCGCGCGGCCACCGAGTAACCGGGGTTGGAGGAACAGCATGACTGAGATTGCTCTTCACCGGCCCGGCCTGCTGCCCGCTGCGGACAGGGGCGCGGACCGCGCGATCCGCGTGTCCACGGCGGCCGTGGTGATCGCGGTGGCGGGGATCGCGGCGTATATCTCGTACTGGCACGCCTACGTCGTCGTCCGGGAGTATGGCGAGAGGGGCGTGACCGCCGGGCTGGAGCCCGCCACGATCGATGGCCTGGTATACGCGTCGAGCATGGTGATCTTGTACTCGGCACGGCACCGGGTCCCGGTTCCCCGGCTGGCCCGCTGGATGCTCGCGCTCGGCATCCTCGCCTCGCTCGCCGTGAACGTGGCCCAGGGCTGGTCCCACGGGCTTGTCGGCGCGGTGGTCGCGGCCTGGCCCGCGGTCGCGCTTGTCGGTTCGTATGAACTGCTCGCGTGGCTCATCCGGACCGCGGCGACAGCCGTACCGGACCACGTAGTGGCAGCGGACCACGATGGACCGCGGGTGGACCACCGTGGAACTGCGGCGGACCGCGCCGCGGACCAGCTGGAGCACATCGCGGTCCAGCCGGACCAAGCGGGCCATGGAGCGGACCAGGCCGCCGGTCCGCTGGGGCGGGTGAGTGCCGCCGGCCAGGGTCGTGACGTCAATGCCGCCGCGGTGGCTGCCTACCGTGCCAGCGTCCAGGCTGGCAGCCCGTTGTCGGAGCGGAGGCTGGCGGGGATGTTCGGCCGGACCTCCAGGCGCTGGGCACGCAGCCGGATGGCCGAGGCCCGGCAGAGCCCAGCTCCGGCGTAGGAGGCCTACTGCCCATGGTGGAGCCCCCCGCCCTGGCCCGGGGGCTCCACGTGTGCCTGATGTGATCGCGGGTTACTCGGTAGCGGCGCGGGCGCGGTCGAGGATGCCGGAGGTGGTGCCGACGTACATGTCCAGCGTGACCCGGTAGTTGGAATGGCCGGCCATCCGGGACACGTCGGTCGCGTCCAGCTTCCACGTGAACAGCGCCGTGGTGCAGAACACGTGCCGGAGACTGTGCCACGTCCACCGGCCGGAGCCGTCACCGCCTCGCCATCCGGCCTTGAGGAATGCGGGCTGGAGCCGCCGCCGGTTGAAGTTGGAGGATCGCCAGTACTTGCCCCGGGGTGAGGGGAAGATCAGGCCCAGCGGGTTGGTGCCGGCCTCCTGCTCGGCGCGGGCCTCCTCGACCCGGGTGGCGAGCTTGTCGGCGAGGGGGTAGCCGTCCGGGGTGAGCCGGGGGTAGATCGTCTTGCGGTACTTGCGGTTCTTCGGCGCCTCCACGTACAGGTGCCCGGCGACCTCGACCGCCTTCCGGTCCACCGTGATCTCCCGGCCCTCCGGGTCGACCTGCGGAACGGTGAGCGCGGTCACCTCACCCCAGCGGGGTCCGGAGTAGGCCGCGGTGTAGGCCATCAGCTCATCTCGCTCCCCGCCCGGCCCGGCCGCCAGCGCCCGTCCCAGGGCGCCGACGTCTGCGCTGGAGGGAATCTCCGCGGGATCGACCAGCAGCGCCGACTCCCCGGCCATCGTGATCTTCAGCGCGGGCAGCGCACGGGCTCCGGCCTGCCAGTGGACCTCGGCCAGCATCGGGTTGACCAGGTAACCACCCTTGAGCCCGGCGTTAACCAGGGCCGAGACCATCCCCCGGACGCGGTCGCCCTCGCCGGGGGTGGGTGCGGCGTTGACGATCTTCTGGGTGTGCCGGTTGGTGATGTCCTGGCAGGTGACCGTGTCGATGACGGGGGCGGCGAACCGGTCGCACAGCCGCTTCTGGGTGTCCGCGTGCTTGCGGGACCACCGCTGGCCGGCCGGGAGCCGGTCCGGGTTGAGGTACCAATCGACCAGGTCCTTGCCGGGCCTGGTCATGTTCAGCGCGCCCATGGCGAGCCGCTCCTTGACCTTCTCCAGCTTCCCCGCGAGCTTCTCCTCGGAGACGGACTCGCACTGCCTGCGCTCGCCGTCCTCGTGCCAGACTGCCCGCCACCGGCCACGCTCCTCCCGGGGCGGGTACACGGTAATCCCGTAGTCCAGCTCAAGAACGGGCCGGTCGGCTGTGGTCATGGCGGTCATAACGTCCCTCCTTGCGGTTTCGTGCGGCGCGCACCCTGCCGGTGATCCGGCGCGGCGCCGTTGCCGAGTCGGGGAGGCAGGGCCTTCTTGTACGCTGCGCGCTGGTTCGTGCTGGCTCCTGGCGCAAGGCGGCGGCGAACGCGGCGACCTCGCTGGCCCACCACCGGTAGCAGCGAGGGGAGATAGCGATGGGGCCGGGGAACTCCGGGCGGTGCGTCAGCTCGTAGGCGGCGGTCCGGCCCAGCTTGAAGATCCTGCGGATGTCCGTGATGTCGAGCAGGGTGTCGTCAGGCGTGGCCATCGGTTCCCCCGGGTGGGCACGGGACTGCATGAGTCCGAGGTCCGGTTGATGCGGCGGCGAAGATCGAGCCGAGCCGGTCGTTGGCCACGCGGTGCCCCCGCTCACGGAGCTTCCTGGCCAGGGTCGCCTGGGTGATCCGCTGGCCATGGCGTTCGGCTTCGCGAAGGATCTCGGATGCGGTGTCGATGAGCAGGCGGTTGGGATCGTTCTGTGGCATCGGTTTGGGAGGCTCGATGAGGCAGAACCGGGGCAAGTGGCCGAGCAGCGTGCTCATCGCGTCCCGGGGTCCGGGCGAGTCATCGGGCGATGCGCTGGGTGCCTCGCCGGGTGGATCGAGGACGGCGGGGGTTTTCATGGTGCCGGTGTCCGTGGCGGATCCGGCCCAGGCGAGTCGCAGGGCGAGGCGGTCGCGGAGTGGCGCCTTCCAGCGCCACAGGCGGCGGCCGTAGGTTTCCTGGAGCCGGGCGATGGCCTGGAGCCGCTGGTATTCGAGCGCGAGTCCGCGGCGGTAGCTGGTGACCTGCCAGAGGATCATGCGGCGGGCGAGGGTGAAGGAGGACCATGGCGACAGGAGCCAGCGGGTGGCCGGGACGCGCTCGATCCTGGTGCCGGCCGCGAGCCCGGTCCACTGCCGGATGAGGTGGCGGATGCCCTCGGCGGCGGTGACGAAGATCGCGGGCATGGCGGCGTGCATGACGGACGCGATCGGGTTGCCGTGCGCGGCGGCGATGTTCAGGTAGATGGTGCCGCCGATGAACATCCATGCTGTCCAGCGCAGCGCGGGCCACGGGAACCGGAGGTACTCGGCCAGCAGGTCCCAGGCGAGGAGGATGAGGATGCCGATGTCGATGCCGACCGGCACGATCCACGCGGTGGCGCCGAACCAGGGCGCTGCCAGGTGCCGGATGGTGGCGAACGAGGCGACGCCGGCGAGGACCGCGAGGATGGCGACGAGGGGGGCGATGACCGCGGCGGCGATCTTAACGGCCAGGGCGGCACTGGCGATCGGGTGAGCCCGCGGAGAGGAAATCCGTGCTTGGCCGTGGGCTGGTGGCGCGCTTGCGTCCGCGCTGGCGAGCTGCCTGGCTAGAGCGGTCACCACATGCCTCCCCTCGGCTGCGATCCCGGTGCCCGGCGGCCCCCGTCGGGGGATCACTTGTGGTTGTTGACTCAGGATCGTCGTCTGGGGTCGTCGTGGATTAAACTGGACATGCTGAGAGTAGGCTGCAAGCTGGCCTACTGTCAATTTTACTCAACACATTTGGTCTTTGCGTTATCAAGTCAACTTATGGATGGTGGGCGCGTGGACGCGGATGAGCCGCAGGAGAAGGGCAAGCCGGAACTTCGCCCGATCAACAAGAAGATCGCGTGGCTGATCCGGCACATGTGGCCGGCGGACCAGCCTCCCGCGGAGTCGGACCGGGACGTGGCCAGGGTGATCAGCGAGGCGACGGGGGAGAAGATGTCGTACTCGCTGATCTGGCAGCTGCGCACCGGCCGCGCCGCGAACCCGACGTTCAAGGTGCTCACCGCGCTGTCGTCGTTCTTCGGCGTGCCGGTCGGCTACTTCGACGACGGGGAGCAGGGGGAGTCCATCCAGGAGCAGCTCGACGCCCTCGCGGTGATGAAGGAGGCCGGCATGAGCAGGGCGTCGTTGCGGATGCTGGCGGGGATGTCCGCGGAGGGGCGGGAGTCGGTGGCGGACATGATCGAGACGGTGGCGCGCAGGGAGCGGCGCCGCGCGGAAGGTAGCGCGTCGAGCTAAGCGTCTTCATGGCGGTTAGCGGGGCCAGGCGAGTCCTGGTCGGCTGGAGGCGGCGCTGAGCCGTCGGTAAGTTCGTGGTCGTCGCTAACCGTGTCCAGGTAGGTGGGGATACCTTTGGCGTCCCTGCGCGACAGCCTGACCATCTCCAGGCTTTGCCTGCTACGTTTCCGGTCTTTGGTCATGGCGCCGAAGACCCGGACAACGGCAACCGAGAGGTGCCGCACTGCTGCCCCACCAAGAACTACATACACCGCCACGTGAAAGTACGTGCTCCAGTGAGCCATATCTGATCCCTCTCCTCATGTCGCCCTTCGGGATAGTTCGCGGCATGCCTCACTCGGCCGGCCGCCAGTGACCGGTGGAGTCGGCGGCTAGGTCGCTCCCGAGAGACGGAGGAGGCGCGAAGCGCCGCACGAGCCGACTGCGGATGTTCCTCTTCCTGCTGGTCAGAGGGTCGGCTGTGATCATGAGCATTATGTGGTATAATATTCATGTCGAAAGAAGGTAGTGATGAAGGTCACAGCGGCGGCAATGTCATCGAACTGGCGGGCGGACCACCTCGGGCCGTGGGAGCGCTATCGCTACGTCCTTGAAGGCGGCCGGGTCGTGACGGTGTCGCGGGGCACGGAAGGCCGCTGGACGTGGGGCATGTGGAGTGCTGGAGACGAAGGCCAGTGCCTGGACATGGCCCTCGATGAGTTCGACACGGCCGCGGACGCGATGGCCGATGCCAGCCGGGAGATCGTCGAACGCGCGTACGCGACGGACGAGCAGCTGGCAGGGAAGACCATGATCGAGGAGTACCGCGCGCCGCTCGCTTTCAGGCTGGTGGCCGTCGGGGATGGCAAGGCGTGCGTGCACTGCCGGAGTGAGATCACCCTGGGCATCGCGGCGGAGGAAGCCGAGGGTGGACGGTGGCTATGGTGCGGATCGTGCGCGAGCCGCAACCCCGACTCGGTGATCGCCGGCACGATGATGCGCAGCGCCTGATAGTCAGGAGCGGTGACCGACCCAGACGCGCAGACGCCAGAAGAACCAGATGATGCGGCGATCCCTGCCGGACTGACCACCCTGAGGGCATGGGCGGCCCGGCAGGGGCGCACGCACGACTACGTGCGCCTGTTCTGGCGGAAGCGCGAGGGCTTCCCGGGGCCGGCCGGCGAGCTGCCGGCCCGTGGCCGTCATGGCGGCGGCCGCGGCGAGCAGCTCTTCGACGAGGCCGCGCTTGATGCATGGCGTACCGCGCAGCCGGATCTCGATCCGCCAGAGCGGATCGAGCTATCCGCACTGGGGATCGGCGCGGATGACCGCATTACCCTTGGCCGGTTCGCCAGCCTGATCGGCAAGGCGCGCAAGACCGTTACCCAGCATCGTGACCGGCCCGGGTTCCCCGAGGCTGGATCGGACGGAACGTACCGTGCCGGGGACATCGTGGCGTACTGGAATGAACGGAGCGGCCGGCGAGGGAGAGCGCGTAACGTCGACGGCCATCGCAGAGAGTAATCGGGTTCGGCGGTTGCCACTCCGCGTGATCCCATCCGATCTGAGCCCGCTTCCTCGGAGAATTCACTGGATCCTGGGTACGGGAGGTGGTGCACTAATCGCCTGTCCGCCTGCCTGCCGGGTCCAGTGGGCGAGGTTGGCGCGGTCGGTGAGGGTGTCGGGGTGCTCGGGGCCGCTGACGCGTTCCCGGATCGGCAGGAGGGCGGCGTACTGGTCGCGCGCTGCTGTGGCGTCTCCTGCCGCCCCAGTCCAGTGGGCGAGGCCACTGCGGACGGCGAGGGCGTCAGGATGCTCAGGACCGTGGACGCGCTCGTCAATGGGGAGCAGGGCGGCGTACTGGTCGCGTGCTGCTGCGGCATCTCCCGTCTCCCCGGTCCAGCGGGCGAGGCTGCCGCGGACGAGAAGGGTTCCGGCATGCTCGGGGCCGAAGACGCGCTCGAAAATGGGGAGCAAGGCGGCATGCTGGTCGCGTGCTGCCGTGGCGTTCCCCGTCACCTCCCCGGTCCAGAGGCTGAGACTGTAGCGGGCGAAGAGGGTCTCGCGGTGCTCGGGACCGAGGACGCGCTCGTCAATGGGGAGCAGGGCGGTGAACTGGTCGCGCGCCGCTGCGGCATCCCCCGCCCCTCCGGTATAGCGGGCAAGGAGGCCGCGGATGAAGAGGGTCCTGGGGTGCTCAGGGCCGCTGACGCGTTCCCAGATCGGCAGCAGGGCGACGAGCCTGTCGCGCGCTGTCGCAGCATGCCCCGCGTTCCCGGTCCAGCGGGCGAGGCTGGCGCAGACGAAGAGGGTGTCGGGGTGTTCGGGGCCGTAGACGCGCTCGAAGATGGGGAGCAGGGCGGCGTGCTGGTCGCGCGCTGCCGTGGCATCCCCCATGAACCCGGTCCAGGAGGCGAGACCCTCGCGGACACTAAGGGTGTCGGGGTGTTCGGGGCCGAGGATGCGTTCCCGGATCGGCAGCAGGGCGGCATGCTGGTCCCGTACTTCCGAGGCGTTTCCCGTCTCCTCCCCGGTCCAGGTGGCGAGGCTAACGCGGGCGGTGAGGGTGTCGGGGTGCTCGGGACCGAGGCTGTCTTCTCTCGCTGCGGCGACCCGGCGGCACAGGTCCCGGGCTGCTGCCGGATTCCCGCTCTCGCCGAGAAAGGTAGCGATCCGTGACATGCCGGTGCTGGCCAGGTGCAGGACGGCCTGGGCGTGGGGCAGCAGCAGCGCGCAGGACGGCCACGTCGCGGGAGTCCCGGTATCGGCGGGTACCGCCGCGTCGACCAGCGCCGCGGCGGCCTCCTGCCAGCGGCGGGAGTCCGCGGCGGTCAGGGCGGCGCGGGTGACGGCCCGGACGAGGCGGTGGACCAGGACTGCACCATCTCCGGCCGGGGTGACCAGGGAGTAGCGGCGCAGCGCCGCGACCGCGTCCCCGCACACGACCGGATCCCCGGCTAGCGGAGCGATCTCGGTCGGCACGCCGCCCCCGGTGAGCCGGGCCGCCGCGGCGCCGGAGTCGCTGAGGAGCGGGCCGAGGGGGACGGGCTCGGGAGCCAGGAACGCCAGCAGCCGCATCAGCCCGAGCGCGACCGGCGCCTGCTCTCCCAGCTCGGACAGGGCCAGGCCCAGAGTCGCGGCGACGTGCGCGGGGTGCCCGGCGGCCTCGCCGCGGGCCAGCAGGTCGGCCTGCCGGGCGCGGAACAGCTCCAGGTAGGCGCGCATGCTCATCGCGGTCGCCTGCATGTACGCGGCGGCCTGCGCCAACGCCAGGGGCAGGCCGCCCAGCTCGTCGGCCAGGTCCGCGGCCGCCGCCCGGTCGGTGCTCCCGGTCCGGCTCACCAGGAAGCTAACAGCAGCTTCAGCATCGAGGGTCGGCACCTCCAGGGCCTGGTCGGGGGGCCAGTGCTGGCTCTGGGTGGTGACCAGGATCCGGCCGGGTCCGGCCGGGGGGAGGAACCGTTCCACCGAGGCCAGGTCCGGCGCGTTATCGAAGATCAGCAGCCAGTCAGCCTCCTGCCGGGCTAGCACGGCGTGGACCGATGCGACCGGGTCCCGGACGTCGGCCGGGTCCCGGGCGCCGAGCTGCGCGGCGAGCATGGCGAAGTCCGCTTCCAACGCCACCGGCTCCTCGGCACGGAGCTGCCAGCACACCGAGACCTCGGCCAGGTGCCGGTGCGCGTACTCCACCGCGGTGCTGGTCTTGCCCGCACCGCCCAGGCCGCACAAGGCGACCGTCCGGGGCGCTGGGCCGTCCGCCAGCCGGGCGTGCAGGTCGGCGAGCAGCTCCTCACGGCCGGCCAGGACCAGCGGACGCGGGGGCAGCCGCACCGGCTGCCTGGATTCCTCCGGCCGCCGCTGCACGACCATCGTGGTGCTCGTGGCCCTGGCGTCGCGCTGGGCGGCGGCCTGCCGCAGGCGATGGTCGGCGATGCCGATGCGAACCTGCCACCCGGTCACTACGAGCGCGGCCACGCCCGCTACCGAGCCGATCGCCGTCCACACCACAGACGGGTCCATAAACCGACATTAACCGCTGAATACCGCCTCCGGGAGAAGCAGGCCAGCAAGGCCGCTCCTGCAGGGCAGCGACCCTCCTCGAACCCGCGGGCCAGGATCCATATCAAGGAAATGAGCGGCGCGAAGCGCCACCTCCCTCGACGCGAAGCATTTCGGGTCGAGGCCTCAGCGCGGACGCGCGCCGCAAGGCGCGAGAAAGCGCGCCCCGCGCCGAGAGGCGCGGCGAACGACGAGTCCGTAAGGGCTGCTGAGGCTCTTCGGGTTTGGACGCCCGTGACCAGCCACTTTCCCGCCGCGTACCAGCGGTCCGAATCCCCTCGGAGAGCAAGGTATGCGATCAGGGGGCCTGATCGCCTTCGGCGCTGCCGCGGTCTGGCCAGGGGTGGCCATCCCGTGGCAATCTGGGAAAACAGGGGCCAACGGGGAAAAGGGTGCCAGCGATGCAAGAGTCAGCAGTCCCAGCCGCTTCCAAGGGCGCAGCGCGCCGCCACCGCGTCGAGGGCGGCCGACCGCACGCCGTCAAGATCCGCCTTACCGATGCCGAATACGACGCGATCGCCGCGCGGGCAGCCGAAGCCCGCGTCAGCGTGCAGCGCTACCTCGTCGGGCGTGCCCTGGCTCGGACAGCCCCCGTGCAGCATCGCGTGGCCCCGTCCGCGCTGACGGCCGAGCTAGCCGCCGTCCGCCGGCTCACCGCGAACCTGGCCAGCAACATAAACCAGATCGCCCGCCGGCTGAACTCCGGCGGCGATCCGGACGCCGGAATGACGGCCACCGCCGACGCCGTGCTCCGGACGACCCGCCGGATCGACGCCGTCCTCGCATGGTTCGACTCTCCGCCCCGGCCGAACGGCACCCCGCCCCAGCGGAACACCGCCCCGCCCCGCCGCCCCGCGCAGGCAGGTCACCAGAACGCCGACCACCGGAACGTCGGACTGCAACGCGCCCGCCCGGCCCCGCAGCGCCAGCGTCCGCCGGGCCGTCCCGCGGCCGACCGGCACCCCGAACGACACCCCGAAAGGCGCCCCGACCAGCACCCCGACCGGCGCCCGTAGGAAGACCCCAGCGTGATCCCGCAGATCGTGCGCGGCGAGTTCATGCCGGACCTGATCAGCTACCTGTTCGGCCCCGGCCGGTCCAACGAGCACGAGAACCAGCACCTGGTCGCCGGCTACGCCGACGCCGTGTTCAGCGCTCCCGACCGGCTGTGGCAGTCCGAGCCGGGCGTCCAGCGCGCGGTAGGCAAGGAGGCCCGTGAGCTGGGCTGGCAGGTCGAGTACCCGCACGCCCGGTGGGGCACCGAAGTCCCCCGCGGCTACACCTGGCACTGCTCCCTGTCCATCAAGGCCGCAGAAGGCCAGCTGACCGACTCCCAGTGGACCGAGGCCGCGCACGCGATGGCCGACGCGCTCGGCTTCTCCGGCGCCGACGGCAAGGCCCCGTGCCGCTGGGTCGCCGTCCGGC
This sequence comes from Nocardiopsaceae bacterium, assembly GCA_017354375.1. Taxonomy (GTDB): domain Bacteria; phylum Actinomycetota; class Actinomycetes; order Streptosporangiales; family Streptosporangiaceae; genus Trebonia. The sequence goes on along the minus strand of JAFMRC010000070.1, from coordinate 697 downwards.
ACGGCCTGTCGGAGGCGGGCAACGACCACATCCACCTCGCGGTGAACCTCGTCCGCGAGGACGGAACGAAGGCCAGCACCTGGAACGACTACCGGAAAGCCGGAGCGGTGTGCGCCGGCCTGGAAGCCCGGTTCGGATTGCAGCACATCCCCGGCCGGATGAACGGACGGCACCTGGGCGAGCCGTCCCGCGCCGACCGGGAGATCTCCGCCGCCCGCGGAGAGCCCGAGCCGCTGCGGACGAGGCTGGAGCGCGCGGTCCGCGCGTGCGCCGCCGCCGCCGATTCCGAGGCCCGCTTCATCGCCCTCGCCCGGCAGCACGGCCTCCTCATCCGCCCCCGCTACGCCAGCGACGGCCATACGCGGGTCGTCGGCTACGCCGTGGCCGAGCGCGACGGCCGCCAGGCCTACAGCACCCGCACCGGCAGGCGCGGCCCGGTGTGGTTCGGCGGCGGCAAGCTTGCCACCGACCTGGCACTGCCGAGGCTGCGCGAGCGGTGGCAGGCAGACCCGCACGCCACCAGCACCGAAGCCCTGGCCGCCTGGTCGGCCGTGACCACCATCACCCCGAACCCGCACCCCCGGCCCGGCACCCCCAAACGAGCAGTCGGCGGCACGGGGAACGCGGCCGACGCCCTGGCCGCCGCCGCGACGAGCATCGAGGGCGAGCAGCCTGGCCCGCTGTCGGAGGCGGCCCG
>JAFMRC010000269.1 GCA_017354375.1 Nocardiopsaceae bacterium | reverse complement strand
GCGAGCGCCGCCTCGTCGATATCGCTGATCGCCATTAACCCATCCTGGCACGGAAGTCACGCACCAAACCGGACAAGCGCAAATAAATAAACGACGAGTCCGAGAGCGCGCCTATCCTCCACGCGAGTGCGATCGTGGCCCTGCGAATACCCTGGTGGGTATTCTGAAGATCGTGAATGCAATGGATGACTCGAATGACCCATCTAAAAGCCAGCGCGGCCAGGTGATACGGTAGGACCGGTTCGCTGGGCGGGCATCTAGCCGACAGAGGGTACGGTCTTCGCGGATGAGCCGACGGAGGGCGATAGCCACGTGAAAGCCCGCAAACCCGCCCATCCGTGTGGCCTGTTACTCGTCGCCGTCCGGGCGTACCGTCCGGACGGCGAGCTGGTCTTCGGCGAACCGGACGGTGAGCGGCTCGCCAGCGCCGACCCGTGCCGCGGCGGTGACCACCGAACCGTCGGCGGCCTGCACGATCGCATACCCCCGGTTGAGCGTGGCGGCCGGAGACAGCGCGAGCAGCCTGGCCCTGGTGTGCGCGACTTCGTCGTCGGCTCGCGCCAGCCTGGCGGCCAGCGACTGCCGTGCCCGGTTCACCAGCGCGTCCGCCTGCTCGGCCTGCCGCTCTATCTCGCGGACGGGATCGGCGAGGGCGGGGCGGGACCGCACGGCTCGCAGCCAGCCCGCCTCCCGGTCTAGCCACCCCTTCACGCACCGGGTCATCCTGTCCCGCAGTTCCCGGATGTCGGTGAGCTGCTCGGCGACGTCCGGCACGACCCGCTTCGCGGCATCGGTAGGCGTAGAGGCCCGCAGGTCCGCGACGTAGTCGAGCAGGGGAGTGTCCTGCTCGTGCCCGATCGCGCTGACGACGGGGGTGCGGCATGCGGCGACGGCCCTGACGAGGGCCTCGTCGGAGAACGGCAGCAGGTCCTCCAGCGACCCGCCGCCCCGGGTGATCACGACCACGTCGACATCGGCGTCCGCGTCCAGGCGCTGCAGGGCGGAGATGACGTCGGCGGCGGCGCCCGGCCCTTGCACGGCCGTCTGCTCGACCCTGAACCTCACGGCGGGCCAGCGGCGCTGCGCGACGCGCTGCACGTCGCGCTGGGCGGCCGACTCGCGACCGCAGACGAGGCCGATGACGTTCGGCAAGAAGGGGAGGGGGCGCTTGCGCTCGCGGCCGAACAGGCCCTCGGCCGCGAGCTCGCGCCGCAGCTTCTCCAGCCGGGCGAGCAACTCGCCGATGCCGACGGCGCGGATCTCCAGCGCGGTCAGCGCGAACGAGCCGCGGGTGGCGTTGAAGTCCGGCCTGGCGAAGACCACGATCCGCGCGCCCTCGGCCGGGTTCGCGACCTCGAACACCTGACGGGTGCTGATCACCTGGACCGATACGGCAGCGACCGGGTCTCGCAGCGTGATGAACACGACGTTCCCGCGCTTGGCGGCCTGAGCGATCTGGCCCTCGACCCAGACCCGTCCGAGCCGCCCGATCCAGCCGCCGACCAGTTGCAGTACGGTCCGCACCGGCGTCGGCGACTCGGGCGATGTGTCAAGGGGCATGCCCCCATCCCACCACGCGCCGTCGGCCGGCGCGCCGTGGCATGCCCCGCACGGGGGTTACTTTCCAGATTCCACCTTGGCGATCCGGCGCTCGAACATCGCGATGAAGTCCTCGCGGGCCGCGTGCTCCTTCTCGTACGCGATGAGCTGGTTGAGCTGGTCGAGCGAGAGGTTACGAAGCCGGGCGCGCACGGACGCGATGGTGAGGTCGTCGTAGTTCTCCAGTGGAGCCGTCGCCGTCTTCGGGGTAGTGCTCTCGGTCTCGCCTGCCGGGGCCTGAGGCTCAGCGGCCTCAGGGGCGGCTGCTTCCGGCTCGGGGGTTTCCGGCGCTGCCTTCTCTGCCGTCTTCTCGGCTGTAGCGGTCGCCGTGGCCGCTGAGTCCTCTGGAGTCGCAACTTCCGAGGCAGTGCCGTTCGCGGGTGCTCCGGCCTCGGCCGGCTTGTTGCGGATCTTGTCCGCGACGCCCATGATCCGGCCAATTCCCGCGAACACCGCGCGCAGTGCTCCTTGGGGGGCTTCCGACATCTTCTTCTCCTCCGGGTTGGGTATCACATAGTGTGCCGCAGGAAGGGGCTAAACCGTTGTGTCTTAATTAAGCCGTATCTTGTTGCTTCACACGGGAAACCTGGTGCTGGCCCCATCTTGCCCTGGTAACGCACGATAGCGGGGGCTGGCAGGTGCCCCCGTCGCCCTCGCCTACCATGGGGGCATGTCTGAGACCCATCGCCGGGTTCTGCTGGCAAAGCCGCGAGGCTACTGCGCAGGGGTCGACCGGGCTGTGCAAGCCGTGGAGATGGCGCTGGAGCGGTTCGGGGCCCCGGTGTACGTGCGCAAGCAGATCGTGCACAACACGCACGTGGTCAGCGAGCTGGAGAAGCGGGGCGCGGTCTTCGTCGAGGAAACCAGCGACGTGCCGGCCGGGAGCGTCGTCGTGTTCTCCGCGCACGGCGTCGCGCCGGAAGTCCGCGAGAGCGCGGAGAAGGGCGGGCTCAGGGCCATCGACGCCACCTGCCCGCTCGTCACCAAGGTGCATAACGAGGCGAGGCGCTTCGCGGGCGGCGACTACGACATCCTGCTCATCGGGCACGAGGGCCACGAGGAAGTCGTCGGCACCACGGGCGAGGCGCCCAGCCGGGTCCGCCTCGTGGACGGCGCCGGTGACGCGGCCAGGGTACAGGTGCGCGATCCGTCGAAGGTCGTGTGGCTTTCCCAGACGACGCTGTCGGTCGATGAGACCGTGCAGACCGTCTCGGCCCTGCGGGAGCGCTTCCCGGAGCTGATCGACCCGCCGAGCGACGACATCTGCTACGCGACGCAGAACCGCCAGGCCGCCGTCAAGGCCATCGCGGAGGACTCCGACGTCGTCATCGTCGTCGGCTCGCCGAACTCGTCCAATTCGGTGCGCCTCGTCGAGGTCGCGAAGGACGCGGGCGCGGGCGCGGCCTACCTGGCGGACAACGCCGACGAGGTGGACGAGCGCTGGCTGGACGGTGCCCGCACCGTGGGGGTGACGTCCGGCGCCTCGGTCCCCGAGATCCTGGTCTCCGCCGTGCTCGGCAAGCTCGCCACGCTCGGCTTCGCCGACGTCGAGGAGGTCGAGTCGGTCAAGGAGAGGATGTCCTTCCAGCTCCCTCGCGAGCTCCGCAAGTTACGCGGAGCGGAGGCAGACGCCCCGATCCGTTCGGTATCTCATGGTTGAGGCTCCGTCGCGGCCAGCTCGGGTGCGCCCGCCGGACTGTCATCCGGTTCCGCCGTGACCAGGTCCGCCGCGGTCAGGGGCCGCGCCGCGGAGGTCACCGCGGTCGGCCCGTCCAGCGAGCCATCCACCACCCCCAGGTCGGACAGCCGGCGGGCGGTCACGAGCACCCGGCTCTCCAGCGAGCCGACCGCCTGGTTGTAGGCGGTGACGGCCGAGGTCAGCGACCGTCCCAGCCGGTCGACGTGCCGGCCCAGGCCGGCCAGCCGATCATGCAGCTCGCGGCCTAGGTCGAACACCGCGCGAGCGTGCTCGGACAGCGCCTGCTGCTGCCACGCGTACGACGCCGTGCGCAGCATCGACACCAGCGTGGTGGGCGTCGCGACGTGCACGCGCCTGCCCAGCGCGTACTCCAGCAGCCCAGGATCGGCCTCCAGCGCCGGGGCCAGGAACGCCTCGCCCGGGATGAACAGGATCACGAACTCCGGTGCCGACGGCAACGCCTTCCAGTACGCCTTCGAGCCCAGCTGATCGACGTGCGCGCGCAGCTGCCTGGCGTGCGCCCGCAACTGGGTTTCCCGCTCGGAGTCGGAGGTCGCCTCCACCGCCCGCAGGTACGCGGCGAGCGGCACCTTGGAATCGACGACGATGTTCTTGCCGCCGGCCAGCCGCACCACCAGGTCCGGCCGCTGCCCCCCGTCGAGCACGACCTGCTCGGAAAAGTCGCAGTGCGCGGTCATCCCGGCGAGCTCCACGACCCGGCGAAGCTGGAGTTCGCCCCACCGGCCGCGGGCCTCCGGGCGGCGTAGCGCGGTGCTGAGCGCGGTCGCGGCGTCCCGGAGTTGCTCGGTGCCACGGCGGGCGGACTCGACCTGCGCCGACAGCTCGGCGTGCGACCGGGTACGCGCCAGGTCGGAGTCGCGCAGCTGCTGCTCGACGCGGGTGAGGGTGTCGCGCATCGGGCCCATCAGCGACTCGACGTCCAGCCGTTCGGACAGCTGGCCGCCCAGGAGCTCGGATTTCTCCCGCTGGGCGCGGTCGAGCAGCGCCACCTTCTCCTCGGCGGCGCGGGCGCGGGCCTCCGCGGTGGCGGTCGCGGCGGCGAGCCGGCTACGGGCCAGCAGGTAGCCGATCACCACGCCGATGACGATCCCTGCCAGCAGGGCTAGTAGCACCATGCTCCAGTATCTCCCGCGACCACCCCCGGAGCGGGCCGTGACACGCGCGTAATGCCGGGATGAATGGCGCATTCATCCGCCCGGGACCGGTTCGATGGCACATTCATCCGCCTGGAGTCCCGCGGTGTGTGATGCTGGATGAGTGACTCCTCCCACGATTGCCTCGCTGCTGGCCACGTACCTACGGCTCGCCGGGGTAACGCACGTGTTCGGGTACCCGGGGGAGTCCATCGTGGACTTCATTGAGGCGTCCCGGCCCGGAGGCCCCCAGATCGTGTCCGCGGTCCGGGAGGCCAGCGCCGCGTTCATGGCCGAGGGCGCCGCGATGCGCACCGGGCTGCCCGGCGTCGCGCTGTCCACGCTCGGCCCCGGCTCGACCGCGCTGCTCAACGGGGTCGCGTCCGCGCACCTGGACCGGATTCCGCTGCTCGCGGTGTCCGGGCAGGTGGACAGCGGTCGCGAGCAGTTCTGGACACACCAGCTCGTGGATCACGACCGGCTGTACGCCCCGGTCACCAAGCTCACCGCGCGGCTGGAGCCGCCGTCGGCGGACGTCGTGATCCGCAAGGCGCTGCGCACGGCGACAGCGGAACGCCCCGGAGCCGTGCACGTGACAGTCACCCACGATTCGTTCGGTAAGCACATCACCGGCACCACGGACGGGCCGCGCCTGCCGCCGCTCGGCCCGCCGGGAGGTCGGCCGGGGTTGGCCGGCTGGTCGGGGGAGCCCGGCGGGGGGAGTGCCGCCACCCTCGATTTCTGCGGGGATGACCCCGCGCGTGCGCTGCGCGCCGCGCGGCGGCCGGTGGTGCTGGCGGGAGCGGGGGCGGTCCGGTGCGGCGCCGCTGGTGCCCTGGCCGATTTGTCCGAACGGATCGGGGCGCCTGTGGTCGTCGGTGCCATGGCCAAGGGCGTCATCGACGAGCGGCACCCGTACTTCGCCGGGGTGCTGGACATGGCCGGGCACAAGGTGGTCTGGTCGCTGCTCGATTCCGCGGACCTGATCGTGACCGCCGGGTTCGACTCGGCGGAGCTGATCACGCCGTGGCGGATCGGCACGCCGGTGCTGCACGTGGACACCACGCCGAACACCGACCAGGTCTACCCGGCGGGCATCGAGGTCGTCGGCAGCGTGCGGACGGCGCTGGAGTGGCTCGCCTCGGCGGCTGATGGGGCGCCGCGGTGGTCCACGGAAGAGGTGGCGGCGCACCGTTCGGCGCTGCGCGCGGGATGGGAGGACGGGTACGAGCCGGATCGGCTCAACCCCTCGGATGTCGTGACGACGGTCCGGTCGGCCGCGCCCGCCGGGACGGTGATGACCGCCGACGTCGGGTCGCACAAGATCACGGCGGGGCAGGCGTGGACCGCGTTCGCGCCGCGGGAGACGCTGATCACGAACGGGCTGTCGTCGATGGGCTTCGGCCTCCCGGCCGCTGTCGGGGCATCGCTGGTGTCGCCGGGCGTGCCGGTGGTGTGCCTGACGGGGGACGGCGGATTCGCGATGACCGCCTCGGAACTGTCGGTCGCGGTCCGGTACCGGCTGCCGCTCGTGGTGGTGGTGTTCTCCGACGGGGTGCTGAACCGGATCGAGCTGCACCAGGCGTCGCTGGGGTACCCGTCGACGGCGATTTCGGTGGACCGGACGGACGTGCCATCGCTGGCGGAGTCGCTGGGCTGCGACGGGATCCGGGTGGAGAGCGTGTCCGGCCTGGAGAACGCGCTGTCGTCGGCGTTCGCCTCCCGGTCCCGCCCCCTGGTGATCGAGGCCCGCATCACCACCTCGCAGTACTCGGCCCAGTTCTGATCGGCACTAGACTCGCGCTACGTGAGCCTGTCTATCGGAATCGTCGGGCTGCCGAACGTCGGCAAGTCCACCCTGTTCAACGCGCTGACCCGGGCCGGGGCGCTCGCGGAGAACTACCCGTTCGCCACCATCGAGCCGAACGTCGGCGTTGTCGGCGTGCCAGATCCGCGGCTAGGCGCGCTGGCGGCGCTCTATGACTCGGCGCGGGTGGTGCCGGCGTCGGCGCGGTTTACCGACATCGCGGGGCTGGTCCGCGGTGCCTCGGAAGGGCAGGGGATGGGCAACCAGTTCCTCGGCCACATCCGGGAGACGGACGCGATCTGCCAGGTGGTCCGGGTGTTCGCCGATCCGGACGTATCGCGGGTAGAGGGCTCGACCGGCCCCGAGGGTGACATCTCGACCGTGGTGACCGAGCTGATCCTGGCCGACCTGCAGACGCTGGAGAAGGCGGTGCCGCGGCTGCGGAAGGAGACGAAGTTCTCCAAGGATCCGGAGCGGCTGGAGGTGGCCGCGGCGGCGGAGGCCGCCGTTTCGGTGCTGGATTCCGGGAAGACGTTGTTCGAGGGTGCGGCCGCCGCCGGCATCTCGCTGACGTCGCTGCGGGAACTGCACCTGCTGACGGCGAAGCCTTTCCTGTACGTATTCAACATGGACGTGGGGGAGCTACCGGACGAGGGGCTGCGCAAGCAGCTCGCCGGCCTGGTCACGCCGGCCGAGGCGGTCTTCCTGGACGCGAAGACCGAGGCGGACCTGACGGAGCTGTCGCCGGAAGAGGCGGCCGAGCTGCTGGAAGAGGCGGGCATGACGGAGCCCGGCCTTTCGCTGCTGGCCGCGGCCGGATTCCGGGCGCTCGGGCTGCAGACGTTCCTGACCGCGGGACCTAAGGAGGCCCGCGCCTGGGAGATTCCGGTCGGGGCGACGGCCCCGGAGGCGGCGGGCGTGATCCACTCCGACTTCCAGCGCGGCTTCATCAAGGCGGAGATCGTGTCGTTCGACGACCTGATGGCCGCCGGCTCGCTGGCCGCGGCCCGGGCGGCCGGCAAGGTCCGCATGGAGGGCAAGGACTACGTCATGCGTGACGGTGACGTCGTGGAGTTCCGCCACAATAGTTAGTGGCGGCTCGTCGTCCTGGCCCCCGCTCGTGATGGCGCTCCCAGCGGATGCCCGGCCATTTCCGCCATCCCCGGTCCGGCGGAATCGTTACGCCAGAGGCCCGTGTGACAGCAGAGGCAAATTCTCCCGCGAATGCGACCACCTCCCCTGGGGAGACGATGACTTTTGGCGCATGAGGGTCCTAAACGCGTCCGATTCGCGGCATATGTGGGGCCGCCATTCGCCAAAAGCCGTCCTCACCGGGGCTGTGATCGCATTCGCGGAAATGGTGCGGGTGCGGGAGGGCGGGCGGCGGGGTTACTTCTGGGGGCTGGGG
>JAFMRC010000268.1 GCA_017354375.1 Nocardiopsaceae bacterium | reverse complement strand
GGACGCGGCGGCGAAGCCGCACCGCCAGGCCTACGACCCGGTGACCGGGAAGTTCGTCACCGTCTACCGGCCCGCGGCCACGGCCGCCACGCCGGCGCGCCCGGAGAAGCTCACGCACCCGCAGGGCGACGACATGGGCACGATCACGTCCCGCAGCGTGGTCCAGCGGATCACCGGCGCGCTCCGGGGCGTGACCGCGACGCGGCTGCCCGGCATCGACGTGAGCTCCCACCAGGGGACCATCAACTGGGGCTCGGTCGCCCCGCACGTCGACTTCGTCTACGCGAAGGCGACCGAGGGCACGTACTACACCAACCCCGACTTCGGCAACCAGTACAACGGCTCGCACGACCACGGGCTCGTCCGGGGCGCGTATCACTTCGCGATCCCGAACAACTCCAGCGGCGCCGCGCAGGCCGACTTCTTCGTGAAGCACGGGGGCGGCTGGTCGGCCGCCAGCAAGACGCTGCCCGGCGCGCTCGACATCGAGTACAACCCGTACGGCAAGGAGTGCTACGGCCTGTCCCGGCCGGCGATGACGAGCTGGATCCGGGACTTCGTCGATGAGTACGCCTTCGACACCGGGGTGTTCCCGGTCATCTACACGCCCGCGCCCTGGTGGAAGACCTGCACCGGCAACGCCACCGGCTTCCAGGCCGACCCGCTCTGGATCCCCGACTACTCCTCCACCAGCCCGGGCACGCTGCCGGGCGGCTACCTCACCTACGCGATCTGGCAGTACGCGGCCGCGGGCCCCAGCGAGCCCGAACCCGGCGACCAGGACTACTTCAACGGCGACTACGCCGCCCTGCTGGCCCTGGCCGGCGGCTAACCCGCCCAGCGCCCGCCCCGGTCCCCGTTCGCCCAGCGCCCACCCCGGTCGGCTCACGCCTTCCGGGAAGATCTTGGCGGATTTCCAGTAGCGGGGTACTGGTTCCACGCCAAGATCTTTGCAGGCAGCCCGGCGGGAAGCGGCGGGGGCGGAAAAGCGTTGGCATGGTCTGGCACCTGTCGTCTATCCTTTCCCGCCGGTGAACCAATCGTCTTCCACCCTGCCCGGAGTCGCCGAGCTGCGGCGCGCGCTGCCCGAGCTGATGCTCGCCGACGCCCGCCGGCTCGGCCGTCGCCTCGACCGTGCCCGGCACCTGCCCGATCGCGCGGCCCGGGAGAAGGCGCTCGCCGGGCTCGGGAACGACGTCGCCCGGGCGGCGGAGCGAGTGAGCAGGCGGCGGGGGGCGGTGCCGCGGATCGGCTACCCCGGCGAGCTGCCGGTCGTCCAGCGCAAGGACGACATCGCCAGCGCCATCCGCGACCACCAGGTGGTGATCGTGGCGGGCGAGACGGGATCCGGGAAGACCACGCAGCTGCCGAAGATATGCCTGGAGCTTGGCCGCGGGGTCACCGGCCAGATCGGGCACACCCAGCCTCGCCGGATCGCCGCGCGCACGGTGGCCGAGCGGATCGCCGAGGAGCTGGGCACCAACCTCGGCGACATAGTCGGCTATAAGGTCAGATTTACTGATAAATCGGGATCTGAAACCAGTGGCGGTGCGGGTGGCGGGACGCTGGTCAAGGTGATGACCGACGGCATCCTGCTGAACGAGATCGCCGCTGACCGCGACCTGCTGCGCTACGACACGCTCATCATCGACGAGGCGCACGAGCGCAGCCTGAACATCGACTTCATCCTCGGCTACCTCAGGCAACTACTGCCGCGCCGCCCCGACCTGAAGGTGATCATCACCTCGGCGACCATCGACCCGGAGCGGTTCGCGAGCCACTTCGCCGACGAAGCGGGCAACCCCGCGCCGATCGTCGAGGTCTCCGGCCGCACCTACCCGGTCGAGGTCCGCTACCGCCCGATCGCCCATCCCGAGGTAGACGATGAGAGCGGTCGCCCCGGCGATAACAGCAAGAAGAATCCAAATCCCCGGGACGGCGGCTCACGGGGCGGCAGGGAGGACCGGGACCTCGCGCAGGCCATCGGGGACGCGATCGACGAGCTGAGCGGGGTTGGCCCCGGCGACATCCTGGTGTTCCTGTCCGGCGAGCGGGAGATCCGCGACACCGCCGACGCCCTCAAAGGCCGCCCCGGCCTGGAGGTGCTCCCGCTGTACTCGCGGCTGTCGTCCGCCGAGCAGCACCTGGTCTTCGAGCCGCCGCGGAACCGGAGCGCGCTGTCCCGCCGCGTCGTGCTCGCCACGAACGTCGCGGAGACCTCGCTCACCGTTCCCGGCATCCGCTACGTCATCGACCCCGGCACCGCGCGCATCTCCCGCTACAGCCACCGCACCAAGGTGCAGCGGCTGCCGATCGAGGCCATCTCGCAGGCGAGCGCGAACCAGCGCAAGGGCCGCTGCGGCCGGGTCGCGGACGGCGTCTGCGTCCGGCTGTACTCCGAGGAGGACTTCGGCTCCCGCCCGGAGTTCACCGACCCGGAGATCCAGCGCACCAGCCTGGCGTCCGTGATCCTGCAGATGGCGGCCGCGCGCCTCGGCGACGTGCGGACGTTCCCGTTCGTCGACCCGCCGGATCCGCGGTCGATCGCCGACGGCATCCGGCTGCTCGAGGAGCTGAACGCGTTCGCCGACGGCCGGCTCACCGGCATCGGCCGGAAGATGGCCCGGCTGCCGGTCGACCCGCGGATCGCCCGGATGATCATCGAGGCCGGCCGGCAGGGCTGCGCCCGCGAGATCCTGATCATCGCCTCGGCGCTGTCCATCCAGGATCCGCGCGAGCGCCCCGCCGACGCTCAGGCCAAGGCCGACGAGGCGCACAAGAGGTTCACCCAGCCGGAGTCGGATTTCCTGGCCTACGTCGCGCTCTGGGACTACCTCGGCGAGAAGCAGCGCGAGCTGTCCGGCTCGGCGTTCCGCCGCCTGTGCCGGGCCGAGTACCTCAACTACCTGCGCGTTCGCGAATGGCAGGATCTCCACGGGCAACTGCGGTCACTCGCCGCCGACCTCGGCGTCGATACCGGGAAGTCTTCTACCGAACGGATGACGGTGACTGTCGCGCTCCTGGCGGGCCTGCTGTCGCACGTGGGAATGAAGATCGTGGTCCCGGCGGCCAGGCCCGGCGAGGACCGTGGCCGCGGCGGGCGGCGCCGGGAGCTCACCGAGTACCTCGGGGCGCGTGGCGCCCGGTTCGCGATCTTCCCCGGTTCCGGGCTGGCGAAGAAGCAGCCGGACTGGATCGTCGCCGCCGAGCTGGTCGAGACCTCCCGGCTGTGGAGCCGGACCGTCGCGGCCATCGAGCCGGAGTGGGTGGAGCCGGTCGCCGCGCACCTGGTCAAGCGGGCCTACAGCGAGCCGCGGTGGAGCAAGAAACGAGGGGCGGCCGTCGCGACCGAGAAGGTCACCCTGTACGGCATCCCGATCATCGCCGACCGCACCGTGCCCTACGCGCGGATCGATCCCGCGGCCAGCCGGGAGCTGTTCATTCGGCACGCGCTGGTCGAGGGGGACTGGGAGACCCGGCACCGCTTCTTCCGCGACAACGCCAGGCTCATCGCCGAGGCCGAGGAACTGGAGCAGCGGATGCGCCGCCGCGGCCTGGTGGCGGGCAAGGATGCCTTGTTCGAGTTCTACGACGCGCGGATACCCGCCGAGGTGGTCTCGGCGCGGCACTTCGACGCCTGGTGGAAGAAGGCCGCCCGCGACACCCCGGACCTGCTGACCCTGACGCTGAAGGAGCTGCTGGCCGACGAGGCCGCGGTCGCCGACGCGGATGCCTTCCCGCGGGTATGGACGTCGGAATCCCCTCCCGCCGCGCCCGCGGGCGGGCGGCGGCTCGCCGTGTCGTACGCGTTCGAGCCGGGCAGCGAGGCCGACGGAGTCACCATCGACATCCCGCTGGAGGTGCTCAACCAGGCCCGGCCGGAGGAGTTCTCCTGGCAGGTGCCCGGCCTGCGTCGCGAGCTGGTGACCGAGCTGATCAGGTCGCTGCCCAAGCCGCTGCGCCGCGAGCTCGTGCCCGCGCCGGACGTCGCCCGCGAGCTGCTGGAGCGGGTCGGTCCGGAACGGATCGGCGACGGCGACGTCCGGGACGTGCTGGCTCGCGAGATCGAGCGGCTGCGCGGCCTGTCCGTGCCCCCGGGCGCGTTCGACCTCGACAAGCTCCCGTCCCACTTGCGCATGACGTTCCGCGTGCTCGACGACGGCCGGGTGATCGCCACCGGGAACGACCTCGCCGCCCTGCGGCGCCGGCTGCGGCCCCGGGTGCGGGCCACGCTGTCCGAGCGGGCCGGGGGCCTTACCCGCACCGGGGCGACGGCCTGGGACTTCGGGACGCTGCCGGCGGTGTTCACGGACGGGGACGTGCGGGCCTACCCGGCCCTGGTGGACGCCGGGACCGCCGTGGACGTCCGGCTGTTCGAGACCGAGGCGGCGGCCCGCGCGGCGATGCCCGCCGGGACGCGGCGGCTGATCCTGCTCGGCGCCCGGTCGCCGGTGAAGGAGATCGCCGCCCGGCTGACGACCGACGCGAAGCTCGCGCTGAGCCGCAACCCGCACGGCGGGGTAGCCGCGATGTTCGCCGACGCCGTGGACTGCGCGACGGACGGGCTGGTCGCGGAGGCGGGCGGCCCGGTCCGGGACCCCGCCTCGTTCGCCGTGCTCGCCGAGAAGACCAGGTCCGGCCTGTACGCCGCGACCTGGGAGGTCGTCACCCAGGCGGAAGAGATCCTGCGCCGCGCGCACGCGGTGGAAGCCCGCCTGGACGAGGTGCGCAGCCCGGTGCTGGCGCCGGCCGCCGACGATATCCGCGGTCAGCTGCGCGGCCTGGTCTACCCCGGGTTCCTCACCGCCACCGAGGCCGGCCGGCTGCGCGCGGTGGCCCGCTACCTGCGGGCGGCCGAGCTGCGTCTGGAGAAGCTGGCCGACAACGCGGGCCGTGACGCGCAGCGGATGGAGGTCATCCACCGCGCCGCCGGCGCGTATGCCGACGCGCTGGCCGGGCTGCCGGATGCCGCGCGGGACAGCGAGGCGGCGCGCGACATCCGGTGGATGCTCGAGGAACTCCGGGTCAGCCTCTTCGCGCAGGCCGTCGGCACCGCCGGGCCGGTTTCCGAGCGGCGCGTCCGCGCCGCGATCGAGCGCCTGGCCTGACCACGGACCGCGTCCGGTACACCGCGTGCCCGCGGCGTGTCGCCTGAGCATGTTATACACGAAGTGCTATTTTTATCAATTGGTAATACGTTTATCTGCCCGTGGGGTCAGGGCGTGGCCCCACGGGCGAGGAGGAGGCCACCGTGACTGGAATACCCCCCGTGAGACGCCGGCTGCTCGGAGCGGCACTGCGCAGGTACCGGGAAGGGCTCGGCTACAGCCTGGATGACGCCGCCCGGATCCTGGAGTGCGACCGGTCCAAGGTGAGCCGGATCGAGACCGGCCATCGCGGCATCCGCGACAAGGAGCTGCGGGAGCTGCTGACCGAGTACGGCGTGGCCGCGGGCGAGGCCGACGGCCTCGTCGCCGTCGCCCACGCCGGCAGGCAGCAGGGCTGGTGGCAGGGGTACAGGGACGTGCTCGGCGAGGCCGGCCAGGACTTCGTCATCATGGAGGCGGCGGCCACCGAGATCCTCGGCTACGAGCCGCACCGGGTGCCCGCCCTGCTGCAGACCGCCGGCTACGCCCAGGCGGTGGCCGACGCCGACCCGGCCTTCAGCGACGACTCCCAGCGCGACCACGCGGTCGAGGTCACGCTCACCCGGCAGCAGGTCGTGCTGGCCGAGCGGCACCCCCGGGTGGAACTGCTGGTAGGCGAGAGCGCGCTGCACCAGTCCGTCGGCGGTGCCGGCGTGATGCGCGGCCAGCTCGCCCGCCTCGCCGCGGTCGCGGGCGACGGCCCGGACGCCGGGGTCACGCTCCGGGTGCTACCGTTCCGCGCGGGCGCGCACGCGGCGGCGGGCTGCGGCGGCATGACGATCCTTCGGTTCGCCGCCGCGCCGGGCATCGGGGTCATCCACCTGGACGCGCTGTCCGGCGGCATCAGCCTGGATGGTCCCGGCGAGGTGGCCCGGTACCTGCGGGCCTTCACGCGACTGCGACTAGCGGCGCTGGCCCCGGCGGCATCGGCGCGCTTGCTTCGGGAGGCGGCGAGGGGGCAGCGGGCGGCGTGAGCCCCGGTGGGCAGAAAGGCCGGCAGCTGGGCACCCGGTTTGCGGCTTCCAGGTACCCAGCTGCCGGTAGTTCAGCTTTCCTCGTCCGCAGGCCCGGCCGGGGCAGTCCGGGGCGGGAGCTGGAGCTGCTTCGTGACCAGCTTGAGCTTGGCCACGAGCTCCTCGATGTCCCGCAGCTGGCTGTCATCGTGGACACGGGCACCGTGGCGATCGCTTGCGGCCGACACGCTGTTGCCGGTTGTCATGGACGGAAGTCTCCTGGGTCGAAGGAAACGGAGAGTTACCGAAGCGGGTAGCTCCGGTAACGTCAACGGCCTCTAATAGAAGTGATTCTACTGTGATTTGCCGACCATGTCACCCGAAGCGGAGAAATTCGCGGATTTCCTAATCAAGGCAACCTGCGGCTTGACGGCATGTCGCATTAGCCTATGTCACGTGGTCCCGGGCACTCAACCCGGCCTCGCGCGGTACGGGAATCTCGGTAAAAGCCCAGCTCAAAGCCGATTTTTCGGGAACTGTCCGGGTATGGTCGCATGCGGCCGGTCATCCGCCGCCGACCGTCCGCGCATTGTCGGCGTTCCGTTGCACGTGCATTTATAAGTCACGCGCAAATGCACGTTACTTTCCGGCGGCTGGACGCACGACTAAATGCATAGGGCAAATGACGCGTGAAAATGGCGTGTGAAAATGCGCGTGCGGTTGCACGTGCGTTAGAGGCGGGGGAGGGCGATCGTGATGCGGGTCAGGCCATGCCGGGCCGGGCGTGCCAGGCGGCTGGTGGCGAGAACGGCCCCGCCGTGCGCCACGACCACCGCCGTCACGATCGCCAGCCCGAGGCCGGTGGAACCGTCATCGGCGTCGGTCGCGTGCGACCGTGCGGTATCCGCCCTGGTGAACCGCTCGAACAGGTCGGGCAGCAGGTCCGGGGGGATACCGGGGCCGTCGTCGGTCACGGTGATCACCGTGCGCGGCGGCGGCGGGACGGTGCCGCGCCGTACCGTCCCGCCGTCGGCCCCGTCGGGTACAGGGCTATCGGCGGTGAGCCGGACGGTGACCGTGGTCCCCTCCGGGGTGTGCCGCCCGGCGTTGCTGAGCACGTTGGCGAGAACCTGGTGCAGCCGGTGCTCGTCGCCGCGGACCTGGACGGGGTCGTCCGGCAGGTCGAGCACCCAGCGGTGGCCGGGCCGGGCGACCTGCGCGTCGCTGGTCGCGTCGATGGCCAGCCGGGTCACGTCGACCGGGCCGTCCTCCAGCGGCCGGCCGGCGTCGAGCCGCGCGAGCAGCAGCAGGTCATCGACGAGCACGCTCATCCGGGTGGACTTCGCGAGCACCCGGTCCAGCGCGTGCGTGACCTCCCGGGGGGTGCCCGCCGGATGCCGGAGGGCCAGTTCGGCGTAGCCGCGGATCGCGGCCAGGGGAGTGCGCAGCTCATGGCTGGCGTCGGCGGCGAACTGGCGCAGCCGCGCCTCGCTGTCGGCGCGGCGGGCCAGCGCCCGCTGCACGTGCCCGAGCATCCGGTTGAACGCGGCGCCGACCTGGCCGGTCTCGGTC
>JAFMRC010000267.1 GCA_017354375.1 Nocardiopsaceae bacterium | reverse complement strand
CGAGCGGGCCGCGCTGGCCGCCGCGGGCGAGGCGCTCGCGGACCTGCTCGGCCGGGAACCGGAGCTCAGCGGAGGATCCACGCCAACCGCCCTGGCCGGCCTTGGCGAACTAGCTAGTGCCGGTCCCCCGTCAGCGCCCGGGATAACGGAGGTGCGGCCGGGGACGTACGTGTTCGGCGACCGGCAGCAGATGCACCTGTCGGGGCTGACCACCGACGACGTGGCGCTCATGGTCGCGGCCCGGGTCGTCTCGGCGCCACGGCCGGGTGAAGCGGTGCTCGACGCCGGCTCCAAGGCGCTCACATCGGACCGGGCCGGATGGCTTACCGGGCACGGGCTGATCCTGGAGGCGCCGGAGGCGACGATCGCGTCGCTGAGCGAGGAGCACGCCGTGGTGCGCGGGCTGCGCGAGTCCCGGCTCACGGTCGGGGACCTGGTGCGCGTGGTGCCGAACCACGTGTGCCCGGTGGTCAACCTGACCGGTTCGCTGCTGGTGGTGCGCGATGGACAAGTCATTGACCGGTGGCCGGTCCTCGCCCGGCGCTAAGGTTGGCTATGGGAATCAGGATCGCCCGTGCCGCGGGGGCGGTGGCGTGCGCCACGCTGGTCGCCGCCACGGCTGCCTGCACGTCCGGGGCCGCCGCGGGCAGCCATGCGGCGGCGGACCGCACCGCCTCGGCGTCACCGGCCGCCACCTACGACGCGACGGTCAACGTGGACACGTCCGGCCGGGTTCTCGGCACGACCAGCGATCACCTGGAGGGGCTGTCGTTCGAGTCCAAGAGACTGAACAGCGGCCGGTTCGACGACACCGGAAACCTGCCGGCCCTGCTGCGGAACCTGGGCTCGTCGGTCATCCGCTTCGGCGGCAACTCGGTCGATACCTCCTACCACGGGATCACCCCGCGGGCGCTCGCGGGCCTGGCCAGCCTGGCCCGGGCCTCCGGCTGGACCGTGCTGTACAGCGAGCCCCTCGCGCACTTCGACGCCGCCGCCGTCACTCACGACGCGCACTCGGTGGCCACCGCGCTCGGCGGGCGGCTGGCCGGGTTCGCCTGCGGCAACGAGCCCGACCTGTACCACGTCAACGGGCTGCGCTCGCCGTCCTACACCGAGGACGCCTACCTGCACCAGGTTGCACAGTGCTTCAGCGCGATCAGGGCCGGGGCGCCCGGCGCGATGCTGGAAGGGCCGGACTTCTCCGGCGCGCTGGACTGGCTGGGCCGCTATGCCGCCGCGGAGCGCGGCACCATCGGCTGGCTCGGCGAGCACGAGTACCCGCTCGGCTGCGAGGTGGAGGGCGTTCCCCCGCAACGGCTTGCCGCCGAGCTACTGTCGGTGTCGCTGACGGCGCGGGAGGACTCCTTCTTCGGCACGGTCGCGGCCGCCGCCAGGTCGGCGGGCGCGTCGGCGCGCCTCACCGAGACCAACAGCACCTGCGACGGCGGCGGGGACGGGGTGAGCAACACGTTCGCGACCGCGCTGTGGGTGGTGGAGTACCTGCTCAACGGGGCCGAGCACGGAATCGACGGGATGAACTTCCACGGCGGCCTCACCGGCGGCGACTGCGAGTACTACACCCCGCTGTGCCGCACCAGCGGCAACGACTACGCGCCCCAGCCGATCTACTACGGCATGCTGTTCGCCCACATGCTCGGCGACGGGCAGCTGGTGCCGGTCACCGCGTCCGCCGCCTCGCCGCTGAACCTCCAGGCGTTCGCCCTCCGGCCGCAAGGGGGCGGGCTACGGGTGATGCTGGAGAACCTGAGCCCGTACCGGGCCTCGGTCAAGGCCGAGGCGGGTGGCACGTCGGCCACGGCACTGTCCATGACCGCGCCGTCGCTGCTCGCGACGTACGGCGTCCGCATCGGCGGCGCCGTGGTCGGCGCCGACGGCACCCTCACGACCGGGCCGCCGGCTCCGGTCGCGTGCCCGCGGGGCACGTGCCAGCTGACGCTCGCCCCGTACTCCGCGACCCTGCTGACCGTGCGGGGCTGACCGTGCGGGGCTGACCGTGCGGGCGTAGCCGGCAATCAGGTCTTCTCGAGGACCGCGCTCAGGAACTGGCGGGTGCGCTCGTGGTCGGGGTCGCTGAACAGCTTGCCCGGCGCGGCCTCCTCCACGACCTGGCCGCCGTCGAACATCAGGACGCGGTCGGAGATGTCCTGGGCGAACCGCATCTCATGGGTCACGATCAGCATGGTGATGTCGGTGGTCGCCGCGATCTCCCGCAGCACGTTCAGCACGCCGCCGATCAGCTCGGGGTCGAGCGCCGCCGTCACCTCGTCGAGTAGCAGCACCTCGGGCTGCATCGCGAGCGCTCGCGCGATGGCGACCCGCTGCTGCATGCCGCCCGACAGCTGGTGCGGCCGGTGACCCTCGCAGTCTTCCAGGCCGACCATGGCCAGCAGCTCGCGCGCCCTGGCCTCCGCATCGGCGCGGGACTTGCCCAGGACGCGGACCGGCGCCTCGGTGATGTTCCGCAGCACGGTCATGTTCGGGAACAGGTTGTACTGCTGGAACACCATGCCGATCCGCCTGCGCGCGAGGCGGAGGTGCTTCTCGCTGGCGGGGACGAGCTTGCCGCGGCGCTCCATGTGGCTGAAGTACTCGCCATCGACCCGGATGGTGCCGCTCGTGACCTGCTCCAGGCCCATCAGCAGCCGCAGGATCGTGGTCTTGCCCGAGCCGCTGGGCCCGATCAGCGTGACCCGCTCGCCCACCTTGACGTTCAGGTCCAGGTCCTGCAGCACCACCTTGGGGCCGAAGCGCTTGGCCACCTTGGAGAACGTGATCTTCTCGTCCGTGCCGACGGGGGCGGCGACGGGGGCGTTACCGGGGTCCGACATAGCGTTCGAGCCTTCTCACCAGGATAGACGACGGATAGCTGAGCACCAGGAACAGGAAGCCCGCGATCGTGAACGGCTCCACGTAGCTGTAGTTGGCCGCCCCCGCCTGCTCGGCCTGGCCGACCATCTCCAGGACGCCGACCGTCAGCAGTATCGGGGTGTCCTTGAACATCGAGATCAGGTAGTTCCCCAGCGACGGCACCGACCGGCGGATGGCCTGCGGGAGCACCACGGACAGCCACACCCGGTGCCGCGGCAGGCTCAGCGCCCTCGCGGCCTCCCACTGGCCGCGCGGGATGGCCTGGATGCCGGCCCGGTAGGTGTCGGAGGTGTAGGCGGCGTAGTGCACGCCCAGCGTGACCACCCCGGTCATCAGGGGGCTCATCTTGATCCCGAGCGTGACCGGGAACGAGAAGAACACGAAGTACAGCTGGACGAGCAGCGGCGTGTCCCGGACGAACTCGACGAACGCCCAGGTGACCTGGGCGAGCACCGGCACCCTGGACAGCCGCAGCAGCGTCAGGATCAGCCCGAGGACGAAGGCGAGGCACGAGCCGAGGACGGTCGCCTCCGCCGTGACTGCGAGTCCCTTCAGCATCAGCGGGAAGGCCGCGGAGGCTACTCCCCAGTCCCATCCGGTCATGACGGCCCTCCTACGCCCGCGCTGGGCGCGGCCGGCCTGGCCCACAGTCGCAGCGGCACCGGCCGCGGCGGCCGTCCGGCCCAGCGGGCGGCGGCCAGTTCCGCCAGCCGCATGATGCCGGTCAGGATCAGGGACAGGATCAGGTACATCACCAGCATGATCGTCAGGATCAGCGTGAACTGGCCCTGGGACGCGATGGGCTCGAGGATCTGCTTGCCCTGGTAAGTGATGTCGCTGACGTTGATCAGCGACGCCAGCGCCGTCGCCTGGATGAGCTGGATGAACAGGGTATTGAACGGGGGGATCATCTCCACCACGGCCTGTGGCAGCAGGACCTTCCGGAGCTGCTGCCATGGGCCGAGGCTCAGCGCGACCGCGCCCTCCCGCTGCTCCCGCGGCACCGCGTTGAGGGCGCCTCGCACGATCTCGGAGCCGTAGGCGCCGATGTTGAGCCCGATCACGAGGATCCCGGCCCACAGCGGCACCAGCTTGAAGCCGATCAGCGTCGGCGCCGCCAGCGAGACCCAGAACAGCTGGACCAGTTCGGAGCTCCCGCGCCATCCCTCGACGTAGACGCGGACCACGAAGCGGAGGATCCGCAGCCGTGACCGGCTGAGGATGATCCCGCACAAGAACGCGTCGATCGTGGCGACGATGATGCCCCCGACCGTGAGCTCGACGGTTACTCCCGCCCCCTGGCCCAGGACCGACAGGAAGTGCGAGAAGTTCGCAGGCACGACGGATCCCGGGTCAGCTGCCCGAGCACAGCTGCGCGGTCGTGAGGCCGGCCGGCGGGAGGTTATCGGCCGTGAACCCGAACGGCTTGACGATCTTCAGCCACTCGCCGTTGCTGTGCAGCGTCTTGAGCTGGGCGTTGAACGCGGAGACCAGGCTGGACTCGTCCTGGCGGAAGACGAACCCGCCCACCTCGGCCTGCGGCTTGCCGCCGATGACCGGCTTGAACCCCGGCGTGACCTCGACCTTCGCGGTCGGGTTGTCCTTCACCAGCGAGGCCAGCGAGATGTCGGTCAGCATCGCGGCGTAGACGCGACCGGACGTCACGGCCGACAACATCTCGTTCGGGGTGCTGAACGTCTCGATCTGGCCGGACGACACTCCCGAGCTGGTGGCGTAGGTGATCTCCACGGCGCCGATTTCCGCGGCGATCTTGACCCCGGTCTTCTTCGCGTCGGCGAAGTTCGTGACGTTCTTAGGGTTGCCCTTGGGCACCAGGAAGGCGACGGGCGCCTGGTAGTCCGGAATGGAGAAGGTGGCGTGCTTGCACCGGGCGGGCTCGATGTCCATGCCCGCTGCCACCATGTCGAAGTCTCCCGCGTCCAGGCTCTGGATGAGCGAGTCGAAGTCGACCTGCTTCGCCTTCAGGTTCGGGACGCCGAGCTTCTTGAATACCGCGCGCGCGACCTCCGGTGCCTCGCCGGTGATCCGGCCGCTCTTGTCGGTGTAGCCGTAGGGGATCTCGCCGGCGATTCCGACGTTGATGTAGCCGGCCTTCTTGGCCTTGGACAGCACGTCGCTGCCGCTGCTGCCGGTGCTCTCGCACGCGCTCAGCAGCACTGGCGCGCTAGCCGCCGCGGCGCCGAGGACCGACGCGCGCCGGAGGAAGTCCCGTCTGCTGAAGCCTCCGCCGAGGTGACTTTCAGTCATCAATCAGGTCCTTTCGCCAGAATGTCTTGAACCTACGGTAATCAGTTCCCTGTCAGCAAACATACAATCTACGAACTTCGTCGCAGTTTGATGTATTTTAGTGTTATTTTGTGGTATCTAGCACGTTAAATCCCTGCGGCGAGCAATAGCCAACAATTTGATGCGGCAGGCGAGCCTTCTGATACGTGATGCCACAGTTAGGAGATGACACAATGGGCCGCGGCGTATCGGGCGGCCTGCGGCGTATCGAACGGGCGAGGGACGTATCAGGCGGACGAAGGGAGTAGCGGAGCGGTGAGCGGTCGGGTGCTGGTGCCGTGGGAGAACGTGCGTGACGATCTCGGCGGCGCGGAGCTGGCGGAGACCGGGCTGACGGTAGAGGTGTTCAGCGGCGACGAGCCCGCGGCGGGCGACCTCGGCGACGTGGTGTTCTTCACCGTGCCGTACGACCGGCCGTTCGGCCTGGAACCGGTGCCGCGGCTGTCTGGCGTTCGGGTCGTGCAGGCGCTGACCGCCGGGTACGAGCACCTGCTCCCGCTGCTCCCCGATGGCGTCACGCTGTGCAACGCCCGCGGCCTGCACGACGCGGGCACCGCCGAGCACGCGCTCGCCCTGATCCTGGCCGCCCAGCGGGAACTGCCGCGCTGGACCCGGGCACAGGACGCCGGGCGGTGGGACCACACGCACACGGAGTCCCTCGCCGGAAGCCGCGTGCTGATCGTCGGATACGGCTCGATCGGCGCCGCGCTGGACTCGCGGCTGCGCGCGTGCGAGGCCGACGTGATCCGCGTCGCCCGGCGGGCCCGCCCGGCCGAGGGGGTGCGAGCGGTGTCCGAGCTCGACGCCCTGCTGCCAGCGGCCGACATCGTGGTCCTCGTGACCCCGCTCACCGAAGAGACCCGCGGCCTGCTCGGCACCAAGAGGCTCGCCCTCCTCCCGGACGGCGCCCTGGTCGTCAACGTCGGCCGCGGCCCGGTGCTCGGCACCCCGGCGATGCTGGCGGAGGCCGCGTCCGGCCGGCTCCGCGCCGCGATGGACGTCACCGATCCCGAACCGCTGCCTGACGGCCATCCGCTATGGGAGTGCCCAGGGGTGATCATCACCCCGCACGTCGCGGGCGGCGCCGCCGACTTCTACCCTAAGGCGGCGGCCTTCATCACGGCCCAGGCCCGCGCCTTCGCCGCCGGCAAGCCCCTCCGCAACGTCGTCTCCGGCCCAAACCCCTTATACCGAACGGATCGTGGCGGCTCCCCCGTCACCAGGTGAACTACCCGACGAAGTCTAGGGGGATCGCGTTGGCCATCGCCTCGTAGCCGACGTCGCCGGGGTGCACGCTGTCGCCGCTGTTCTCGGCCGGATCGAGGTAGGTCGGGTCGATGGGGTCCGCCGTGGCCGCCGCGAAGTCGACCACGCCGTCGAACGCCCCGCTGGTCTTGATCCAGGTGTTGACCTGCTCCCGCATCGCCTCGCCGTGCGCGTCTCCGTAATACCCGCCGAAGGCGTGGTTCGAGCCGCCGAACGGCGTCAGCGTCCCCCCGTAGACCTTGACCCCGCGGGCGTGCGCCATCGCGATCAGCTTCCGGTACCCGGCCTCGATCTGGGCGGCGGTGACCGACGGGTTGTTCGGCGCGTAGCAGCCGGTGTCCGGTTCCCCCGCGAAGCCGATGTCGTTGATCCCCTCCAGCAGGATCACGGCCTTGACCCCGGGCTGCGACAGGGCGTCCCGCTTGAACCGGGCCAGCGCGCTGACCCCGTAGCAGCTCGAGCCCCTCAGGACGCGATTGCCGCCGATGCCCTCGTCCACGACACCGGGCGCCCGGTCGCCGAGGACCGCATCCAGGCGACGGGCCAGGTAGTTGGGCCAGCGCGCGTCTCCCCCGGTCAGCGACCCGACGCCGTCGGTGATCGAGTCGCCGAACGCCACCACCGTCCCGTCGGCCGTCGCCGATTCCACGTCGAGCCCGTCGGCGAAGAACACCGATCCGGTCGTCGTCGAGTAGCCGGTCGCGTCCGTCTCCCCCGCGAGGTTCCCGGACCCGATGTAGCTGGTCTGCTGCGCTTGCAGGTGGTTGGTCGCCGGGCCGGTCTTGTCCGGCAGGTACACGCTGATCGCCAGGTCCTGGAGCGGGGCCACCCGCACGCGCAGCGGGTCGCTCACGACCTGCTGCCCGGCCGGGATCGTGACCGAGCCCCTCCCCCCGAACGAGACGAAGTGGCTCGTGCCGGGAGCCAGCTGCGCCCCATCGAGGACGACGCCGACGCTGACCGCGCCGATCGTCAGCGGCGACGACCCGAACGTGTTGCTGAGCTGAACGCGCAGCGCGTCGCCGCCCACGCTCGGGTAGATGATGTTCCGCACCGTCTGGTCGTCGAACCCCGCGGTCGCCTGCGACGAGGAGGTGCCGGACATCGGTCCCGCCGTCCAGGAGGCTACCCATCCGGGGCGGCCCGGTCCCGTCGGGTGAGCCGCCGAGCGCACCGCGGCGGCACCCGGTGCGGCGCCCGGTGCGACATGCGCCGCGGCGTGCGGCGCATGGC
>JAFMRC010000069.1:1021-17962 GCA_017354375.1 Nocardiopsaceae bacterium | reverse complement strand
CGGACCCCGCCGTCGCCAGCCGGACCGCTCCGTACTGCGGCGCCGTGCGCGGTGCCGTGCGGTGCGGGCTGACCGCGCTCGGGCGGGCCGGGCGGCCCACCGCCAGCACGACCAGCCAGAGCACGAACGGGCTGAAAAGCAGGTTGTAGACGATGGCGGCGGGCAGCACCTGCCGTATGGCCGGGCCGGTCATGTCCGGGTCGGACAGCATCAGGCCGAGCGCGGCCTTAGCCGCCTCGCCGCCGGCCGCGCCGACCATCATCACGGTCATCGACGTCAGCGTCCCGTGCTCCCGCAGCGGGTCAAGGAGATTCCTCATCCGCCCGCACGCGTAGCCGGCCAGGCAGAACACCAGCGCGTACTCGCCCGCCAGGTGCCCGGACGGCGGGGCGACGTCCAGTGCCAGGCCGCCGCAGAAGCCGACGATCGTGCCGGTCATCGGGCCGAACATCGCCCCGATCGCGGTCACCGCCAGCAGCACGACGTCGGGGCCGGC
The DNA here is from genome assembly GCA_017354375.1 of Nocardiopsaceae bacterium. Classification (GTDB taxonomy): domain Bacteria; phylum Actinomycetota; class Actinomycetes; order Streptosporangiales; family Streptosporangiaceae; genus Trebonia. Next base: position 17,466 of record JAFMRC010000069.1, on the reverse strand, counting down.
GTCGCCGGGCAGCGGGAGGCGGTTGATGATCGCCACCTGCGCTACGACCGCGATCAGCAGCGTGACGGGGATGCCACAGATCCTGCGGACCGCGGTCATTTGCCTGATTTCCCTGACTGGCCTGGTTTCGCTGACCGGCCCGGTTTCGCTGGCGGGACCGTCGGTTTCGGCGGCAGGACCGAGTCTCGCGGGTTGGTTCGCGGAGGAGCGGTCACCACGCCGACCACGCCGAGCCCGGTGAAGTCGGCGAACGGCTTGACCAGCGCGGTCTGGGTCAGCGAGCCGGGCTGGCTGGTCACGGACTGCACCGTGCCGACCGGCACGCCCGCCACGTACGGGTGGCCGCCGACCGAGCCGAACGTCACCAGTGCCTTACCCGGGCGCAAGGTGGCGGTCGCGGAGAACAGCGTCAGCTTGAGCTCGTTGTCGCTGGCCATCGTCTGCCCGGTGCCGGTAATCGCGCCGATCACGTTGCTGCCCGCCATCCGGACGCCGACGGTGGAGGCGCTGTCCGTGGCCAGCTGCACCGTCGCGGTACTCGAGTTGACGTCGGTCACGATGCCGACGAGGCCGTTGCCGTTGAGCACGGTCTCGTCCGGCTTGATGCCGTCCTTGCTGCCCGCGTCGATCGTCACCGTGTCGGAGTAGTCGCCGCCGGCCGCGATGATCCTGGCCGGGAGGGTCCGGTAGCCGCCGCGGCCGGACAACTGCAGCAGCTTCTTCAGCTGGGCCGAGTCGGACTTGTCGAGTTGCTCGGCGCTCAGCTCGGCGCGCAGCTGCGCGTTCTGCCGCTGCAGGCTGGCGATCTCGCTGCCCTGGTTGCCCGAGGCGGCGTGGTACATCCCGACGAACGGGCTGGCCACGTCGCCGGCCAGTTGCTCGATCGGGCCGAAGACGGCGCCGCCGGCCGAGTGCGCGGGCGACAGGCCACCATCTCGGAAATCGAACGTGATCAGCCCGATGGCTACGATCAACAGCACGATGAGAACCGGGCGCATTCGCCTCGTCTCATGCACGGTGCGGCTCCGTCCCTGTTCCTGTGGTCCTTGCGTGTCAGGCTAGCGGCGGTCGCGGGTCACCTGCTAGCGGCACCCGCTAGCGGCGGCTGTCCGGGACGAGCACCTGGCGCAGCGTGTCGAAGTCCTCGACGCACTTGCCGGTGCCCAGCACCACGGACTCCAGCGGGCTGTCGCCGATGTGCACCGGCATCCCGGTCTCCTCGCGGAGCAGCTGGTCGAGGCCGCTGAGCATGGCGCCGCCGCCGGTCAGCGCGATGCCGCGGTCCATCACGTCGCCAGCCAGTTCCGGCGGGCACTTGTCCAGCGTGGACTTCACCGCGTCGACGATCAGGTTCAGCGGTTCCTCAAGAGCGCGGCGCACCTCGGCACAGGAGATGACCACGGTCTTCGGAAGGCCGCTGACCAGGTCCCGGCCGCGGATCTCGGCGTTCGGTTCCTCTGCCGCGGGGAACGCGGATCCGAGGGCGACCTTGATCTCCTCGGCGGTGCGCTCGCCGAGCATCAGCGAGTGCTCCTTCTTGCCGAACGTGATGATCGCCTGGTCCATCTCGTCGCCGCCGATGCGGATGGACTGGCTCGTGACGATGCCACCCAGGCTGATCACCGCCACCTCGGTGGTGCCGCCGCCGATGTCCACCACCATGTTCCCAGTCGGCTCGTTGACCGGGAGGCCGGCGCCGATCGCCGCGGCCATCGGCTCCTCGATGATGTAGACCCTCCTGGCGCCGGCCTGGTGGCCCGCCTCCTTCACGGCGCTCTGCTCGACGCCGGTGATGCCGCTGGGCACCGCGACCACGATGCGCGGCTTGGCCATCCGGCTGCGCTTGTGCACCTTCTGGATGAAGTACCGCAGCATCCGCTCGGTGACGTCGAAGTCCGCGATCACGCCGTCCTTCAGCGGCCGCACCGCCACGATGTTGCCGGGGGTGCGGCCGATCATCCGTTTAGCCTCGACGCCGACGGCGACTATCTGCCCGTTGTTGGTATTGAGCGCAACCACGCTGGGTTCGTTGAGAACGATCCCCTTGCCGCGTACGTACACCAGGGTGTTCGCGGTACCGAGATCAACCGCCATGTCGCGGCCGAGAAACGTCAGCGCGTTGCTCATCGGGAACGGGCACCTTCCGATCCGAACCGAACGTGGGAAACGCCGGAAGAATTTTGTACAAACGTTAACTAGAGGCACATGCCGCGCGTACTCGCACGGCCGTGCACCCTCTTACCTTGTCTGACGCGCGAACGGCTAAACGAGTTCCGGGAAGAAGATCTTGATTTCCCGCGCGGCGGCCTCCGGGGAGTCGGAGCCGTGAACCATGTTCTCCCCGACTTCCAGGGCGTAGTCACCGCGGATCGTGCCCGGAGCGGCCTTCACCGGATCGGTCGCGCCAGCCAGGGAGCGGAACGCCTCGATGGCCCGCTCGCCCTCGGCGACCAGCGCAACTGTCGGGCCGGAGGTGATGAACTCGACGACGTCGGCGAAGAAAGGCTTGCTCGCGTGCTCCGCGTAGTGAGTCTCGGCGGTCGCCTTGTCGATAGCGCGCAGGTCCATCGCAATTACCCGCAGGCCCTTGCGCTCAATGCGGGATATTACCTCACCGATGAGGTTACGCCGGACCGCGTCCGGTTTGACCAGGATTAGGGTGCGCTCGGGCACTGATGCTCCTATGCATTATAGAGACGCGCAAATCTATGCGCTGGCAGCGCAGCGGGCACGCGGACAGCACGAATAACAGGCGCACCGAGTCATGGACGGTGGCCGTTGCGTCACAAGCATACCTATGCCCTGGGCGTCCCTGGCCGCCCCTCCACCGTTGGCCGCCCCTCCGCTCTTGAGCCCGCCCCGGAGCCCGCGCTCGGGCCCGCCCCGGAGCCCGCGCTCGAACCCGCCCTTGAGCGCTGCTCGCGTTCCACCTTGCGGGCCAGCCAGATGCCGGTGAACCACAGCAGCGCGAAGATCACGCCAAGGACGTACATCATCGGCACCCACGCGCCAGACGCGATGACCAGGAGCTGGAAGACCGTGCCGGCGTACAGCACCCAGCCCATCCCCGGCCGCCCGACCAGTCCGGACAGGACGATCGCGACCACCGCGACCGCGCCGCCCACGGTGGCGGCGGTGCCACCGCTGAGGTGCTCAAGCCGGATGGCAGGCACGATCGCCAGCAGGACGACGACCGCCTCCAGGCCCAGGACGGTCCCGCACAAGCGCCTCATTGAAGATCTCCCACGGTGAAGGAGTGCCTGGCCGGGGTGCCGGGCTCCGGCGGCGCGTCCACCGCGCGGCCCGGCGCGAGCAGCGCCCGCGCGTTCCCCGCCGTCACGACCGACCCGGCGATCAGCACGCCGGCCGACCCGAGCAGGTCGTCATCGCCGGACGAGGCCTCGTCGGCCAGGCCGATCGCGATCTCGATCGCGTCGTCGAGCCGCCCGGCGGCCCGCACCCGGTCCTCGCCGAACACCTCCGCCGCCAGCCCGGCGAGCGCCGGCGCCGGCATCGACCGGGGCGAGGAGTTCTCCGTCACCACGATCTCCGACAGCGCGGGCTCCAGCTCGTCGAGCAGGCCGGACACGTCCTTGTCCTCGCTGACCGCGAGCACGCCGACGAGCGTGGTGAAGCTGAACGCCTCGGTGAGCGCTTCCAGGGTCGCCGCCATCCCGGCCGGGTTGTGCGCGGCATCCGCGATCACCGTCGGGCTACGGCGCAGCACCTCAAGCCGGCCGGGCGAGCTGACCTTGGCGAACCCGTCGCGCACGATGCCGGGATCGAGCCCGGCCGCCGAAGCCGGCCCCTGCTCCAGTTCGATGGCCCCGCCCTGGCCCCGGCCCGTCGGGGTGGTCGGGGTAACCGTCTCGGGCACCCCGGCGAACGCCTCGACCGCCGCGAGCGCGCACGCCGCGTTCCCCGCCTGGTGCGCCCCGAACAGCGGGAGGTAGATCTCGTCGTAGACCCCGCGCAGGCCGCGCAGTGCCACCTGCTGACCGCCGACGGCCATCTCCCGCGCCAGCACGCCGAACTCGATGCCCTCCCGGGCCACGGTCGCGCCGACGGTGGACGCCTGGGCCAGCAGCACCTCCGCGGCGGCCACCCGCTGCTGGGCCAGGATCGCGGTCGCGCCCGGCTTGATGATGCCGGCCTTCTCCCCCGCGATCTCCTCGATCGTGTGCCCGAGCCACTGCATGTGGTCCATGCCGACCGGCCCGACCACCGCGACGGCGCCGTCGGCCACGTTGGTGGCGTCCCACCGGCCGCCGAGCCCGACCTCGATGACCGCGACGTCTACCGGCGCGTCCGCGAACGCCGCGAACATCATGCCGGTGAGGACCTCGAAGAACGACAGCTGCGCGGGTTGCCTATCGTCCACCATCTGGATATACGGCAGTATTTCGTCGTATATCTCAACAAAGCGCTCGGCGCTCAGCGGGACACCGTCGATGCTGATCCTCTCCCGGGCCGAGACGAGGTGGGGCGAGGTGAACCGCCCGGTGCGCAACCCGCGCTCGCGCAGCAGCGAGTCGATCATCCGGGTCATCGACGTCTTGCCGTTGGTGCCGGTCACGTGGATGACCGGGAACCCGCGGTGCGGATCCCCGAGCAGGCTCACCAGTGCCCCGATCCGGTCCAGCGTCGGGGCGATCTGATGCTCCGGGCGCCGGGCGTAGATCTCGAGTTCCGCCTCCCGCAGCTGCTCTTCGATGTCTGTGTCCGCCACGGATGCCACCCTACGTCAGCCCTACGTCAGCGCTGCCAGGCGGTTCTCCAGGCGGGCGATGTCGGCCTCGGCGTCGGCCAGCCGCTGCCTGGTCTTGGCGACCACCTGCTCCGGCGCCTTCGCCATGAACGAGGAGTTGCCCAGCTTGGCGGTCGCCTGCGCGATCTCCTTGCGGGCGGCGGCGAGGTCCTTCTCCATCCGCTTGCGCTCGGCCTCGACATCGACCGTGCCGGCCAGGTCGAGCTCCACGGTGACGCCCTCGGCCGCCAGCGACGCGGACGCGCTGAAGTCACCGGACGGCTCGGTCAGCCGCAGCAGGGACCGGATCGCGGGCACCTGGCCCTTCAGGGGGGTGCCCTCGATCCCGGCCAGCCGCGCCGGAACCCGCTGCCCCGGCTTGAGCCCCTGGTCGGAGCGGAACCGCCGGACCTCGGTGACCAGCCGCATCAGCGACGCGATCTCGGCCTCGGCGGCGGGGTCGCCGAAGGCGAACTCCGGCCAGGCCTCCACCATGACGGAGTCCCCGCCGGTCAGCGCGCACCACAGCTCGTCGGTGACGAACGGCATCACCGGGTGCAGCAGCTTCAGCATCTGGTCGAGCACGAAGCCGAGCACGCGCCTGGCGCGGCCCGCCGCGGCCTCGTCCCCGGCCTGCAGCGGAACCTTCGCCAGTTCCACGTACCAGTCGCAGAACTCGTCCCACGCGAAGTGGTACAGCGCCTCGCACGCCTTCCCGAACTCGTACTTCCCGAGCAGATCGGTGACCTCGCCGATCACCGACGACAGGCGGGAGAGAATCCACCGGTCCGCGACGGCGAGGTTTTTTGCTTCCGAACGGATCGTGGCGGCTGCGTCGTCCCCCGGCGCCTGTGCCCCGTTCATCAGGGCGAACCGGGTGGCGTTCCACAGCTTGTTGCAGAAGTTCCGCGACCCGGCGACCCAGTCCTCGCCGATGGCCTGGTCGCTGCCGAGGTAGGCGCCGCGGGCGAGGGTGAACCGGAGCGCGTCCGCGCCGAACCGGTCGATCCACTCCAGGGGATCGACCGTGTTGCCCTTGGACTTGGACATCTTCTTGCCGAACTGGTCGCGGACCAGCCCGTGCAAGAGCACGTCGCGGAACGGCACCGCCTCTTCCGGCGCCTTGTCCGCGTTCGCCCGCAGCCCGAACATCATCATCCGGACTACCCAGAAGAACAGGATGTCGTAGCCGGTGACGAGCACGCTGGTCGGGTAGAACGCCGCCAGGTCGGCCGTGTCGTCCGGCCAGCCGAGCGTGGAGATCGGCCACAGGCCGGAGGAGAACCAGGTATCCAGAACGTCGGTGTCCTGGGTCCAGCCCTCGGGCGCGTCCTCGTCCGGGCCGACGCAGCGCTCCTCCCCGTCGGGTGAGTACCAGACCGGGATCCGGTGCCCCCACCACAGCTGGCGGCTGATGCACCAGTCGTGCATGTCATCTACCCAGCCGAAGAACCGCGCGTTCATCTCCGGCGGGTGCAGCACGGTCCGGCCCTCGCGGACCGCGTCCCCTGCGGCCTTGGCGAGCGGCCCCACCTTGACGAACCACTGCAGCGACAGCCGCGGCTCGACGGTGGTGCCGCACCGGTCGCAGTGCCCGACCGCGTGCACGTAGGGGCGGACCTCCCTGACGACCCGGCCCTGCTCGCGCAGCGCGGCGACGACCGCGGGACGCGCCTCGAACCGGTCCAGGCCCTCGAACGGCCCGGGGGCGGTGATGACCCCGCGGGGATCCATGATCGTCAGGCGCGGGAGGTCGTGACGGGAGCCGATCTCGAAGTCGTTCGGATCGTGGGCGGGAGTCACCTTGACCGCGCCGGTGCCGAACTCCGGGTCCACGTGGGAGTCGGCGACGACGGGGATGCGGCGCCCGGTCAGCGGCAGCTCCACGGTCGTCCCGACCAGGTGCGCGTACCGCTCGTCGTCCGGGTGCACCGCCACCGCGGTGTCCCCGAGCATCGTCTCGGCCCTCGTGGTCGCGACCACGATTCCGCCTGGATCCCCGCCCCCAGTCTTGCTGTTATCATTCTTGCTGTTATCAGCCCGACTGCCCCCGGCAGTGCTGTTGCTGTTATCAGTGGCGCCGTAGCGGATGTAGACGAGCTCGCCGTCGTCGTCCTCGTGGTTCACCTCGATGTCGGACAGGGCGGTGAGGCAGCGCGGGCACCAGTTGATGATCCGGTTGTCCCGGTAGATCAGGCCGTCGTCGTACAGCCGCTTGAACATGGTCTGCACGGCACGGGACAACCGCTCGTCCATGGTGAACCGCTCGCGGCTCCAGTCCACGCTGTCCCCGAGGCGGCGCATCTGGCCAAGGATCTTGCCGCCGTATTCGGCCTTCCACTCCCAGACGCGCTCGACGAACGCCTCCCGGCCGAGGTCGTGGCGGCTCGTGCCCTCCTTCGCCAGCTCGCGCTCCACGACGTTCTGGGTGGCGATGCCGGCGTGGTCCATGCCGGGCAGCCACAGCGTGCGGAAGCCGCGCATCCGGTGCCACCGGGTGAGCGTGTCCATCAGCGTGTGGTCGAGCGCGTGGCCGATGTGCAGCGAGCCGGTTACGTTCGGCGGGGGAAGCACGATCGTGAACGCGGGCGCGGATACGTCCTGCCGCACCTCCGGCTGGAAATAGCCAGCTTTCTCCCATATCTCGTAACGACGGGCCTCGACCTCCGCGGGTGCGTACTGCGAAGGGAGCCCGTCAGGCTCGCGTGTCGTCACATCATGTGAGTCTACGGATTCCGCCGAGCCCCCGGCGAACGAATAGCCTCGCGTCCATGGCCCGGGACTTAGTGGTCGCGCGGACAGCGTGTTTGCGGGCTTCCTGGATCTTGGTGACCAATTCACGATCTCGAAATACCCGCCTGGGTATCCACTGGGCGGCGATCAAGCCCGCGTGGAGGATATGTGAGCACGGAGAGCACGTATCCTCCACGTGAAAGCCCTTCCGCCCCGGTGCCGCCCTCTCGGCACGCTCCCGCGCCCCGGGCATACCGTCGCAGAACGGGGCATCCACCCCACCCCAGCCCCGCATACCCCCGGGGCGCTAGAGGATGACCGTGATCCGGATACCGCCGTCGGCGGCGGTGCGGTCGATCTTGGTGATGCGGCCCGCTGCGCGGAGGTCGTCCTCGGCCAACTGGACCCGGTCAAGGGTCGCCGCTGGCGCGGCGATCTCGACGCGGGAGACCTCGGTGCGCATGGACAGCTTGGCCTCGGACTTGGCCTTGCGCACGGCGGCGATCACCTCGGCCGCCACCGCGAGCACCCCGGGATCCGCCTCTCCCGACGAATCGGCCTCCACCCCATCCTCGGCGACCCCCGCCGCGGCGACCCCTGCCGCAGCGGCCAGTTCCTCCGCCGAGGGCCACGGCGCGCGGTGCACCGAACCGTACCCTTCCCCGCCGGCCGACCCCGGCCGACCTCCCGGACCGTCCTGCCACCAGGACCAGACCTCCTCGGCGGCGAACGGCAGGAACGGGGCGAACAGCCGCACGACCGCCGACAGCGCGATCCGCAGCGCCGCCCGCGCCGAGGCCGTCCCCGGCAGCGGCGGCTCGCCATACGCCCGCTCCTTGACCAGCTCCAGGTAGTTGTCGCAGAAGTTCCAGAAGAACTCCTCGGTCCGTTCCAGCGCCCGCGCGTAGTCGAGCGCGTCGAAGGAGTCCGTCGCGGCGCGCACCGTTTCCGCCAGCTCGGCGAGCATCGCCCGGTCGATCGGCTCGGTCACCGCGGCGTCGCCGACGGGAGAGCCTATGCCCAGGACGAACTTGCTGGCGTTCAGGAGCTTGATGGCGAGGCGGCGGCCGATCTTCATCTGGCCGGTGTCGTAGGCCGTGTCCGTGCCGGGGCGAGCGCTGGCCGCCCAGTACCGGACGGCGTCGGACCCGTACGAGGCCAGCAGGTCGGCCGGGGTGACCACGTTGCCCCTGGACTTGGACATCTTCTTGCGGTCCGGGTCCAGGATCCAGCCGGAGATCGCGGCGTGCCGCCACGGCAGCTCGCCGTGCTCGTAGTGCGACCGTAGCAGCGTCGAGAACAGCCAGGTGCGGATGATCTCGTGCGCCTGCGGGCGCAGGTCCATCGGGAACACCCGTGAGAACAGGTCGTCGTCGTGCCCCCAGCGCCCGGCGATCTGCGGGGTCAGCGAGGAGGTCGCCCACGTGTCCAGCACGTCCGGGTCGCCGGTGAAACCGCCGGGCACGCCCCGCTGCGAGGCGTCGTAGCCGGAAGGCGCGTCGGTGCTGGGATCGACCGGCAGCCGGTCCTCGAAAGGCACGAGCGGCCGCTCGTAATCCGGCGAGCCCGACGAGTCAAGCGGGTACCAGACCGGCACCGGCACGCCGAAGAACCGTTGCCGGCTCACCAGCCAGTCCCCGTTCAGCCCGCTGACCCAGTTGTCGTAGCGGGCCCGCATGTGCGGCGGCACCCAGTCCAGCGACGCGCCCCGCGTGAGCAGCCGGGCCCGCAGCCCAGCATCCCGCCCGCCGTTGCGGATATACCACTGGCGGGTCGTGATGATCTCCAGGGGCTTATCGCCCTTCTCGTAGAACTTCACCGGGTGCGTGACCGGCTCCGGCTCGCCGAGCAGCGCGCCGTCCGACCGCAGCATGGCGACAACCCGTTCCCGCGCGGCAAACGGGGTCGCCCCGGCCAGCTGAGCGTACGCGCCAGCGGCGGGCGAGCCGTCGAGCCCGGCGGGCGGCTCGGGCAGGAACCGGCCGTCGGCGCCGATCACCGGGCGGGTGGCGAGCCGCAGCTCCCGCCACCATGTCACGTCCGTCGTGTCGCCGAACGTGCATACCATCGCGATCCCGGTCCCCTTCTCCGGATCCGCGAGCCGGTGGGCGACGATCGGCACCTCGATCCCGAACACCGGCGTCACCGCGTCGCGCCCGAAAAGCGGCGCGTACCGCGGGTCGTCCGGGTGCGCAACCAGGGCCACGCAGGCGGGCAGCAGCTCGGGGCGGGTGGTCGCGACCTCGATGTCATCCCCGCCGGGCCCGCGGAAGGCCAGGCGATGGTAGGCGCCGGGACGCTCCCGGTCCTCCAGCTCCGCCTGGGCCACGGCCGTCCGGAACGTCACGTCCCACAGCGTCGGCGCTTCGGCCAGGTACGCCTCGCCGCGCGCCAGGTTCCGCAGGAACGCCCGCTGCGAGATCTCCCGCGAGGCGTCGCCGATGGTCTGGTACGTCGTGGACCAGTCCACGGACAGGCCGAGCCGCCGCCACGCACCCTCGAACGCCTTCTCGTCGATCTCGGTCAGCCGCTGGCACAGCTCGATGAAGTTCCGGCGCGACACCGGAACCTGCCGGTTGCCGGGCTTGTCCGGCAGCGTGAGGTCCGGGTCGTACGGCAGCGCCGGGTCGCAGCGGACGCCGAAGCGGTTCTGGACCCGGCGCTCGGTCGGCAGGCCGTTGTCGTCCCAGCCGATCGGGTAGAACACCTCGCGACCGCGCATCCGCTGGTACCGGGCCACCGTGTCGGTATGCGTATAGGAGAACACGTGGCCGATGTGCACCGAGCCGCTCACCGTCAGCGGCGGGGTATCGATCGAGAAGACCTCTTCGCGGGGCTTTGACCGGTCAAACGCGTATACGCCCAGCTCGTCCCACCGCGCGGTCCATTTCTCCTCAAGCCCGTCCAGGCTCGGCCTATCCGGCACGCGAGTGCGCTGATCTTCGGTCATGCCGAGATCGTAAGATCAACCCCGAAATTCAACACCATGATTGTGCCCGAACGGGTGGAGGCGCCTGTATACGGACGAGTCGCCTGAAATCCGTTAGGTAGGCGATTAGGCGGACTTCTCGCGCGGGGTACGCCGGTTGCTGACCTCGCGCGGGACCAGGGTGGGGTTGACGTTCTCCACCACGACCTCGGGCGTGATGACGACGCGCTCGACGTCCTTGCGGCTCGGCACCTCGTACATCACCGACAGGAGCACCTCTTCGAGGATCGCGCGCAGGCCGCGAGCGCCAGTGCCGCGCAGGTTCGCCTGGTCGGCGACCGCTTCGAGCGCGTCCGGAGTGAACTCCAGGTCCACGCCGTCCAGCTCGAACAGGCGCCTGTACTGCTTGATCAGGGCGTTGCGGGGCTCGGTCAGGATCTGGATGAGCGCGTCGCGGTCCAGGTTGTGCACGCTGGTGATCACCGGGAGGCGGCCGACGAACTCGGGGATCATGCCGAACTTCAGCAGGTCCTCCGGCATCACGTCGGAGAACATGTCCTCGGTGGCGTTGTTGTTGCGCACCCGGACGACGCCGTTGAAGCCGATGCCCTGGTTGCCGGAGCGCTGCTCGATGACCTTCTCCAGGCCCGCGAACGCGCCGCCGCAGACGAACAGGACGTTCGTGGTGTCGATCTGGATGAACTCCTGGTGCGGATGCTTGCGACCGCCCTGGGGCGGGACGCTGGCGGTGGTGCCCTCCAGGATCTTCAGCAGCGCCTGCTGCACGCCCTCGCCGGAGACGTCGCGGGTGATGGACGGGTTCTCCGACTTGCGGGCGATCTTGTCGATCTCGTCGATGTAGATGATCCCGGTCTCGGCCTTCTTGACGTCGTAATCGGCGGCCTGGATCAGCTTCAGCAGGATGTTCTCGACGTCCTCGCCGACGTAGCCCGCCTCGGTGAGGGCCGTGGCGTCGGCGATCGCGAACGGGACGTTCAGCAGCCGCGCCAGCGTCTGGGCCAGCAGCGTCTTCCCGGACCCCGTCGGGCCGAGCAGCAGGATGTTGGACTTGGCCAGCTCCACGCCGTCGTCGCCGGGCCTGTCGGTCCCGGACTGGACGCGCTTGTAGTGGTTGTACACCGCGACGGAGAGGGCCTTCTTCGCCTTCTCCTGACCGATCACGTAACTGTCGAGGAACTCGTAGATCTCCCGCGGCTTCGGCAGGCTGTCCCACTTGAACTCGGACGGCTCAGAGAGCTCCTCTTCGATGATCTCGTTGCAGAGATCGATGCACTCGTCGCAAATGTACACGCCTGGGCCGGCGATGAGCTTTTTGACCTGCTTCTGGCTTTTGCCACAGAACGAGCACTTCAGCAGGTCGCCACCGTCACCGATGCGTGCCACCAAGTCTCTCCTTTTCATCGGGCTTACCGATGGACCTATCAAACCCCCTCAGCGTCCCCGGAGGGAAGAGGGGAAATCGTCCGCTTAGGACGACACTACCTCCGAGATGGTCTCCTGGCCCCGCTTGAGGATGGTCAGCACCTCGTCGATCAGCCCGTATTCCTTGGCCTCCGCGGCGGTCAGGAACTTGTCGCGCTCGATGTCGGCGCGGATCTCCTCCTCGTCCTTGTTGCTGTGACGAGCCAGGATCCCCTCCATCGCGCTGCGCATCCGCAGGATCTCGCGCGCCTGGATCTCCATGTCGGTGGACTGCCCGTAGCCGCCCTCGGTGGCCGGCTGGTGGATCAGGATCCGGCTGTTGGGCAGGGCCAGGCGCTTGCCCTTCGTGCCCGCCGCGAGCAGCACCGCGGCCGCGCTGGCCGCCTGGCCGATGCAGTAGGTCGCGATGTCCGGCTGGATGAACTGCATCGTGTCGTAGATGGCCATCATCGAGGTCATCGACCCGCCGGGCGAGTTGATGTACAGCGTGATCTCGCGGTCAGGGTCGATGGACTCCAGCGTGATGAGCTGGGCCATCACGTCGTTGGCGGACGCGTCGTCGATCTGGACGCCCAGGAAGATGATCCGCTCCTCGAAGAGCTTGTTGTACGGGTTCATCTCCTTGACCCCGTACGAGGTGCGCTCGACGAACGACGGCAGCACGTACCTTGACTGCGGGTATGCGTTCGGGCTTGTCACGGTGAGCTCCTAGTTGCTCAGGTAGTTGCTCAGGAAACGGCGTCGGCGGAGTTGCTCAGGAAGCGGCGTCGGACGGAACCTCGGACGCGCTGCGGATCACGTGGTCGACGAAGCCGTAGTCCCTGGCCTCCTCGGCGGTGTACCAGCGGTCCCGGTCGGCGTCCCTCTCGATCTGCTCCACGCTCTGGCCGGTGTGCTGCGCGGTCCGCTCGAACAGGGTCTTCTTGGTGTGCAGCATCTGCTCGGCCTGGATCCGGATGTCGGAGGCCGTGCCCCCGATGCCGCCGCTCGGCTGGTGCATCAGGATCGTGGCGTGCGGCAGCGCGTAGCGCTTGCCCGCCGTGCCGGCCGTCAGCAGGAACTGGCCCATCGAGGCGGCCATGCCCATCGCGTAGGTAGCCACGTCGTTCGGCACGTACTGCATCACGTCGTAGATCGCGAGGCCCGCGTACACCGACCCGCCGGGCGAGTTGATGAACATCTGGATGTCCCGCCTGGGATCCTCGGCGGAGAGCAGGAGCATCTCCGCGCAGATCCGGTTCGCGATGTCGTCGTCCACCTGCTGGCCGAGGAAGACGATGCGGTTCCGCAGCAGACGCTGGAACAGCAGGTCCGCTGGCGTCACGGGGGCGTCAGGGGTGCCCGTCCGCGCGGCCGTCGCCCGGTCGGCCGTCGTCCGGTCGGCTGCCTCAAGCGCGCCTTGGGCACCTGGCAGAAGCTGTGTCACGTGCTCACCTGCTCCGATCACTTCGGGTGTCGTTGAAAGGACGATAACGCCATGACGGGAATGGGTTGTGCGCGGCCGGCGCGTGTTCGCTCATGGCACATGCCCGGCTTTGCGGGCCGGCGTGAACGCTGTGCGGATGGCGCGAACTAGGCGTCGGCGACCGTGGCCTCGGCGTCGTCCGCCTTGGCCTGGCTGTCAGCCCCGGCGCCGTCGGCGTCCCCGGCGTCCTCTTCCGGAGCCTCGCCCTCGTCCTCGGCCTCCTCTTCATCCTCGGCATCGTCCTCGGACTGGCTGGACTCGGCGGCCGCGCGGGCCGCGGTCTGGGCGGCGATCGCGGCCTCGACCTCGGAGTTGAGCTCCTCGACTAGGGCCTTGACATCGATCTCGTTGCCGTCTTCGTCGGTGACCTTGACCTTCTCGGCGAGCACGGCCATGGCCTTGCTGCGCTTCACCTCGTTCATCGCCACGCCCAGCTGGCCGGCCTCGGCGAGCTGCTGCGCGAGCTGCTGGGGCGGCACGCCCATCCGCTGAGCCTGGTCGGCGACGAAGTACGAAAGCTCGGCCTGGCTGACGCTGATGTCCTCGACCTCGGTCAGCTTGTCGAGCGCGATCCCGGTCCGGACGCTCTTCTCGGCCTCCTCGCGCAGCTCCGTCTCGAACTCCTCGGCGGTCTTCTCCTCGGCCTCCAGGTACTGCTCCATCGTCATCGACGCCCGCGTGAGCTGGTTGGTCACCGTCTCCCTGGCGTGGCCCAGCTCCTGCTCGGTGAACTTCTCCGGCAGCGGAATGTCGAGCGCCCCGGCCAGCGCCGCCACGGCGCGCTCGCGTGCCTGGTTGGCCTGCTGGTACTTACGAGCCTGGAGCAGGTTCTTGCGGGTGTCCTCGCGCAGTTCCTCCAGCGTGTCGAACTCGCTCGCAAGCTGCGCGAACTCATCGTCCAGCTCCGGCAGTTCCTGGACCTTGACGCTCTGCACGGTGACGGTGACGTCGACCTGCTCGCCGGCCTTCTCACCCCCGGCCAGCTCGCTGGTGAAGACCTTCGACTCGCCGGCCGACATGCCGATGAGCGCCTCGTCGAGGCCGTCCAGCATGGTGTCGCTGCCGATCTTGTACGACAGGCCGCTGGCCTGGGCGTCCTCTATCTGCTCGCCGTCGGCCGAGGCGGACAGGTCGATGGAGGTGTAGTCGCCGTCCTCCGCGGGGCGGTCCGCAGTCTTGAGCGAGGCGAACCGCTCGCGCAGGCTGTCCAGGTACTCATCGACGTCCTCGTCGGAAACGGTGGCGTTGTCCACGGTGACGGTGAGCGTCGACAGGTCGGGCAGCTCGAGCTTGGGCGCCACCTCCATGTCGACGGTGAACTCGAGATCCTTGCCGTCGTCGAGCTGCTTGATGTCGATCTCCGGCTGGCCGAGCGGGCGTACCTCGGACTCCTCGACCGCCTTGCCGTAGAACGCCGGCATGGCGTCGTTGACCGCCTCGCTCAGCACGGCCCCGCGCCCGATCCGCATGTCGATCACGCGCGGCGGGACCCGGCCCGGCCGGAACCCGGGGATGCGGACCTGCTTCGAGACCTCGCGGTAGGCCTTGTCCAGGCTTGGCTTGAGCTCCTCGAAGGAGACTTCTACGCTCAGCCGGACGCGGGTCGGGCTCAGCTCTTCGACGTCGGTCTTCACGGCGGCGTGACTCCAGAGATGATGTGGTCAGTAACTCGGCGGGAACGCAGAGATAAGAAGTGTACGGCTGCTAAGTCTATGGCCTCGCCGCCGGTTGCTTCTCGCGCCAGGCCCGGCGCGGCTTGCGACGCGACTTGACGACGTGGCTCAACGGCACCGGTTATCACTTGTCGTCGTCGCCGAGCAGCAGGTGCAGCACCCAGCTTACGACGGCCACGATCAGCGCGCCCTCGACGGCCGCCACGAAGCCCCCGACGTGGAACGGCAGCGCGAGCTTGCCGGCGACGTAGCTGGTCAGCCAGAGGAGCAGACCGTTGACGACCAGCGCGGCCAGGCCGAGGGTCAGCACGTAGAACGCGCAGCCGACGGTCTTGATGATCGGCTTGAGCACCGTGTTGATGACGCCGAAGATCAGCGCCACGATCAGCAGCGTCACGACCTTCGAGGTGGTGCTGTGCCCCGCCAGGACGATTCCGGGAACTATCCACGCGGCGACGCCGAGCGCGGCCGCGGATACGACAACCCCAATCACGTGTTTCATGGCCGCCTTTCTACAACACCGCGCCGCTCCCGGTCGCGCCACTCCGGCACATCCACGCGGGACGGACCCCGCCATCCACGCCGCGCCGCCTTGGAGGCTCCGCGTTCCCGGACCCGGCCAGCCGATCCACCTGCGCGCGCCGGCCCTCCCCGGTCGCCGACAAGGATTGCGGCGTGCTTCCAGTACCCCAGTACCGGAAGCACGCCGCAATCTCGCCTCCCGGCCCCCGCTGCCTCCCGGGGCTCACCCGGTGCCGGGGGCATGAGGTGCAGGGGCAGGGGTGAATGCCCCGTTCTGCGGGAGTATGCCCGGGGCTCGGGGGCGTGCCCGGCTGAGGTGTGAATTTCGGACCAGGATCGTTTGCCCGTCGTCCGGCAGCGCGTTACCCGGCGAGGAGCTGCTCGCGCAGGATGTCCGCGTGGCCGCAGTGCTGGGCCAGCTCGCGGAGCACGTGAAGGTACACCCAGCGCAGCGGGAGCGGGCCGCGCCGGTTGCCGTAAACCAGATCATCCAGCCCCAGGGACGAGGTCGCGCGGCGGGAGGACTCGCATGCCTCGCGGTGCGCCTGCCGGACGGTGGCGATGGTGTCATCCTCATGGAGGATGAACGACTCGTCCGGGGTGGCGGGAATGCCGATCTCGGCCCGCGACCGGCACGTGATGGCCTCGTCGAACCAGACTTTCTCGACGAAGGTCGCGTGCTTCACCAGGCCTAGCAGGGTGGTCCTGGACGGCACCAGCGACCGGCGCGCCTGCTGCTCGGTCAGCCCGTCCAGGCATGCGTTGAGCTGGCCGCGGTGCTCATCGAGAAACGCCTCGAACTGGACGCGGAAGGGCTGGCCGGTGACGTCTTCGGGAGACGTCGCGGGGAAGGATGACATGGGCCAAGCCTAGGTCCGGGACCCAGGCTCAGCGCCTCCCTGAGTCCGCCGGGACTTACCGTGGGGGGGTTTT
>JAFMRC010000069.1:0-1011 GCA_017354375.1 Nocardiopsaceae bacterium | reverse complement strand
TTGTAAAAAGCCCCACAATCCCGCGCGACGCGGTGACCCGGGCGGTCCGGCCGGGGTTACCCCTTAGTGCCGGGCTGCATGACGCCGCCTGGGTTGACGCCGCCGCCAGCGCCACCCGGGCTGGCCCCACTACCCGAGCTGGCACCGCCGCCGTGGGTGCTGGCACCGCTGCCGCCCGGCATGGGCGGGCCGCCTGTGTAGCCGCTCCAGTGCAGGCCGGCGGCGGCGAGCACCTTCTTCGCCAGCGTGCCGCCACCCGCGAGGGTGGGCTCCGACTTGCCGCCGGCCGTGAAGCTCACGCCCTGGCAGCCATCCACCGCCGCGGACACCGTCGCCAGCGGGCGGCCGCCGGCGCTGGCGC
Source organism: Nocardiopsaceae bacterium (assembly GCA_017354375.1). Taxonomy (GTDB): domain Bacteria; phylum Actinomycetota; class Actinomycetes; order Streptosporangiales; family Streptosporangiaceae; genus Trebonia. Next base: position 650 of record JAFMRC010000069.1, on the reverse strand, counting down.
GGAACAGCATCTGGACCTCGTCGCCGAAATCGGCGGGGCAGCTGTAGGCGCCAGGCAGGGAGGGGTGCAGGCCGTCGACCAGTGCCGCGATCCTCCGGACCGTCGCGGCGTTGGTGATCGTCTTCGGCGCGGGCACCTTCGAGTTCGCGACGCGGGTGGAGTTCACGGAGATCGTCACGACCTTGGCCGCGGACGGGACCCGCTCGGACGCGGGCTTGGCGGGCAGCCAGATGTCCTGCGCATCGACCCGCAGGTCGGCCTGCCCGTGGCCGGCGTTCACCGCCTCCACGGTCAGCTGCCGCTGGGTGAGCGCGCCGACCACCGGCGGCAGCGAGTACTGGTCGTACCACATTGACGGCGAGATGCCGTCCGCACCGCCGGGCGTGACGTTGGTCGTGCCGCCAGGCCCGCCGTTGGTCCTGCCGCCGGTCGTGTTGCCCATCGTGCCGGAGCCGGTCGGCTTGAATCGCTTGGGCAGATGCGCCTTTTCCCAGGCCAGTACGGCCTTCGGGGATTGCGGGACGTGCCACCAGGACGCATCGTCCACGACGTCGGGCGTCCGGGGGATGCCCGCCGGCCGGTGGAGCACGCCGCCGTCCGCGCCGGGCGCGGCGGACAGCCGCTTGGCGCCCGGCGGCGGCACGAACGAC
>JAFMRC010000068.1 GCA_017354375.1 Nocardiopsaceae bacterium | reverse complement strand
ATATATCCGGCACCGTAAGCCACTACCCCACCCGTGCCCAGCCAGTAAGCCGCCAGGGTCTTGCTGAGTTCGCGTCAACGGCGCGTTGCTACGGCTACTGCCGTAGCAACGGCACTTTCACCCGGCTCACGGCTGCGGGCTGCCTGCCTCAGCCGGCCTCCTGCTCATCCGCCTGCAGGCGGGTGAGCGCCGCGGTGCGGACCGCGTTGATGTGGGCGCGCGCGGCGCGGCGCGCCGCGACCGCGTCGCCGGCCAGCAGGGCGTCGAGGATGCGCTGGTGGTCTGCCCGGGACGCCTCCAGCCTTCCCGGGATCCGGAGCGTGGTCTCCATGCCCCGGGCGTGCATCTCCTGCAGCACGCCGAGGGTGCGGGAGAGGAAGCGGTTGCCCGCGGCCTCGACGATCCGCAGGTGGAAGGCGGCGTCGAGCTGCTGAAGCCGGTCGACGTCGATTCCGGGTCGCAGGCTCGCCTCGCGCAGCGCGTCGTGCGCGGCGGTGACCGCGGCCAGCTTGTCCGGGTCGTGGTGACGGGCCGCCCAGGAGGCGGCGGGCAACTCGAGCACCTCCCGCATGTCGAACAGTTCGATGAGGCTCATTTCCTCGGCGAACAGCGCGTCGCGCAGCGTCCGGGTGGTGGCGGGGTCGGCGACGAACACCCCGGCGCCGTGCCGGATCTCGACGTGCCCCTGCGCCTTGAGGGAGCGCAGCGCCTCGCGCAGGGAGGGGCGGCTGGCGCCGAGCATGGCGGCGAGGTCGCGCTCGGAGGGGAGCCGGTCGCCGGGCCGCAGCTTGTCGCTGGCGATCACGTCGAGAATGCGGCGCGCGATCAGGTCGGCGATGCTGCCCTGCCGCACGGGAGTCCACAGCTCATCGTCAGCGGCCCCGTCGGCCTCAGGGGTCCCAGTGACCCCGTCGGCCCCGGTAGCTCCGGTAGTCAAGGATCCTCCCATCCGCGCCCGCGTATGTGCCTGTGCCCGCGCCCCGGGGTTAATGATCTGTCCATTTAACCTCTTGCCCCGGTATGCCACCAGTTAGTCGCCGCGCGCCGTGGGACCACGCTGGTCTCCCGCTGTTGCCCGGCGGGCGGGTGAGGGCTACGCTCGGGTGGAAAATGGTAAGACCTCTCACCATGGAGGGCAGAATGGCCGATTCCTCTCATGCGGATTCACGTCCACCCGACTTTCTCGCGCACCGCGAGGGAGACGTGGTCGCCGTCGCGGTGCGCGACCTCGAGCCCGGCACGGTGGAGGGCGGATACCTGCGCGGCCCGGCCTCGGTCAGCCTGCGGCTGACCGACAGCGTCCCGCTCGGGCACAAGCTGGCCCTCGCGGACATCGCCAAGGACCAGGAGGTCATCGAGTACGGGCACCGGGTCGGGATCGCGACCCAGGACATCGCCAAGGGCGGGCACGTCCACGTCCACAACGTGAGGAGCGCACGATGGCACAACAGCGCCAGCTGACCGGCTTCCGCCGGGAGAACGGTGCGGTCGGGATCCGCAACCACACGATCGTGCTGCCGCTGGACGACCTGTCCAACGCCGCCGCCGAGGCGGTCGCCAGGGTCGTGCCCGGGACGCTCGCGCTGCCGCACGCCTACGGGCGGCTGCAGTTCGGGGCGGACCTGGACCTGACATTCCGCACCCTGATCGGGACCGGCTGCAACCCGAACGTGGCCTCGGTCGTCGTCATCGGCATCGAGCCGAACTGGACTGGGCGGGTCGTGGACGGCATCGCCAAGACCGGCAAGCCGGTCGAGGGCTTCTCCATTGAGCGCAACGGCGACCTGCGCACCGTCGAGCGGGCCGCGCGAGTCGCGGCCGCGTTCCTCAGGGACGACTCGGAGAAGCAGCGCGAGCCGGTGGGCCGGCACGAGATCATGATGTCGATCAAGTGCGGCGAGTCGGATACCACCAGCGGGCTCGGCTCCTGCCCCACCACCGCGGAAGCCGTCGACCGCTGGATCGACGCGGGCGGCACCGTCCTGTTCGGGGAGACCACCGAGCTGACCGGCGGCGAGGACCTGATCGCGGCCCGCTGCGCCAACGACGAGGTGCGCAAGCGGTTCCAGGGGATGTACGACGACTACCTCGCGATGGTCGAGCGCAGCGGGGCGGACCTGTTCGGCTCCCAGCCGACCCAGGGCAACATCCGCGGCGGCCTGTCGACCATCGAGGAGAAGGCGATGGGGAACATCGCCAAGACCGGTACCAAGCCGGTCGTGGGCGCCCTGGAGCCGGCCCAGGCCCCGGGCCCGGAGCCGGGCCTGTACTTCATGGACACCTCCTCGGCCGCCGCCGAGTGCGTCACGCTGATGGCCGCCGCCGGGGCCGTGATCCACCTGTTCCCGACCGGCCAGGGCAACATCGTCGGCCACCCCGTCGAGCCGGTGGTCAAGCTGACCGCCAACCCGCTCACCGCCGAGACCATGTCCGAGCACATCGACCTGGACTGCTCGGGCCTGCTGCGCCGCGAGTGCGACCTCACCGAGGCCGGCGACCAGCTGATGGAGGTCATCGACCGCACCGTTCGCGGCCGGCTGACCGGCGCGGAGGTCATGGGCCACCGCGAGTTCTCGCTCACGAAGCTCTACCCGAGCGCTTAGCAAGCCGCGTCCGTCGTCCCCGTGGTCCCGCCGGTCACGGGGACGCGGGACACCGCGGACCGCGGGGACGCTGCGTGATCAGACAGGACGTTACAAGATCACACAGGACACTGTGGGATCACGGGACACATGTCCGTTGATCTCGATTCCCGTTCAACTCGGTCCAAAGTATTGCGTAACCATCGCATGTGCGGTGATAGTGAGCGCATGGGAGAGGAGATACAGTGAGTGCCCAAGCTGCCGAGGCGCCCGTCCGGCGCGTGAAGAAGTCGACATACTTCTTCGGCGCCCTAGGCGGGCTGCTCTTCGGATACGACCTCGGCATCGTTGCCGGGGCTTTGCTGTTCATAACCCCCGCGTTCCACCTCAGCACGGTGCAGACGGGGATGGTGACCAGCTCCCTGCTGGTCGGCGCGGCGGTCTCGGCCATCGGCTGCGGTCCCGTTACCGACCGGATCGGCCGCCGCATGGTCGTGCTGATCTCCGCCGTGCTTTTCGCCGTCGGCGCCATCGGGGCCGCGCTGTCGCCGGGCTTCGTGAGCGTCCTCATCTTCCGCGTCGTGATGGGCATCGCCGTCGGCGCGGCGTCCGTCAACGTGCCGGTGTACCTGTCGGAGATCGCCCCGGCCCGCCACCGTGGCGCGCTGTCCGGGCTCAACCAGCTGAACATCTCCACCGGCATCCTCCTGGCCTACCTGGTCAACCTCGGGCTGAGCCACTTCGGGGCGTGGCGGTGGATGTTCGGCCTTGGCGCCCTGCCCGCGGTGCTGCTGTTCATCGGCGGGTACTTCCAGCCGGAGAGCCCGCGCTGGCTGGTGAAGAAGGGGCGCGAGGCCGAGGCCCGCGCGGTGCTGTCGCAGAGCAGGGAGCCGGAGGAACTGGAGGCCGAGCTCGCGGAGATCAACGCGGTCAACGAGGCCGAGAAGGGTCGCAAGGGCTTCCGCGAGGTCTTCGCCGACCGGCGGCTGCGGAGCCTCCTCGTGCTGGGCGTCGGGCTGGCGTTCCTGCAGCAGGTCGTCGGCATCAACACGATCATCTACTACGCCCCGACCATCTTGCAGAAGATCGGCTTCGGGACGTCGGCCGCGATCGCGGCCAACGCCGGCCTGGGCGTGCTCACCGTCCTGGTGACCGCGTCGATGCTCTTCTGGGTCGTGGACCGGGTCGGGCGGAGGAAGCCCCTGATCTGGGGCGCCCTCGGGATGGGGGCGAGCATGGCCCTGCTCGCCGTCCTGTTCTACTCGGGCGCCCTGGCCGGCGGCGCCCTCGGCTACCTGGCCATCGTCGCGCTCGCCGGCTTCAAGGTCAGCTTCTCGCTGAGCTGGGGCGGCCTGGTGTGGATCATCCTCGGCGAGATCTATCCGCTGCGCGTTCGCGGCGCGGCGATGGGCCTGGCGACCGCCGCCAACTGGATCGGCAACATCCTGATCGCGCAGTTCTTCCCGGTGATGCTCGGCGGGGTGGGGAACGGCGCGGTCTTCGTGATCTTCGCGGTGATCTCCGTCATCGCCTGCGGCTTCGCCTACCTCAGGATGCCGGAGACCAAGGGCCGGACCCTGGAGGAGCTGGAGCGAGAACTCGAGGTGACGGCGGTCCCGGCCACCGTGGGCAGCGCCGCCGGGGGCAGCGCCGCGGAAGGCACGGCGTGATGGAGGCATGATAGAGGAGTGACAGAGGAAGGCAGGGCGTGACGGAGTTCGCTGGGCGCCGGGCAGTGGTCACCGGCGCCGCCGTCGGCATCGGCCGGGCCACCGCCCTGCTGCTCGCCGAGCGCGGAGCGCAGGTGCTCGCCGTCGATCGCGACCCCGGGGTGCGGGACCTGGAGAACGAGGCGCTGGAGAACGAGGCGGTGCCGGAGGCCAAGGGGAGCCTGTCGGCTCTCGTGGCGGACCTCGCGGACCGGGCGGAGCTGGAGCGGCTCGCCGGGCACGTCGCCGATCCGCCCACCGACATCCTGGTGAACTGCGCGGCGGCCTACCCGCCGCGCGGCGGGTTCCTCGCCACCGGGTTCGAGGACTGGGAGCGGGTGCTGCGCGTCAACGTGGTCGCGATGGGCCTGCTGGCCACGGCCATGGCGCGCGGCCTGCGGGCGGCGGGCCGCGGCGGCGCCGTCGTCAACTTCGACAGCGTGCAGGAGATCCTCCCGCTGCCCGGCTTCGGCCCCTACGTGGCCAGCAAGGGCGCGATCGCCGCGGCGACCGGCGCGCTCGCCGTCGAGTTCGGCCCGCTGGGCATCCGGGTTAACTCGGTCGCGCCGGGCGTGGTCGATACCCCCTCCCTGCAGGCCACCTTCGACCAGCCGGGGGACCAGGCGGGCGACCATGCCGGGCAGGGCCAGGCCGGGCCGGGCCAGGCCAGGCCCCATGCGACCCTGCTGGGCCGGGCGGGAGGCCCGCGGGAGATCGCGGAGGTAGTGGCCTTCCTCGCCTCGGACGCGGCCTCGTACATGACCGGCGCGGTGGTCCCCGTCGACGGGGGCCGGCGGCTGAGCCGGATGCCCGACCCGGGCTAGCCCGTGAGGGTGACCCGGACCAACCCGTGAGGAGATGAGAACATGCCGGACACCGTGGAATCGCTCACCGGCCACGGAATCGTCGTCATCTACCGCGGGCTGACGCCGAGACAATGCCTGCTGGCCACCAGCATCCTGCATGAAGCCGGGCTCCGCTGGTTCGAAGTCACCATGAACAGCACCACGCCGCTGGACACGATCCGCCTGCTGCGGGAGGAGGCGCCCGCCGGCGCGCACATCGGGGCGGGCACCGTGCTCGACCCCGACGACGTCTCGCGGGCGGCCGACGCGGGCGCGACCTTCATGATCTCGCCGCACCTCGACGAGAAGGTCGTGGCGCGCACCAAGGACGAGGGCCTGATCTCCATCCCCGGCGCGTTCACGCCCACCGAGATGGTGCGCGCCGTGGCGGCGGGGGCGGACCTGGTGAAGGTCTTCCCGGTCAGGCCGGTGGGCGCCGGGTACATCAAGCAGGTCCGCGCGCCGTTGCCGGACATCCCCATCTTCGTGTCCGGGGGCGTGGATGCCGCGCTCGCCGCCGAGTGCTTCGCGCAGGGGGCCGCGGTGGCCGGGGTCGGCGCCCAGCTGCTCGGCGGGGACGCCGCCGCGACGGGCGACCGCGAGCGACTCACGCTCGCCGCCCGCGAGCTGCTCGACGCGCGGCGGGCGCGTCAGTAGGTGAGCGAGGACCACCCGGTACGGGAATACGCGGTCGAGCCGGTCGGCGTCACGCGGGCGGCGCTCGGGGAAGGGCCGTGCTGGGACGCGGCGAGCGGCACCCTGCTGTGGGTCGACATCCCGGCCGGGCGCGTGCATCGCACCGACCCGGCCACCGGCGCCACCAGCACCACGCAGCTCACCCCGCCGGTCTCCGCGGTGCTTCCCGTGGCCGCCGGCGGCCTGGTCCTCGGCTGCGGCCAGCGGGTCACCGTCCTCACCCCGGATGGCGCCTCACGCGAGGTTACTCAGATCACGGCCGACCCCGCGATCCGCTTCAACGACGCGAAGGCCGACCCGCGCGGCAGGCTGTGGATCGGTTCCATGCACACCGCCAGGAAGCCCGGCACGGCGACCCTGTACCGGCTCGATCCAGGCACCCCGGGCACCTCAAACACCGCGGGCACCCCGGGCACCCCGGAGCCCGTGCTCACGGCCGTTATCGACGGCGTCACCATCTCCAACGGCCTCGGCTGGAGCCCGGATGGCCGCGCCATGTACTACATCGACACCCCGACGCTGCGCGTGGATGTCCTCGACTACGACCTCGCGACCGCGTCCGCGGCGAACCGCCGTCCGCTGGTCGACGTGAGCGACACCGGGGGCCGCCCCGACGGGCTCACCGTCGATGCGGACGGCTGCGTGTGGGTCGCCCTGATCGGCGGCGGCGCGCTGCACCGGTACACGCCGGATGGCCGGCTGGACACCGCCGTGCCGCTGCCGGTCTCGCACCCCACCAGCTGCGCCTTCGGCGGCCCGGGGCTGCGGGAGCTGTTCGTCACCACCGCGAGCGAGCCGCTGAGCCAGACCGAACTGCGATCCCAGCCGCTGGCGGGCCGCCTGCTGAGGCTGCGGCCGGGCCCGGCCGGCCTCGTGCCGGCCCTGGTGACCGGGATGCCCGAAGACGCGCCAGACGCCAGGGGAGCGGGGGAGGCGAGGCCTATGTGATGAATGCAGGTAACTGAAGAAAGGGTAACCATGTCCCGATGGCATGCCAGCGGGCTCGGGCTCACGAGGCGCGAGCTTGCTAAGCACGTCTGCACTATTGCGGTCGCCGCCCTCATGGTGGCGGGCACCACCGCCGCCTCAACCATGAGTGCATCCTCAACGAATACCGACCCTAGCACGCCAGCCGGCGCGGTGACCGTCGAATCGGTGAATCCCGCCGCCGGCCCCATCGCCGGCGGCACCACGGTCACCATCACCGGGTCCGGCTTCACGCAGGGGAGCACCGTCTCCTTCGGCGACTTCGGCAACCCCGACGCCTCCGGCGTGACGGTCAACTCGGCCGGGACGCAGCTGACCGCCGTCACCCCGCCCGGCCCCGTGGGGCCGGCGGCGATCACCGTGAAGACGCCCGGCGGGTCCAGCGCGCCGTCCGCGCACTCGAAGTACACCTACGTTCCCACCGCGAACCAGGGGGCTAGCGCCCATCCCGGGTGGATCGCCAAGGGCGACGCGCTGAACGCCTGGTACAAGCTGGACCCGCAGGCCGTGATGCCGGCCTTCGACAACCCCGATACCTACGTCATCACCTACGACTACGGCTCGGCGTGCCCCGCCGGCGACCCCACCCCGCCGCCGGGCACGGTCCCGAAGCCGTGCAAGGCCGATCCGCTGCCCTCCGGGATGCGGCTGGCGGTGCCCACGGCGTCCTTCACGAGCTACGCGAAGATGAAGGCGGTGCTGGACGCCAACGCGCTCCCGGCGGGCGTCAGGGCGGTGCTGTACGACCCGGAGTCGTGGTCGTTCACGCCCACCGACGAGCAGCTGAACCCGAAGCAGTACGCCGAAGAGGTGTCGCAGCTCGCCCACGCCCACGGCCTGACGTTCGTCGACACCCCGGCCCAGGATCTCGTCGACACCCTCGGCAAGAACCCCGGCGAGTCCAACTGGCAGGCCTACCTCCGGTACGGGCTGGCGGCCTCGGCCGCGCGCTACGCCGACGTGGTGGACTTCCAGGTCCAGGGCTCCGAGGGCAATTACGCCACGTACCTGCAGATCGTCAGGGCATTCGCCGCGCAGGCCCGCTCGGCGAACCCCCGCACCACGCTGTACGCCGGCCTGGCGACCAACCCCAGCGGCCAGTACATGACGCCCGAATGGATGTACCAGGCCGCGGTCGAGACCGAGCCGGTGGTCAGCGGCTACTGGCTCAACGACGCCTACCAGTCCGCCGACTGCCCGAAGTGCACCGGCCCCTACCCGCAGCGGGCCGTCGACTTCCTCGACTACCTGGCCCACGACGGGCTCGCCAAGTAGCCCGCTCACCCCACCCCAGCATCCCTAACGGGTAGTAGCGCCTGCCCCGCCCCCGCCGCCTGTGAAGCCCGAGCCGGCGGGGGCGGGAACAGGCACCTCGATCCGTTAGGTACCTAATCGCTCGTTTGATCTCCGGGTACGGTTGAGCCGACCGCTGGGGACGGGGAGGTGGTTAGACGTGGCGCCAGAGGAAAGCCTGAGCCGGATTCTCGCCGATGCCGCCGAGAAGGGCGGCTACAAGGTGGAGTGGTACTCGGGGAAGATCGTCATCCAGGAATCCGCGTCGGCCTTCCACAACCTGATCGTCTCCGAGACGATGCGCCAGTTTCCGCCCGATACGTGGTGGGCGCTGCCGGACATGGGCATCGGCACCCCGGGCGATCATCGCGGCCCGCAGCCCGACATCGCGATCGTGCCGGCCGGCAGCCTGAACTCGGACGAGAACCCGGTGCGCAAGGAGCTTGTCTCGGCCGCCATCGAGGTCACGTCGAAGACGACCCGGTCCGAGGACTACGGCGACAAGCCGGAGATATACGCGGGCATGGGCATTCCCGTTTACGTCATCATCGACAGGGGCCGGAACTCGGTTCGCGTGTTCAGCGAGCCAGAGCACGGCCGGTACGTGGTCGAGACGGCCAGCCCCTTCGGGAAGCCCTTCACCCTCCCGGCTCCCCTCTCGCTCACGGTGGAGACGGCATCCTTCCCGACCTTCCCGGACGAGTAACAGGTAATGGGCGGCTCAGGTACCCGGCGACCGAGTCCGGGCCGATGACCGAGCACTGGCACCAGTCGATGATGACGAGGTCAAAGGCATCGAGGACCGCCCGCAGGCCGGGGATAAGACCGGGCGGGCCCGCATCCGGGACTTCCGGGACTTCCCGTCGGCCCAGGCACAGCGACTCGATCGCGTCGCCGTCGGCCAGGCCGTAGAGGCTGACCCCGCCGAAGGCCATGGCGAACGAGTCCACCGCGACCCCGGGCATGCCCTCGAAGGCAACGCCAGCGTACTGGCGGCTTGGCCGCGGCAGCATGCTCAGCACCTGGCGCAACGACAGCGGGACCGGCAGTGGCCTCGCCAGCTGGGCGCGGACGTGGATGGAGTCGAAGCCGATGATGCCCCCGTCGCTGGCCCGCCGGGCACGCTCATCGTACGTCGCCTGGATGGCCCGCAGCTCGGATTGGATCATGCCGCTGAGGCTGTCGGCGACCATCTCGACCTGCCGCCAGTCGTCCTCGTGGATCTCGAGCGCGTCGGCCCGGCTCTGGTTATCGGCGACGGCGGGCAGCACATCGCAGATGGACGGCAGCGAGAACAGGATGTCGCGCGCCGGAACCGCCGGGGAACTGGCCCGCCGGAGGGTCAGCGTCAGCGTGCGCGAAGCCCGCCACTGCGCGGCGCTCTCGGGCTCGGCCCGTTCGACCAGCCAGCTCGTCCCGTCGATGTCAACGTTCGTGCCCGCGCCGAAGGTTTCGGGCAGCTGATCGGCGGGGAGGTTGCTGCGACCAACCTCCCCGCCGTCGGCGCCATCGATGAAGATCACCTTCACCGCATCGACATGGACCACACGCATACCCTAATGCGTAGATTGCCGGAGTCGGCAGGGGCTGGATGGCCGCAGGCGGACAGAATGCCCCATTTGCCGCTTCTGGCGATGGTGCCGAGCGCGTCCGGCTGATGCCGCAGGGCACCCGATTGCGTAATCGAGCGCATCATAGCGCGCCCAATTGCGTAATCGAGCGTCCTTTCGGGTGGCGTTGATGGCTGCGTTCTTCGCCCGGAGGCCCATCTGCCGCTCGACGAGCGGGGCGACGAGATCCCAGTAGCGGGCGGGCGCGATCCTGGCGAGCGCGTCGATCGCGTAGGCGTCCGGGCCGATGAGGATCCGGGCCTTGCCGCGCTCGACGCCGCGGTGGATGACCTCGGCGGCCTTCTCCGGGGAGGTCCGCAGCAGGGCCTCGAACGCCGCCGTCACCTCCTCGCTCGACCGGCCCAGGCCGAGCGGATCGGAGCGGACGCGCGAGTTCCTGGCGATGTTGGTCTTGATGCCGCCCGGGTGCACGGTGATGGCCCGGACTCCGGTGCCGCGCAACTCGTGCCGCAGCGAGTCGGTGAAGCCGCGGACCGCGAACTTCGAGGCGCAGTAGGCGCTCTGGTAGGGAATGCCCATCAGGCCGAACACGCTGGAGGTGTTCACGATCGCGCCGCTGTCGGCCTCGAGGAGGATGGGCAGGAATGCCCGGGTGCCGTTCACGACGCCGTGGAAGTTGATGTCCCACAGCCACTGGTCGTCCTCGGGCACCGCGTCGGCGACGCTGGAGCCCAGCCCGACCCCGGCGTTGTTGAATACCGCGGCCAGCGGCGCGGGCAGCCACTCGCGGACCTCGCCGGCGAACCTCTTCTGGTCGGCGGCGTCGGCCACGTCCAGGACGCGGGTGAGCACCTGGGCGCGGTCGCCGAGGGAGGCGGCGGTTTCCTTGAGCCCGGCCTCGTCCACGTCCGCGATGGCGACCGGCGAGCCGAGCCGGGCCAGCCGCCGCGCGAGGCTGCGGCCGATCCCGGACGCGGCACCGGTGATCACGACCGGGGCTCCGGTGATCTTCGTCGCTGGTGAGGGCATCGGCAGTCCTTTCCGGGCCGGATGGTACGTATGCGTACCAGACTCGATGGTACGGGACCGTACCGCCGGAGTTCAAGCCCGGGTTAGGTGCGAGGATCGAGCCCGGGTAGATATGAGCAGAATCGCTCTTGAAATAATGATTGCTCCTGTTCTATGTTCCTGCTGAGTGAGCGGGCTAGAGCAGCTGGCTTACCCGGCCCGCGCGATCGCCGGAGGAGGGCGTCCCTGGTGAGAAGACTTGCGGCCATCGTGTCCGCGCTGCTGTTGACCGGGCTGGCCGCGACCGCCGCCGTCGTGTCCAGCGCGCCCGGCGTGAGGGCGGAGAACAACGGCGTGGAGCGCACCCCCGTCATGGGCTGGAGCAGCTGGAGCTACCTGCGCAACCATCCGACCGCGGCCACAATCGAGGCCCAGGCCAAGGCGCTGTCGGACAGCGGGCTGGAGAAGTACGGGTACCGGTACGTCAACCTGGACGACTTCTGGTACAGGTGCCCCGGCAGCCAGGGGCCGGAGGTGGATTCCTACGGCCGGTGGGTGGTCAACTCCGGGAGGTTTCCGGCCAAGGCGGAGCCGGGCGGCGGGACCGTCAACGGGATCAAGGCGGTCGCCGACTACGTCCACAGCCTGGGCCTGAAGTTCGGCATCTACGTCACGCCCGGCATCTCCAAGCAGGCGGTGGCCGAGAACACGAAGATCGCGGGCACCGGCTACACCGCGCGGGACATCGCGGAGCCGTCGGTCAGGGAGAACAACTATAACTGCGGCGGCATGGTCGGCATCGACTACTCCAAGCCCGGCGCGCAGGCCTACACGAACTCGTGGGCGGACATGCTCGCCTCCTGGGGCGTGGACTACGTCAAGTTCGACGGGATCACGAACCGCGACACGGCCGACGTCAAGGCGTGGTCTGCGGCGCTCCGGCAGACGGGGCGGCCCATGGTGCTCAACATCACGCAGGGCAGCTACACGAGCAAGATCGCGCCGACGCTGATGCGATACGCCAACCAGTGGGAGTTCGCGCCCGACATCGAATGCTACGGCTGCGAGAAGGGAGGCAGCAGCTACCCGCTCACGAACTGGGCCCACGTCGCCAACCGCTTCGACTACGTCGCCTCCTGGCAGCCGTACGCCGGGCCGGGCGGGTTCAACGACTACGACTCGATCGAGGTCGGGAACGGCGGCAACGACGGGCTGACCCCGGCCGAGCGGCAGACCCAGCTCAGCCTGTGGGCACTCGGTTCCTCGCCGCTCATCCTCGGGGTCGACCTCACCCACCTCAACCCGAACGACCTCCGGTACCTTAAGAACACCGCCGTCCTCGCCGTGGACCAGGACTCGATCGCGGCGCGGCGGGTGGCTGACCACGGCACCAGCCAGGTGTTCGCGAAGACCGAGCGCGGGGGAGACGTGATCGTCGGGCTGTTCAACACCTCCGCCACGGCGCGGCGGGTCTCGGTGCCGCCGTCCGCCGTGGGCCTGCCCGCGGGCCGCCGCTACGCGCTGGACAACCTCTGGACGCACCGGTCGAGCACCGCGCGAGGCATCGGCGCCACCGTTCCCGCCCACGGCGTGGTGCTGTACCGAGTCACGGCCCGGTGACCGGCTTCGACCTCGTGGTGGTGGGCGACTGCAACGCCGACCTGCTGGTCAGCGGCGGCGATGTCGTGCCCTCGTTCGGCCAGGCCGAGCGGCTGGTCGATGACGCGACCCTGACGATCGGGGGCTCCGGCGGCATCGTCGCGGCGGGCGCCGCCCGGCTCGGGCTGCGGGTGGCGATGGCCGGGGTCGTCGGCGACGACGTGTTCGGCCGGTTCATGCGCGATTCGCTGGGCGCGCGAGGGGTGGACATGTCCGCCGTGCGGACGGACCCGCGGATACCAACCGGCCTGAGCATCAACCTGATCCGCGACGACGACCGGGCCATCCTCACCAGTCCGGGGACGATACTCCAATCGCGGGCCGAGGACATCGACCCGGACCTGCTCGCCTCGGCACGTCACGTCCACGTCAGCTCCTACTTCCTGCAAACCGGGCTCTGGCCGGGCCTGCCCGGCCTGCTGCGCCGGGCCAGGGTCGGCGGGGCCACGACCTCGCTCGACCCCAACTGGGATCCGTCGGAAACCTGGGACCAGGGCCTGTCCGGCGTCTACGGCCTGCTCGACGTGCTGTTCCCCAACGGCGCGGAAGCGGCCGGCCTGGCCCGCGCCCTACTTTCCGCCGCCGCTCGGGGAGGCCCTGCGATTTCGGGTGACCCGGCGGATCGCGGCGAGACCCCGGCGGACGGGACCCCGGGGAGCATGACTCCGGAGGACGCGGCCCGCGTCCTGGCCGGCGCGGGACCCGCCGTCGTGGTCAAGCTCGGCGCCGAGGGCGCCCTCGCCGCCCTTCCCGGCGGCGAGATCCTCCGCGTCCCCGCCCCCGGTGACGTGAACGTGGTGGACTCCGTCGGCGCCGGGGACTCCTTCGACGCGGGCTACCTCGCGGCGACCCTGTGGGGCTGGGACCCGCGCCGGGCACTGGCCCTTGGCGCGGCGTGCGGCGCCCTGTCCACCCGGCTGCCCGGAGGCACCGCCGCCCAGCCGACCCGCGATGAAGCCGTCGCGACCGCGAGCACTTGCCACGGCTAAGATCAGCATCCGGGGACGGAAGATGGCTAATTTAGAACGTTACATCAGGTGATTATGTAGCCATCTTCCGTACCAAGCTAGCCAGCATGGATAGTGGGGTTAGTGTTTTATGGCGATTTGCGATGCTTGAGGGTCAGCCGATGGCCTCGGGCTCGGCCTGGCCGGTGCCGGCACCGGCACCGGCACCGGCACTCAGGAACTCCTCCCTGATCTCCTTCGGGCCGAACGGCCACACGTGCTCGACCCTCGCCCAGATCACGTACGCGATGACGCCGAGGACCACCCAGCCGATCGCGATGCGGATGGCCGCCCACCCCGAGGCCTGGAAGATGTAGATCCAGCCCGCCAGGGCCAGGATGCTGGGCACCGGGTACAGCCACTGCCGGTAGGGCCGCTTCAAGCCGGGCTGCCTGCGGCGCAGGACGGTCAGCGCGGCGATCTGGGCGATGAACTGGGTCCACAGGGTCAGGGCGATGAGCGCGTTGATGATCGTGGTCAGCGGCAGGAAGCACGCGATCGCGGTGACCAGCCCCATCACCAGCAGGGAAATGTGCGGGAAGCGCATCCGCGGGTGCAGCCGCCCGAACGGCTTGAAGAACAACCGCTCGCGGGCCGCGTTGAACGGCAGCCGGGATGCGCCGAGCAGGCCGGTGTACACCGAGGCGAAGGCGCAGATGATGATGAGGACGGCCAGCACGGTCGCGCCGGGCTTGCCCCAGACCCGCTGCATGAAGTCCGTCCCGATTGAGGTCGATTTCTCCGCGGCCTGCCAGGGGAGCACGCCGATCATCCCGACGTTCATCGCCAGGTCGATGACGAGCACGCCGCAGATGGACAAGATGATCGACCACGGCACGACCCGGCCCGGATTGCGGACCTCGTCGCCCACGTAGGTCACGGTGTAGTAGCCGAAGTAGTCGTAGATCGCCAGCACCAGCCCCGCGCCGAGCCCCGCGAAGAACTTGCCGTCCAGGGACCAGGCGCCGGCCGGGTAGGTGAACGCCAGGTGCGGGTTGAAGTGCGTGAACGCCGCCACGATGACGACCAGCACCGTGATGATCATGCCGGCCCACAGGGCGGTGGTCAGCTTCGACACCGAGTCGATGCGCCGGTACAGCAGGGCGACGGTGATGATGGTGAAGCCCACCGCGATGAAGTGGCTCTCCGTGGACGTCATGCCGAAGAAGTAGCCGAGGTAGTCGGTCATCCCGATCATCCCGGTGGACATGATGAGCGGGGTGACCAGCAGCGTCGACCAGACGAACAGGAACGGCATGAGCCGGCCCGTCCGGTACTGGAACGCCTCGCGCAGGAACGTGTAGGTGCCCCCGGCCCGCGGCATCGCGGCACCGAGCTCGGCCCAGACCAGGCCGTCGAGCAGGGCGATGATCGCGCCGACGACCCACCCGAGGATCGCCTGCGGGCCGCCCATCGCCGCGATGATCAGCGGGATGGTGATGAACGGCCCGATCCCGACCATCTGCGCCATGTTCAGCGCGGTCGCGGGGAACAGGCCAAGCGCCCGGATGAAGCCCCTCTCGCTGACCTCCGATCCCGGCTCGCCCGGGTGCGTTCCTGCCACGGGGCCTCCCTTCGCTCGCCGTTACCGATGATCGAACACGTGCGTATCAGGAAAAATAGATCAAAAGAGGCCCCTGATACAAGGGTGTAAATGATCGGAGCCTTCGGGGCACTAGGCTTCGGGGCGCTAGGATTGCCGCATTATGCACAAGTCAGCGCGACTGAGCGCCATCCTCGAACGGCTGGCCGACGGCGGAACCGTCGAGGTGGGCCAGCTCGCCGAGGAGCTGTCGGCGTCCCCGGCCACGATCCGCCGGGACCTCGCGGCGCTCGAGCGCCAGCGCCTGCTGGCGCGCACGCACGGGGGAGCGGTCGCCCACGCGGTCAGCTACGAGCTTCCGCTCCGCTACAAGGGCGTCCATCACGCGGGGGAGAAGCGGCGCATCGCCGCCGCGGCCGCCGCGACGGTGTCGGAGGGAATGGCGGTCGGGCTCACCGGCGGCACCACCGCGACGGAGGTCGCCCGGGCACTCGCGGACAGGCAGCAGCTCACCATCGTGACCAACGCGCTCAACATCGCCTCCGAGCTGGGCGCCCGGCCGGGCATCAAGCTCATCGTCACGGGCGGGCACGCCCGGAGCCGATCCTACGAGCTGTCCGGGCCGATCGCGGAGGCCAGCCTGGTCGGCCTCAACCTCGATGTCGCGTTCATCGGGGTCGACGGCATCGACGCCGCCGCCGGCTGCACCACCCACGAAGAGGTCGAGGCGCACACCAACAGCGTCATGACCAGGCACTCCAAGCGCGTCGTGGTCGTGGCGGACAGCTCCAAGATCGGCAAGGTGGCGTTCGCCCGGATCTGCGAGGCCGCCGCCATCGACGAGCTAATCACCGACGGCGACGCGGACGAGACCGCGGTGAAGGCGCTGTCCGACGCCGGCGTGCGCGTCACGCTCGTCTAGGTACCGCTCAGTCCAGCTCGTGTAGGTACCGCTCACCCCGGTACCCCTCATCACCCCGGGCACCGCTCAATCCAGCCACCGGCTGATGCTCTAACTTGCGCGCTATATGCGCATGTTTGACAGGAACGATCAGCATTAGCGATGATCGATGGCGTGCCCGGAACATCCCTTCGCGACGAGATCTACTCCCAGCCCGACTGCTGGTCGCGGGCGGCGGACCTGGCGGCCGGCGGCTCGGCCGGCCGCGCCAGCGGGCTCCCGGCCCCCGGGGAGCGCGTCGGCGTCATCGGCTGCGGAACGTCCCTGTACATCGCGCGCGCGTACGCGTTCCTCCGGGAGGACGCGGGCCAGGGGGTCACCGACGCGTGGCCGGCCAGCGAGGCGCGGCTGGGCAGGGGCTACGACCGCGTCGTCGCGATCACCCGCTCGGGCACCACGACCGAGATCCTGGCCGCGATCGACGCCTTCCGGCGGGCCGGCGGGGCCGCGCCCGTCACCGCCATCACGGCGACCCCCGGCACCCCGGTGCACGACCGGGCAGAGGTGATCACGCTCGCGCAGTTCGACGAGCAATCGGTCGTCCAGACCCGCTTCGCCACCTCCGTGCTCGCGCTGCTCCGAGCCCACCTTGGCGAGGATCTCACGACCGTGATCGGCCAGGCCAGGGAGGTGCTCGCCGCGCCGCGAGCGGACCTGGAGCGGTCCCTCGACGGCGTCCGCGCGGCCGGGCAGGTCGCGTTCGTCGGGATGGGCCTGGGCGCCGCGCTCGCCGAGGAGGCCGCCCTCAAGCTGCGCGAGGCCACCCAGTCCTGGGCCGAGGCGTACCCGGCGACCGAATACCGGCACGGACCGATCAGCATCGCTCAGCCGGGCCGCGCGGTCTGGTCACTCGGCCCGCTCGTGCCGGGGTTCGAGCGCGACGTCGCCGCGACCGGCGCGCACCTCGAGCACCGCGACGTCGACCCGATGGCCGAGCTGGTCCGCGTCCACCTGCTGTGCCTGCTGCGCGCCGCCGACCTCGGCCTCGACCCCGCCACCCCGCGGAACCTCACGCGCGCGGTCATCCTCGCGTGAGGTGAGGTCGTGAGGTGAGGCGCGGGATGAAACCCAGGATTATCCCGAACGGATCGTGGCGACCGTGATCCTTACCGTTACCCCCAATCCGGCCTGGGACGTGACCTACGAGGTTCCCGCGCTGGTCCCAGGGGAACTCCACCGCGTTGCCAGGGTGCATCGCAGGCTCGGCGGCAAGGGCGTCAACGTCGCCCGCGTCCTGGCCGCGCTCGGCCATGACGCCGTCGCGGTCCTGCCCGGCCCGGGCAGGCTGCCCGCCGAGGCCGGGGAACCCGGGAACGGCGCCGGGCGGCTGCCCGCGTTCGACGTCGTTCCCGGGCTGTCCGCCATCAGGCAGGCGCTCGTCGTCCACGGCGACGACGGCGTCACCACGTCCCTGTGGGAGCCAGGCGCCGAGCCGGTCCCCGGCACCGCCGCGGCCCTGGCCGGCCGGGTCCGCGCGTGGCTCAGCGGGGATGCGTGGGCCAGCGGGGATGGCCGTGCCCGGCGGCCCCATCCCGATGATCCCGCCGACGTGGGCGAGGACACACCGCGCGGCGTCTCGGGGATCGTGGTTTCCGGGAGCCTGCCACCGGGGCTGGACACCCGGCTCCACGCGCGGCTCGCCGCGATGGCCCTGGAGGCGGGGGTTCCCGCCGTCGTCGATGCGAGCGGCGAGGCCCTCGCGCATGCCGCCACGGGGCCCGGCGTCGTCCTGGCCCCCAACGCGAGCGAGCTGGAGCAGCTCGTCGGCTCGCCCTGCGACGGGCTCGCGGAGGCGGCCGCCGCCGCGCGGGCGGTGCTGGCTGGCACGGGGATGACTGGCACTGGGATGCGCGGTTGCGGCTTGCCGGATGACGAGCGCGGGATGGCGTGCGTCGCCGGTCGGCCCGGCGGGCCGGAAGCCGTCGTCGTCACGCTCGGCGCGGACGGCCTGGTGGCCGTCACCGGAAACGGGGCCTGGCACGGGTGCCTGGACCGGTCGCTGGCCGGCAACCCGACCGGGGCCGGGGACGCCGCCACGGCGGCGCTGATCGCAGGGCTCGCCGATTCGGCCGGCTGGCCCGGCATCGTCCGGGACGCGGTGGCGCTGTCGGCCGCCGCGGTGCTGTCGCC
>JAFMRC010000266.1 GCA_017354375.1 Nocardiopsaceae bacterium | reverse complement strand
CCTCCCCGCGGCGGCCAATCGGCGGATTCCCAGCCGGAGCCGCCGGGGGCGCCCCGCGACGCCTGGCGGTAGCCGCCGTCGCCGTGGGGGTCCGCGTCCGGAACCGTTCGCCCCGCCCGGGTGCCGCCACGCCCGACCTCCTCCAGCGCATCCCGGACCTCGCCGGCTTTGGCGCGCTGCTCCGGATCCTTGACCAGCATGCGGAAGATGATGCCGGTCAGCTCGGAGCGGCGCCGGGGCGGCGGGGGCTGCTCGAACCGGATGGCGCTCACGGAGGGGAACGGTGGCTCGCCGTCGACCGCGCAGTACAGGGTCGCGCCCAACGACCACAGGTCGGCCGCGGGGACATCCTCCTCGTGGTTGAGCCTTTCCGGTGAGACGTAGGCGAGCGTGCCCATGACGTGGTTCGGTTGCGTCACCCGATTGCTCCCGCTTATCCTCACCGCCCCGAAATCGACGAGGTAGACCGGGCTGTCCCCGGCGGCCGGATCTCCCGCGATCAGGATGTTGTCCGGCTTGACGTCCCGGTGCACGACGCCCGCCCGGTGCACGGCCGCCAGCCCGTCGAGCACCTCGAGCCCGATCCGCGCGATCGTCGCGTCGCCGAGCGGCGTGCCCGCGGGCGGACGGTCGATCAGGTCCTGCAGCGACCTGCCATCGACGTACTCCATGACCAGCCACGGGGTTCCCGTCTCGGGATCCCCGTCGATGAAGCCCGTATCGACGTCCCCCTTGGTGAAGAACATCTCGTAGATGGTCACGATCGCCGGGTGGCGGACCTTGGCCATCGCGCGCGCCTCATTGATCGCGCGGCTCCGCACGGCGGAGGCGCCCTCGCCCCCGTTCCGTGGCACCAGTTGCTTGAGCGCGACGCTCCGGTCAAGCAACTGGTCGTCGCCCAGCCACACCCGGGCCTGCCCTCCCGAGCCGATCGGCGCCGTCAGCGTGAAGCGGCCGTTCTGCACCCGCAGCTCGGGGGGAGCCATCGCCGGTCAGAGGTCTTCGTCGTCGTAGTGCTGCTCGAAGCCGCCGCGGCGCGATTGCCCGCTCGCGGCGCTGGACCAGCCCGCGTCGCGGGGGTCCCTGGCATCGTCCATCGCCTCCTCGTCCGGGGTCCGGCCGGCCGCCGGCTCGTCCTCCGGGGAGTCCGCCCCGGGCGAGCCCCCCGCGGCCGAGCCCCCCGCCCCGGAAGGCGCGGTGGCCATCCAGTCGTCCGTCGGCATGGTCTTGGTCGCGGAGAAGCCCGACCGCCAGATCCTGTCGAACTCCGTATCGACCGAGTCGCGCCCGGCCCGCCACCGGTCATAGCCGCCGGGAGGCTCCCGGTCGTAGCCGCCGGGAGGCTCCGCGTCCGGCCCGGGGGAGAACGCGCCATGCTCCTGCCAGGATCCGCGGTCGCCCCGGAATCCGGCGTCCTCGCCCGGCTGGCCGTAAACGCGGTCTTC
Source organism: Nocardiopsaceae bacterium (assembly GCA_017354375.1). Taxonomy (GTDB): domain Bacteria; phylum Actinomycetota; class Actinomycetes; order Streptosporangiales; family Streptosporangiaceae; genus Trebonia. The sequence goes on along the minus strand of JAFMRC010000266.1, from coordinate 6,274 downwards.
GTAGATCGCCCGGTGGGCGGCGTTGAACTCCCGCTTGGCGACCGCCGCGAAGATCTTCTCGTAGTTCCCCGGTCGCTGCAGGAGCTTCACCGTGACCGGTAGGCACTCAATCACCAGGAACAACAGGAACAACAGGAGCCGTGCCGCGTTCAGGGTGGAGTTTCCCGCGGAGAGCTGGTCGAGCGCCTTCAGCCGGATGAGCAGCCCGTTGGTCGCGTTGTTCGTCGCCTGGAAGTTGTCCAGCAGCTTGTTCTCTTCGGCCCGCGCCGCCTTCAGCTGCGCTTGCGCGCCTGGCAGCGCGCTCTTGGCCTGCCGCAGCCTGCTGGCCTGCGCGGCGGCGCTGGTGTCCCGCAGCTGCTTCTCCCTCGCCTGGATCTCGTTGGTGAGGGTGGCGACCTGGTTCTTGTCCGACTCGTACCTGGCCTTGCTCGCGGCGGCGAGCGGGCCGTTCCCCTTGGGCGCGCCGCAGCCGCCGTAGAGCTGGCATTGCCACGCGTGATAGTCCTGCCGCTCGGTCTTGCGCTCGTTGTCCAGCTGCGTGGTCAGCCCCTGGACCTCTTTGTCGCTCGCCGGGTTGATCGCCTGCGCGCCATGCGAGTCGATGACGTTCTGCAGGTTCTGGACGTCCTTCTGCCACTTGGACACCCGGGCGGCTATCGCGCTGTGCTGCTGTGAGTTGAGGAAATTGGCCTCGGCCTGCTCCTTGATGATTGAGACCTGGTTGTTGATCTCCGACTGGAAGATCCGCAGCACGATCGGGGTGGAGATGATTGCGCCGAGCAGCAGCGCGAGCACCAGCCGGGGAAGCGCCATCAGCACCCTGCGGGAGCCGTCGGCGGGCATGGAGGTGACGAGCCACCGGTCGATGCCCATGATGACCAGGCCCCATATGACCGCCACCGGGAACGACAGCACGGGGTTGAACCCCATGACGCTGGTGAGCGCGAACCACATGGATATCACGGCCATGCCGGAAGTGATCAAGATCGCCCAGCCGAGGCTCTGGAACTTGGTTCTTTCCGTCGGGCACTGTGCGAGGACTTCGGGTCGCGCACCGGACAGGGTGATCAGGAACTTCCCCATCTTCCACCAGCTCTCGCCGTTGTTCTCCCGGAACTGCTGTTCTCCCGGAACCGCCGATCGAGGCCGTCGCCTGGCGCCACCGACGCGACAGAGCGTTACGGGTCACGACCTCATTCGTCACCGATATGCATATAATATGGGCTTCCTCATAGTATTGGCGCCTTCGGGGTACATTGACGACGGCAAGCGGCGGCCATCCCCGGCGTCAGGGATGTCGTCGCTGAAGGATTTCCGGAGCTGCGAGGGTATACGGTGCCCCATAATTTCGGTGCAGGGGATTCGGGAGATGTCTTTGGTGCAGATGGCCGAGGAGACGAAGATTTTCTTCGCCGGGTCGCCGATGAGGTCTCCTGCCTTGGCGCCGACGGGGTCCTCACGGTTGCCGAGTTCACGCCGGAGCAGGCGACCCGCTGGGAGGTGCGTCTCGATCCCGGGGGCATGCCCAGCGCGACGTTCTTCCCCTCTCCCTGGCAGGAGACCCTGACAACCGGGGGCGAGCTGGCGGCGGACAAGCTGGCGGACCGCATCCGGCCCGAGGATCCCGGACGGCTGCTCCTCGTGCACGTCACCCCCCGGGAGACCGTGAGCGCTCCTGGCGCGGAGGGCTCTGCCGGGCTCGCCGCCGTCGCGCTCGCCCAGGCCCAGCAGCGGTATCCGGACGCCCCCGTCTTCCATCTCCGCGAGCCGGCGGGCGACCTGATCAGCCAGGCGATCGCCCCGATCCGCCGTGAGGCGGCCGCCGCGCCGCTCGCCCAGTGGTACGAGCTGGCCGCCGTGCGGGAGGGTCCGGGCGGGACGCTGATCCCGACCACCCAGCGACTGTTCCCGCCCGGGGTGTCCCGCGGCGCTCCTCCCCGCCGGTTCACGTTCTGGGTCGCGCCCGCCGAGGATCCCAGGACCGTGTTCGCCGTGCTGGCGCGCGATGACGAGACGGAGCCGCCCGCCTACACGGTCATGTCGATGGAGTCCGCGCCGCTGGCCCCGGGGCGGCACGACGTGACGGCCACGCTGCTGCGTCCGGGTAAGGTCCGCTTCGCCGGCGAGAGCCTGCCAAAGCCCCTGGAGCCCGAGCCGCGCACGTGGGCCGAGGTCAGGGCCGCGGTTCCAAGGCAGATACCCAGGTCCGCGCCGGCCCACCTGACCATCGCCCTCGAGCTCTGCGAGCCGCAGGTGCTCTTCGCGCAGCGCGTGGACTGCGCGACCAGGCTCATCGAGGACATCGGCGACGGGGCCACGGCACCGGTCAGGTACTCGCTGGTCGGCTACGGCTCGCACGCTCCGGCCCGGATGGCGCGGGAGACCCAGATCGAGGAGGCGTGCTGGGCCGACGACGCGCCCGCCGCGCTCGGCGCCCTCGACCGGCTCCGCGACCGGGGAGCCCTGGCCGACGGCAGCGCCCATGGCGCCAAGCTCGAGTGCGCCCTGCACCACATCAAGCGGCGGCTCGCGACGGACGGCACCACCTGGGAGCGCCAGGTCCTCGTCACGATCGGGACCAGGCCGCCCTTCCCCTGGGCTCAGGACGGGTCGGACGCGCTACCGTGCCCGTGGGGACTGCACTGGCGCAGCGCGCTGAAGGCGATGGCCGAGCGGCACGACGGGATGGCCTTCGGCGCCGTCTACGACGGCGAGCCGACGACGGAGGCCTGGGAGCACCTGGGCAGCGACGCGCGCGGGCTGCCGTCCGGCTTCCACGCGCGGCGCTTCGGGATGACCCTCGGGCTGATCGGCCAGGGACTTCCGGCCTTCCCGCTGCCGCTGATCCTTGACGGAGGACGCTGACATGGCACCAGGGACACCACGCTGGATGCGCAGGATGACCGGGCGCCAGGACCGGCGACCCGGCGCCACCATGCCGGAGCGGTCGCTCGCGGACGGCATCTCGATGTGGGGCGCGCCGGCCTCCGGCAAGACCACGTTCCTGGCCGCGCTGGCCGTGGCGCTGGAAAAGCATCCAGAGGCGCGGTGGAAGCTGCGCGGCACCGACCTCAGGTCGAGCGACGCGCTCAGCGATATGGAGAACGCCGTCGTCGACCGCGGCGAGTTCCCCGGCGCGAGCACCAACGTGGTGAACTACAACTGGGAACTCGTCAACCCGGACCCGCGGGCCGGGCGGCGCGGGCCGCTCGGCCGGCCACGGCGGGACCGGACCGTGCGCGTACCGCTGCACGTGTTCGACGCCCCTGGTGAGTACCACAACCCGGACACCTGGGCGGGCACGGACGGCGCGCAGAAACTCGTCCAGACCATGTCGTCGTGCGCCGGCTTCATCTTCATTTACGACCCCGTCCACGAATACACGCACGGTGACGCCTACCGGCATGCCAACAGCCTGCTCAACCGGCTCGACTATCGCCTGGGCAACGCGCAGGGCGGCTTCCTCCCGCAGAGCCTCGCCGTGTGCCTGGCGAAGTTCGATGACGACCGGGTGTTCTCCTCGGCGAAGGCCATGAAGATCGTCGATTACGACCAGGCAGGAGACGGCTCCCCGTACGTGGACCCGGACCTGGATCCGGAGCGCGCCTGGGAATTCTTCGAGCGCATGTGCCGGGTTTCCCCGAACCCGGCCGCTCAGGAACTCCCGGGGCTGCTTCAGCTGTACTTCCACCCCGACAAGATCAAGTTCTTCGTCACCTCCTCCATCGGTTTCTACGTGAACCCGGATACCAGGCGCTTCGACCCCGGCGACCCCAGGAACTTCATCAGGGAACCGGACAAGCTGCCCACCATCCGCGGCGCCATGAACCCGGTCAACGTCGCGGAATCGGCGCTCTGGCTCATCGGGAAGCTGAAGGGGTCCCGTCGATGACCATGCCGAGCAGCCGACTGGAGATCTCGGCGGAGTGGGCGCTGTGGGGCAAGGAGGCGCGCGACGCGGAGTACCGCCTGCTCCGGTGCAGCGACGGCGTGTTCGGCCCGCCCGATTTCATCCGCGCGATCGACCGGTACTCCCCCGGCACGCTGGATGCCCGCTCGTTGCCTCAGGTCACGGTCAGCTGGCTCCGGGAACCGTTCGGCCATCTCTGCCTGGCCATCCACGAGACCGCGGCCGACGACGACCCCCGCCACGGTCTCGTCCGCAGCCGTTTCGACGCGGCGGGCCGCGAGATCGTGTACGTCCGCTTCTTCTGCGTCCGCTACGACGACCTCGCCGACCGCGCCGTGGACTACCGGCAGCTCTACAACGCGCTCTCGCGGTGCGAGATCCCCGAGCGCGGCGGGGCGCCCGTCACCGCCCGCCTGGCCTTCGACGAGGGAACCCCGCCAACCGCCTCCGAGAACCGGTTCGCCCAGCACGTAGCGGCGCAGCTGCTCACCAAGCGCCCCGTGTGCGTCCTCGGCGCGAGCGGCATGCCGCTGGCGGAGCGGCTCCGCTTCCTCGACCTGGTCATGTCCTGGCTACCGTACGGGGCGCGCAGCCAGCTATCGGCCGCCACCATGGTGAACAGCAACTTCACCGGGCACTGGCACCGGCTGTTCTTCGCCTCCGCTCCCAGGGACGAGCCCGCCCAGATCGAGGATCCGGCCGACGCCGGTCGCCGGCCGGGGCGCCTGCCGGACGTCGTCGTGGAGTGGGGCCACGTGGACGCCTCCCGGGTAACCGATCCGGAGGCCCGCGAGTACCTGGGCTGGGAGGGCCTTGACCAGGATTGGGGCCCGTTCGTGCTGGCCCGCGACACGAAGCCGTTCAACCTCGGGAACAAGGACGAGATCCGCGAGATAATCCGCCGCGTACGGCTCGGCGGGATCGGCAAGCTCACCGTGCCGGACACGCTGGCGCTCCTGGGCGGGGAACTGCGGACCGGGACCGGGCGCGGCGCCAACCTCCCCGGCTACCTCGGCAACCTCACGGCCAAGGGGCGGCACCTGAGCGGGGAGGAACGCGAGAAATGCTGGAGGCTGGCCCGCCGGGATGACCTGCTCGCCGAGCGCCCGGGGGCCGGGGACGACTACTACGACGGGCTGCTGGGGGCGCTTCTCGACGGGCCGGTGACGTACCGGGACTTCCTCCGGCTCGCCAACAGCACGAACTCGCCTCTGCTCCACGCCCCGTTGCTGAACGCGCTGATGCGGCGGATGACGGGCGAGGCGCGGACGACGGCGGGGGACGTGCCGTGGCTCCTGGTCCGGCGCGGTCTCGGCGACACCAACGCGGACCTGGTACAAGCCCTCGCGCAAGGCTCGGTGCCCCCGGACAAGCTCGCCGGGCGGCTCGTCGACGACGCGATCCTGGGCATCGACAGCGGCGGCCGGAACGTCGCCAGCGCCGACGGCGGGCCGCTGCTCCGGCCCGAGCATGGGCGGGCGCTCTTCGACCCGGCCGTGCAGTACCTGCTGAAATACGGTCGCGGTGGCCGGGCCGAGATCGCTCGGCTCGGATACATGGGGCCCGCGCTCTACCGCTACTACGCCGACGACGAGAAGGCGCAGGTGGGCAGGGCCGTGGCGATACTCAAGGCCTCCTACGGCGAGCGGCTGGACAAGGTTGACATCAAGGAGGTCTTCGGCGGCTCTCCGCACAAGCCCGTGGACGCCCTGCTCGCCGCAGTCATCAGGCTGGCGCCCGCCGACCTTGAAGAGTTCGCGATGACCGAATACGGCAGGGCCAGGACTCCGGCCCTCGCCTCCGCTCCCGCCCGCCAGGACCGCGCCCCCGCCCGCCAGGGCAGCCGCCCGGAGCGCCGCCGGGGCATCCGCCTGCCGTGGCTCATGGCCAGGTCGGGGCCACAGCCGGAGGGGCAACCGGCAGGACAGCCCGGCGGGCAGCCAGAGCAGTCCAGCGGGCCGTCGCCGCAGGCCGTCGTGCTCTTCCTCCTGCTGTTCGTCCTAGTGGCGATCGTGGCCTACATCGTCGTCACCCTCACCATTTGGCGCGGCCCGCACTAACGTCAAGGCCGCCCCCAACCCCCTCTGAGGCCGCCCCCAACCCCCTCTGACGTGCCAAATGCGCACTCGGGCCGGCAAGAGGCTGCCCAGGTGCGCACTCGGCACGCACCGGTAGGGCGGCGGCGCCGGCGGGCAACGCGAAGCGGGCACCCCGCCTAGCGGGCCAGGTGCGCATTCGGGCCAGCTAGAGGCCAATGCCAGGAGTTTAAGGGATGTAACGGATCGGCCACGGGTTGCGGTACGGCGGCGTGGCTGCCGGGAATGCGACGAGGCTCCGGGCTAGAACGGGTGGTTTCCACGCCAT
>JAFMRC010000265.1 GCA_017354375.1 Nocardiopsaceae bacterium | reverse complement strand
GCTCCCGCCGGACGCGCAGGCCACCGCGGCCAGCGCCACCGCCCCGGCCCCGACAGCCGCAACAAGCGCCTTCCTGCTGCCCATGCCCGTGGAGGATACCTGGCTGGCGGGGTCGCATAAGATTTCTACATGGCAGTTACTGATCCCGCTGATGAGATCTCGGAACTGTCGTCGAAGCTCGACACCATCGAGGCCGTGCTTGACCCGGACGCGATGCGCACCGAGGCAGCGGACCTGCGCGAGCAGTCCGCGGATCCGACCCTGTGGGAAGACCAGGCACGGGCCCAGCAGGTGACGCGGCGGCTCTCCCACCTGGAGGGCGAGCTGACGCGGCTGGACAACCTGCGGCAGCGCCTGTCCGACGCCGAGACGCTGTTCGAGCTTGCGGACGAGGAGACCGATCCGTCGGCACGAGAAGAAGCGCTTACCGAGCTGGCCGGGCTCCGCAAGGACATCGACGGGCTCGAGATCCGCACCTTGCTGTCCGGGGAGTACGACAGCCGCGAGGCGCTGATCTCCATCAACTCCCAGGCCGGGGGCGCGGACGCGGAGGACTTCGCGGGGAACCTGCAGCGCATGTACCTGCGCTGGGCCGAGCGGCACAAGTATCCCTCCGAGGTCTACGACGTGTCTTACGGGGAGGCGGGCATCAAGTCCACCACGTTCGCGGTGAAGGCGCCGTACGCCTACGGCACGCTCCGCGGCGAGCAGGGCACGCACCGGATGGTCCGCATCTCCAAGTACGACAACCAGGGGCGCCGCCAGACCTCGTTCGCGGGCGTGGACGTCGTCCCGGTCGTGGAGCAGACCGATCACATCGACATTCCCGACGACGAGATCCGGGTGGACGTGTTCCGCTCCTCCGGGCCCGGAGGGCAGGGAGTCAACACCACCGACTCGGCGGTTCGCATCACCCACCTGCCCACCGGCATCGTGGTGTCCTGCCAGAACGAGCGGAGCCAGATCCAGAACCGCGCGTCGGCGATGGCGGTGCTCCAGGCCAAGCTGCTCGAGCGCCGCCGCGAGCAGGAGGCCGAGGAGATGGCCGCGCTCAAGGGCGACGGCAGGCGCGCTTGGGGATCGCAGATCCGCAACTACGTGCTCTACCCGTACCAGATGGTGAAGGACCAGCGGACGGGGCATGAGACCACTCAGGCGTCGGCCGTCCTCGACGGGGAGATCGACGATTTCATCGAGGCTGAGATCCGCTGGATCCGTCGCGGAGAGAACGGGAGCACGTAGGGGCCGGGGCAGTCGCGACTATCCGTTCGGCATAAGGCTTTCGGGTTTCGGGTGTCCCCCGGGAAAGCACCGCGTGCCTGAAGGTTCTAGGGGACGACGTGGGTGGCGACCAGCAGGCCCATCAGGAGGATCAGCGCGACCGCGATCAGGACCTGGGGCGTGACGCCGGACGGGTGGTGGTGCACGCGTGCCCTGGCCTCGCGGCACGCCGGGCAGCGTCCCTCCACGACCGGCCCGCTGCAGTTCGCGCAGATCAGGTGCTCACAGCTCATCGGTAACCTTTCCGGTTGCAGCACCCCCGGGTGCACTTGGCGTGATCTGCAGCCTCGCCTGCTCATTTCCCCCTAGACTGTTCCCTGGCTTACCCAGGTTACCCCCACGTTGCCTGGCTAGGCCGGAATACCCCCGTGTGGCAGGAGCCTGTACAGCGGGCTGGCCTGCCCGTCTCCGTCGAATCGTAGTGATGGCCTCGTGATCAATTTTGACAACGTCTCCAAGGTCTACTCGCACCAGAACCGGGCCGCGCTGGAGAACGTCAGCCTGTCGATCGACAAGGGTGAGTTCGCCTTCCTGGTCGGGCCGTCGGGGTCGGGCAAGTCGACCTTCCTCCGGCTGATCCTCAAGGAGGAGCGGCCGTCCGGCGGCCGGATCCACGTGGCGGGCAGGGACCTGGCCCGGCTGTCCAACTGGAAGGTGCCGCACCTGCGGCGCCGGATCGGCTGCGTGTTCCAGGACTTCCGGCTGCTGCCGAACAAGAACGTCTACCAGAACGTGGCGTTCGCGCTTGAGGTCATCGGGAAGCCGCGGCGGTTCATCCGGCGGGTCGTCCCCGAGGTCATCGACCTCGTCGGCCTCGAGGGCAAGTACGACCGGATGCCCCACGAGCTGTCCGGCGGCGAGCAGCAGCGGGTCGCGGTGGCCCGCGCGTTCGTCAACCGGCCGATGATCCTGCTCGCCGACGAGCCCACCGGGAACATCGACCCGGCGACCTCCATCGGGATCATGAAGGTGCTCGACCGCATCAACCGGACCGGGACCACGGTGGTCATGGCCACGCACGACGCGGCCATCGTGGACTCGATGCGCAAGCGAGTGATCGAGCTGGAGTACGGAAAGATCGTGCGTGACCAGTTCCGCGGCATTTACGGGCAGAGCTACTAGCTCACTGCCCGCTGGGCGATGCCCGTGCGAGCGACGGCAGGCCATGCCCCCGCCTCATTACCGCCCTCTTACGGTGCCCGCCACGAGAACCCATAGAACTACCGAAAGATGAGATAAGGCCAGTATGCGTTCGAACTTCGTGCTCCAGGAGATCTGGATCGGGCTGCGCCGGAACCTCACCATGACGGTCGCGCTCATCGTGGTCGTGGCTATCAGCCTGTCCCTGCTCGGCACTGGCCTGCTCTTCTACCAGCAGGTCAACAACACCCGGACGTACTGGCAGAGCAAGGTCGAGATCTCGGTCTACCTCTGCACGGCGAACAGCCCGAACCACTCGTGCCACGGCGCGGCCTCGCAGGCGCAGATCGCGCACATCAGGCAAACCCTGGACTCCATGCCGCAGGTGGAGTCCAGCACGTTCCAGTCGCAGGCCAAGGCCTACGCCCTGTTCAAGCAATATTTCGCCAACGACCAGTCGTACCTCAACACCGTGACGCGGAACGAGATGCCGCCCTCCTTCGAGGTGAAGCTGAAGGATCCCGCTCGCGACTACAACGTCGTCGCGAGCGCGGTCACCGGGGCGCCGGGCGTGGACTCGGTGATCGATGAGGAGACCATCCTCAACAAGTTCTACCAGTTGCTCGGTGCCCTGCGGAACGCGGTCATCATCGTCGCGCTGATCCTCATCATCGCGGCGATCATGCTGGTCGCCAACACCATCCGGCTGTCGGCGTTCAACCGGCGGCGGGAGACGGGGATCATGCGGCTGGTCGGCGCGTCCAACCTCTACATCCAGCTCCCGTTCCTGCTGGAGGGGGTGATCGCCGGGCTGATCGGCTGGGTCTTGGCGTCGTTCCTGCTGGTGGGGGTCAAGTCGCTGCTGCTGAATAACTTGCAGCAGTACTTCAGCTACAACGTCGGGCTCTCGACCACGGACCTCGTGGAGGTCATCGTCCTGGCTATGCTCGTCGGTGTAGTGCTCTGCGGCGTGACGTCCTTCGTGACCCTGCGCCGGTACCTCCGGATCTAGGGTTGACGTGTGGCCAGGGACAAGACAGACGGCAACAACAAGGTCATCGCCAGGAACCGGCGCGCCCGGCATGACTACGCCATCGAGGACACCTACGAGGCGGGCATCGCGCTCACCGGTACCGAGGTGAAATCGCTCCGCGCCGGGCGGGCGTCTCTCGTGGACGGGTTCGCGCTGGTCTCGGACGGGGAAGTCTGGCTGCATAACGTTCACATCCCGGAGTACACGCTGGGCACGTGGACCAACCACACGCCCACGCGGACCAGGAAGCTGCTCCTGCACCGGGGAGAGATCGAGCGCCTGAGCAGGAAGACCACGGAGCAGGGGCTCACGCTGGTTCCGCTGTCGCTGTACTTCAAGGACGGCAAGGTCAAGGTGGAGCTCGCAGTTGCCCGCGGTAAACGGACGTACGATAAACGACAGGATCTGGCGAAGCGGGACGCCGCCAGAGAGGTTGAGCGTGCCCTGCGGCGACGACGGTGACACCGGAGGCGAACGATGACCTCGCGCTCACATGAGTGGGGCGCCGGCCCGGATGGTCCCGTCGGGCCTCCGTGGGATCCCGTTGTCCTTCCGGAGAATTCCGCCGTTAAGCCTATGGAGGGGGCTGTGCCTCCGGAGGGGGCGGTCGGCTCGGGCGCTGCCAGGGGAGCCGGTGGCTCGGGCGCTCCCGTGGGGCCGCCGGGCGCTACCGGGGGCTCGGGCGCTCCCGTGGGGCCGCGACCGCGCAGCCGGCATCGTAAGCCTCCGCCGCCCCGCCGGCAGCTGCTCTCACGCTGGCAGCGGATGGCCCTGGCGCTGCTCGCGGTCATCGGCGTGCTCGGCGCCGGGTTCGCCACGGGGTTCGGCAGCGCGGGGTCAGCGGAATCAACGGTGCAAGCCTTCCTGCTCGACTGCCAGCAGGGGAACTACAAGCAGGCGGCGGCCCTCACGACGGGATCCCGGACCGCCGTAGCGTCGCAACTGTCCGCCGTGACCAAGGACCTCAACGCGACCGCCATATTCCTGTCCCTCGGACCGGTCACGCAGCATGGGAACACCGCCGAAGCGGGCTTCCAGGCAACCATCGACCTAGACCAGGGGCGGCATCAGTGGACGTACGGCGGCCACTTCGGGCTGGTCTCGAAGCACGGGAAATGGCTCGTCAGCTGGTCGCCGAGCGTGATCAACCCCCACCTGCGGCCAGGCGACCGGCTCGCCGTGGACACCTCGTACCCGCCGCGTGCGCAAATCCTTGGCCAGTCGGGCAAGTCGCTGCTGCCCAAGACTGCCGACTACCACTTCGGGATATACCCGGGACGGCTGGCTCACCTGGCCCGGACAGTGAAGGCGTTCAGCCACATCGCGGGGCTGGATTACCAGCAGGTGCTGCGCGAGGCTCGCGCGGCACCGCCGAGTGGATTCCTCTCCTTGCTGACGGTGGATCAGGCGTCCTTCCGAACGATGTGGCCGCGGCTGTCGCGAGTGCGGGGGATGACCTACCAACGGGAGTCCGAGCGCCTGTTCGCCAGCGACGCCCCGGACGTGACCGGCTCCGTCGGAACGGAGAACTCCGCCGCGCTGCGCTCGGCCGGCGTGGCCTATGACCCGGGCGACACCGTGGGGCTGTCCGGGCTCGAGCAGGCCGACCAGGACAACCTGACGGGGACGCCGACGACCTCTGTCGTCGTGATCGGTCCCGACGGCCACCAGGTCTCGACCCTGTGGACGGCCCCGGGACACGCCGGAACACCGGTGCGGACCACCCTCGACCTCAAGGACCAGGAGGCCGCCACCCAGGCTCTCGCCAGCCAGGACAACTCCGGCGAGATCGTCGCGGTCGATGCCGTCACCGGCGACATCCTGGCCAGCGCCACGCACGCGGGTCCGGTGCCGCTGCCGCCCGGCGGACCGCTGAACTCCCGGATCGCGCCGGGCATGACGCTCAGCATCGTTTCCGCGGCGGCGCTGGTGGACGCCGGAACGCAGCCCAGCACGCCGCTACCGTGCTACAACAGCGAGGCGGTCGGCGGCCAGACGTTCACCTACCCCGGTACCTCGTCCGGGCAGGAGTCGCCCGCGACCTTCGCCTCCGACTTCGCGAACGGCTGCGGGACCGCGCTCGCCAGCATGTCGACCAAGCTGACGCCCGCGCAGCTCGCCGCGGCGGAGAAGTCGTTCGGCATCGGGGCGGACTGGAACCTGCAGCTGCCGGCGTTCTCCGGCTCCGCGCAGTCCGCCTCCGCGGGCGCGAGCCTGGCCGCGCAGGCGATCGGAACCAGTGGCGTGCGGATGAGCCCGCTTGGCATGGCCCTGGTGGCGGCCGAGGTCGATGCGGGCACCGGCCACGCGCCCACGCTCACCACGTCCGACCCGACGGCGCGGTGGCAGGCGCCGCTGTCCGGCGCGCACCTCGATGAGCTTCGCGACCTGATGGGGGACGCGGTGCGCTCCGGGTCGGCGCGAGCGGCAGACCTCCCTGGAGAGCCCGTGTATGGGCAGGCGGGAGTCGTGCGGACCGGGAAGCATGCCTGGCTCAGCTGGTTCGCGGGCTACCGCGGCGGCGTGGCTGTCGCCGCCCTGCAGGCGGGCACCACGCCGAGCCAGGCCGCGGCCTCGCTGGCGGGTTCCTTCCTGTCGGCGGTTCCCTGACCGCGGCTTGCGGCTTGCGGCTTGCGGCCCTGGCTTTGGCTCGTCGACCCCTGTCGTCGGCTCTATAACCCGGCCGTGGCCTCGCCGCTGGAACTTTGCCAAAAATCTAGCCACGAGAAGCAACCTTTATGTCACTCGCGGGCGTCTTTACAGGTGACTGAGGCTCGCTTGGGGGGTTGCGGCCCAGTCGTCGTGAGAGCCGGGCCTCATCTCGGGGGAGGCCCGGACTTCCAGACCGGCTCCGACCCTGCCGGTCGATCCCCGCGGGCGCGCTCGGCCACCGCCAGCGCCCGCGGGGATCATTCTCATGTCCGTCCCCGCAGCAGCGATACCATCGCGGTCGCGCTGGAGGGAATCTACGTTGGCGATGAGGCGTTCATGAAGTAAGGTCAACGCAGGCGGCACGTCCCGCGCGGGCCGCTGACAACTGAACAGGGGGGTGAACGGTTTCGACTTCGGTGGTTGATCCAGGGGAAGCGAGCCGAGGACCGCGGTTGTGACCTCGATAATCCTGCGACCGCAAACCAACAAGTGCCAACTCTAAGCGCACTGCCTCCGCTTTCGCCCTCGCGGCCTAAGCGATAAGAGGCTGTCAGCCCGGGACTGCCTTCGGCCCGGGTCCTGGCATCAGCTAGAAGGCTTCACTAGCCGGACCGGCCACGGGGCCGGCTAGGACATCAAACAGTGGCTGAGCCCGTCGGCAACTTGCCTGCGTGATTGCCGGGGCTGAGAAAAGCACAGCGGGCTGCGCTCGGAGAAGCCCTGGTGATGTACTGAAGGACGCGGGTTCGATTCCCGCCACCTCCAAGAGCGTTCAGTTCGACGTGATCTGAGCGTTGTTGGAGGTGCCCCGTTCCCCTGTCGGCGGCCGTAACCATGTTGCGTGCCGCCGTTCTCATTTAGCGCCGCCCGTCCTGGCGCCAGCAGCGGCATCATCGACACCGCCCTGCGCTTCCGCGAGGGGTTTTGGCGAATGGCGGGCTCTGTCTCGCTTTATGGGAACGCTGGGCGGACCTGCCCCCCGTCCGCTCCCGCTCCCCCTTCGCGGGGCCGCCCCGGCTCTTTGCCGGAGTTCCGGCCATCTCCATGCCCGCTTCGGACCCCCGTTCGCGATCCCAGCGGCCAAATCGCGATCCTCGAAATACCCGCCAGGGTATCCGCGGGGCCGCGATCACGCTCGCGTGGAGGATAAGCGCGCTGCACGCTCACATATCCTCCACGCGAAGCCCTCCCGCCCCGGAACAGCCCGCCCGGCACGACCCCGCGTCCCTGGCATACCCCCGCAGAACCGGACATGCACCCCGCCCCGGTCCCGCATACCCCCGGTACCAGCGCCCCGCCATCGCCCGTCCTCGCCCCGAAGGCGCCCGGCCAGCCATTCATGAACCAAAAGCATCCATCTGGCAACTGATTGTCATTAACCGGAAGGATCGATGGCCCGTGCGGAACTCCGGCAAAGAGCCGGGGCGGCCCCGCGAGGGGCGGACGGGGGCCGCCAGGCCCGCCAGGCGTTCCCATAAGCCGTCCTCACCGGAGGTGGTCGCATTCGCGGAAAACCTGTTGTCCCTGGCAGGAGGGCCGGGAGGCAGAGGTTTTCTTGGTCAGCTATTCTCACCGGCGGGTGGTCGCGTCCGCGAGAAATGGGCCTGTGCGGGC
>JAFMRC010000506.1 GCA_017354375.1 Nocardiopsaceae bacterium | reverse complement strand
GGGACCCGGCACCCGGACCGGGACGCCCAGTTCCGCTACATCAGCGAGCGGGTCAAAGAGCACCTGGCCGCCGGGCAGCCCGTCCTGTCGGTGGACGCGAAGAAGAAAGAGGAAGTCGGGGACTACGCGCAGCCCGGCCGCGAATGGCACCCGAAGGGAGACGCGCCGCGGGTCCTGGACCACTCCTTCCCCGACCGGGACGGGCCCGGGCACGCGATCCCCTACGGGATCTACGACCAGGCCGCCGGCTCCGGGTTCGTCAACGTCGGCACCGGGGCCAACACCGGCGAGTTCGCCGTCGCCTCCCTGCGCCGCTGGCACGAGCTCGTCGGCCGGCACGCCTACCCGGACGCGGCCCGGCTGCTGCTCACCTGCGACGCCGGGTCCTCCAACGGCATCCGCAACCGGGCCTGGAAGAAGGAACTCGCGGCCTTCGCCGAGGACACCGGGCTGGAGATCACCGTCTGCCACTTCCCTCCAGGAACATCGAAGTGGAACGCCATCGAGCACCGCCTGTTCTCCCAGATCAGCCTCGCCTGGCGCGGCCGGCCCCTGACCAGCTACGAGGTCATCATCTCCACCATCGGGAACGTCACCACGAAAACCGGCCTCACCGCCGCCGCCGTCCTCGACACCCGCCCCTACGAAGCCGGCAAGGAAATCAGCGACGCCGAGATCCGCCAGATCGAGGAACGCTATTTAGACCGGCACGCCTTCCACGGCGACTGGAACTACACCGTCCTGCCCGTCCCCCGGCCCGCCCGGCCCCGGCCGGCCCCGGCCGCCCGGGTCCCCCTCGCCGCCCTGAACCACCCCGCCCTCACCGGCACCGCTCCCGCCGCCCTGCTCGCCTGGGCCGCAGACCTCCAGGACCTGATCGCCGCCCTCGGCGGCCCCGAGCCCGTCCACCGCCGGCACGGCCGCGCGCACCGGCTCACCGCCGCCGACCTGCTCACCGCCGACCGCATCCGCAGCCACCTCGGCCTCCCGATGCGCCCCCTCGCCCCGCTCTTCGGCATCGACCCCTCACGCCTGTGCCAGCTCCTCAAGCCCGTCACCCGGGCCATCGCCGCCAGCGGGCCCCCGCCCCCGGCCGGGCCCCCGCCCCCGAACCCGCCGCGCACCCGCCAGGACCTGCTCGCCTACGCCGCCCGCCACGGCATCGACCTCACCATCCCCGCACCGGCCAAAGCCGATACTGCCCCAGAAGCCACACTAACGGCCTCCGACTCACCCCAAACTCACCTTATTTCCGAACGATTACATATGCAACACGGATCACCACGCGAGCGGAGCACGCTCCCCCGAGAGCCGGGCTGACCGGGGAAACTGAGGAGGACGGGGCAGGAGAACCGGGTGGGTCAGGCGGTGAGGTCGCGGACGGAGTCGCGGACGATCAGGCGCGGGGCGACCGGAGCCGGCAGCGCTTCGGGGTGAGGGATCGCAGCCGGGATCCCGGCCGGGGCCGTAGCCGGAGCGGCGGGAGAGGCGGCCGAAGCCGGAGCGGCCGCAGCCGGAGAGGCGGTCACGGCCGGAGCGGCGGGAGAGGCGGTCACGGCCGGAGAGACCGAAGGGGCAGGAGAGGACGCAGGGGCGTTAAGAATGCTGCCGGAACCCGTGACGGCGGCGGGGCCTGTGATGACGGCGTCGATGGCGTCGATGAGGGTGGCGACGCAGCGCTGGCCCAGGGACGCGAAGTCCTGGCGGACGGTGGTCAGCGGCGGCCAGAAGTGCGCGGACTCGGGGATGTCGTCGAAGCCGGCCACGCTCACGTCGCCGGGGACGTCCAGGCCCGCCTCGCGCAGCGCGTGGATCAGGCCCAGCGCCATCTGGTCGTTGGCGGAGAACACCGCGGTGAAGTCCCGTCCGGCGGCCGGGGCGCCGGAGCCGGCGCGGGACAGCAGGTCCCGGCCTACGCGGTACCCGGAATCCGCCGTCCAGTCGCCGAAGACCGAATCCAGGACCGGAAGGCCGGCCGCCGCCAGTTCCGCTTCGTAGGCGCGGTGCCGGGACTGGGCGTCGTTCCAGTCGGGCGGGCCGGCCAGGTGGAGGATCCGCCGGTGGCCGCGGGACAGCAGGTGCCGCATCACCATCGCGACGCCGGCCTGCTGGTCCACCGACACCACCGGGATGCCCCCGGCGTCGCGCTGCTCGCCCTGGGCCGCGACGATCGGCACGGTCAGCGGGAGCGACGCCAGGTGCGACAGCACCGCGGTGCGCGGGGCGACGATGGCGATGCCCTCCACGTCCTGGCCGAGGAGATCCTCGACCGCTGCCGTGATCGCGCTCGGCGACACCGACGCCAGGTGGGCCACGGTGGCGTAGAAGCCGCGTTCCCGGGCGGCGTCCTCGACGGCGCTGACGCTGCTGGCCGGGCCGTAGTGGGACCCGACGGCCGCGGCGAGGACCCCGATGGTCTCCGACCGCCGGGTGGACAGCATCCTGGCGGCCCGGCTCGGCCGGAACCGCAGTTGGCTCATGGCCGCCAGCACCCGGGCCTTCGTGTCCTCGCGGACGCTCGGGTGGCCGTTCAGGACCCGTGAGACCGTCTGGTGCGAGACGCCGGCCACCCGGGCCACGTCGCGGATGCTCGCCGGCTTCGATCGCTGCACAGCAAAGAGCATGACACACCGCCCGCGCCGCGGCTCATGACGACCTGTTATCGGTCACGCACCAAGCGCCCCGTCAAGTCTTGACATAGACCTGCAGAAGGAGTGTTTTGGACTTTCAGAGGAGCGTCTTTCCGTTCTGCTGTGGGTGGGTTTCATGGGTAGTGGTGGCCGAAGTAGTTTTCGCCTGGTCGTGGCGGGCGCGGCCGTCCTGCTGGCGGCGCTGGGCGTCCCGCAACCGGCGGCCCACGCGAGCACGAGCACCAGCACGAAGGCGACCGCGAGCACCGCGAAAGCGACCGCGGCCACCGTCCCCGAGGAGCCGAACGGCACCGACGCCTCC
>JAFMRC010000264.1:4487-7761 GCA_017354375.1 Nocardiopsaceae bacterium | reverse complement strand
TCCCCGGCGCGCGCCCGATGGCGGAAACCGCCGTCACCGGGCCGCGGCGCTGCTGCACGGCATGCGCGACCTCGTGCGCGAGCAGCCAGAAACCGGAGCGCGTGCCGGGCGCGAACGCGCCGGAACGGAAATGGATCTGCGTGCCGACGGTCAGCGCCATCGCGCCGAACGCGCGGCATACCGCGTCCGACGACGGGAAAACGCGGATGTCCTTCAGGTTCTCGCACTGGTAGACGGCGCGGAGATATTCGGCCGCCGAGGCGGACTGTACATGCACTACCTCAAGTTACTCCGGCAAAAGGGCGCGCAAGTGAACACCATCCGCCTTCGTGGCTAACTATTTAGCCACGCATTCGGCCACCGAGGCTAACTGGGCTAACTCTGGGGCTAGAAGGGGCGGAAGGTAGGAGTGCGGGTCTCCGGCACGCCGCCGACCGGGGCGGCGGGGGCCGGTCCCGACTGCTGCCGGATGATGCGGTCCGCCATCGCGCGCTCCTCCGGGGAGAGGCTGTCCAGGATGGCGCGCTGCGCGTTCGGAGGCAGGGTGTGCAGGGTGTGCATCACCCGCTCCTTGCGCCGGTCCGCGGCGGCACGCCGCGGCAGGCCCGGGGACGTCTCAAGCTGGGGGACGAACGCCAGCGGCCGGTGTACCGGGCCGTCCCAGTCCCCGGCGATGCCGTTCCCGGAGAACGCGCCGGCCGCCTTGGCCTCCAGCGCCGCGTCCTTCTCCTCGGACATGCCGATCGGGCCTTCCTTCTTGCCGTTCACGAACTGGGTGATGACCGGGTCCTCGCTGGTCAGCAGCACCTCACGCGGCCCGAACATGACCAGCTCGCCGCGGAAGAGCATGCCGATGTTGTCGGGCATCGTGCGGGTCATCTCGATGTTGTGGGTGACGGTCACGATCGTGGCGTCGATCTGGGCGTTGACGTCCACGAGCAGCTGGGCCAGCAACGCGGTGCGAACGGGGTCCAGGCCAGAGTCCGGCTCGTCGCACAGGATGATTTGCGGGTCGAGCACCAGGCCCCTGGCCAGGCCGACCCGCTTCTTCATGCCGCCGGAGATCTCGCCGGGGTACTTCTTGTCCTCGCCGGTGAGGCCGACCATGTCCAGCTTCTCGGCGACGATGCGCTTGATCTCGGCCTCGGTCTTGTGCGTGTGCTCCCGCAGCGGGAACGCGATGTTGTCGTACAGGTTCATCGAGCCGAACAGCGCGCCGTCCTGGAACATCACCCCGAACAGCTTGCGCACCTTGTACAGCTGGCGCTCGTTGCAGCTGCACACGTCCGTGCCATCGACGATGATCTGGCCGAGCTCGGGCTTGATCAGGCCGATCAGCGATTTCAGGAATACGGTCTTGCCAGTTCCGGACGGGCCGATGATGACCGATAGCTCGCCCTGGGGAATCGTCAGCGACACATCGCGCCACACCGTGGACCGGCCGAACGACTTAGTCAGGCCGTTTACGACTACTTCGGCACCCAATCTCGCTCCCTTGCGACAACCCGCCCCGACTAGTCAACCATTATTCCGATGAGGGTAACCTAGGAGGCCAACTCTCGTCACTACCTGCCGGTAACTTTCGGGTCGCTCATTGTCCCGGCCACCCGGGCTCATCCCTGGCGGAGAATGGCGGTGCCGTAGCCGGCTAGCGCGGCCCGGGTGACCGCGGTGCCGTCGGGAAGGACCATCTCCCCTGGCAGGGCAACCTCGCGCGGCTCGCCGCCGTGGTTGAGCAGGATGAGGTAGTCGCCGCGGCGAGCCGCTTGCACGCCGGGCGGGAGCCCCGGCAGCACCGGTTCGGCACCCGCGGCCTCCAGCGCCTCGTCGAGCACCGCGCCCATCGACTCCTCGTCCAGGCGGGTCGCCACGTACCAGGCCGCGCCCGCCCCGAAACCGTGCCGCGTCACGGCCGGCTCGCCCGCCAGGTCGCCGGAAACCCCCGAGGCACCCGTGCCCCCAGAGTCCCCGGAGGCGGCGGTGCACATGTCGCCAGAGGCGAACCTGTCCAGCACCTCCGCGCCGCGGGGCAGCACCCGCTCGGACCAGATCGTGCCCGTCGCGCCGGATTCCAGGGCGACCGACTCCCCCGCGGGCAACGGCACGTGCTCTTCCACCACGGCGCCGACGACCGGCGCCAGCGGCCCCGGGTACCCGCCGAGATGCACCTGGTCGCGCTCGTCGACGATCCCGGTGCCGAAGGTGACGACGAGCCGCCCTCCAGCGCGCGTCCAGGAGGCGAGCCGCTCCGCCGTGGCCGCGCGCAGCAGGTGCAGGCCGCACGCGACCACCACCCGGTAGCCCGACAGGTCCGCGTCCGGGTGCACGACGTCCACCGCCATGCCCCGGGAGAACAGCGGCGCGTAGCAGCTCATCAGCGCGTCCGCCTGGCTGGTCAGCGCCGACGGCCGGGAGTCCAGCTCGGACGCCCACCAGCTCTCCCAGTCCAGCAGCAGCGCGACCTGGCTGGCGACGCGGGTCCCGGCCAGGTCCGGAACCTCGGCGAGCGCCGCGCCGAGCGCCTTCACCTCGCCGAACACCCGCCCGTCCGGCCCGGCGTGCGGCACCATCCCGGAGTGGAACTTCTCCGCTCCGCCGCGGGAGGCCCGCCACTGGAAGAACATCACCGCGTCGGCCCCGTGCGCGACCGCCTGCAGGCTGGTCACCCGGAGCTGGCCGGGGCGCTGCGGCGGGTTGACCGGCCGCCAGTTGACCGCCGACGTGGCGTGCTCCATCAGCATCCACGGCTGTCCGCCCTTCGCGGACCGCATGATGTCGTAGGTCAGCCCCGACCACAGGTAGGCCCTGGGGTCGGCCGGGTCGGGGTAATTGTCGACGGAGACGACGTCCAGGAACGGCGCCCACTTGTACACGTCGACGGGCTTGCGCAGGCTGAGGAAGTTGGTGGTGATCCGGACGCCGGGGGTGATCCGCCGCAGGATCTCCGCCTCGGCCCGGTAGCAGGCGAGCATCGCGTCGTCGCTGAATCGCGCGAAGTCCAGCTGCTGCGCCGGGTTGGGGTAGCTGGGCGCGAGCCGCGGCGGCAGGATCTCCTCGAAGCAGGTGTACCGCTGCGACCAGAACGCCGTCGACCAGGCTTCGTTGAGGGTGCCGATGTCGGTGTAGCGCTCCCGCAGCCAGTCGCGGAACGCCGCCGCCGACTCGTCGTCGTAGGAGGCCGGCACGTGGCAGCCGAACTCGTTCCCGACGTGCCACATCGCCAGGGCCGGATGGTCGCCGTACCGGGTGGCCAGCCGTTCCACCAGTTCCGCGG
>JAFMRC010000264.1:0-4477 GCA_017354375.1 Nocardiopsaceae bacterium | reverse complement strand
GTACCGGCGGTACGCCGCGGAACTGGGCGAGTAATGCTGGCGCCCGCCGGGCGACAGGACGGTACCGTCCTGTCGCACCGGCAGGATCTCCGGGTGCATCCGGGTCAGCCACGGCGGCGGGGACGCGGTCATCGTCGCCAGGTCGGCCCGCACGCCGCTGTCCGCGAGCAGGTCCATCACCCGGTCGAGCCAGCCGAACCGGAAGTCATCCGGACCATACTGCACCTGCGCCCAGGAGAACACGCCGACCGTGACCAGGGTGACCCCGGCCTCCTTCATCAGCGCCATGTCCTGGGCCCAGGTCTCCTCGGGCCACTGCTCGGGGTTGTAGTCCCCGCCGAACTCGATCATCTGCGCTGTCAGGATCCCGTCTTGACGCTGAAGCCCTGGGAATTGCCGTAGCTGACGATGCTCTTCTGCCAGGCCTGCAGCCCCGGGATCAGGTTCTTGCCGGCGCTGATGTCATGCCCCACCGAGTCAGCGAACACCGAGTTCGCGTACACCTGGTACGGGAGGTACTGCCAGCCGGGTGCGACATCGTCCCCGGCCTGCGCGAGAACCTTGTTGGCCTTCTGGTTGTCGAGCATCCTCTGCGGCGCGTTCAGCCACGAGGGGCTGTTGAGCAGCGCCTTGGTGGGCGGGAACAGGCCGAGGTTGGCCAGCTGCTTCGCGCCCTGCTGGCTGGAGTCCAGCCACTCGAGGAACTCGATCGCCTGCGCCTTGTGCGGGGAGGAGGACAGCACGGCGCTGGACGAGCCGCCGTTCTGCGCGTCCACGTGCGCGCCGGGGGTCCACTGCGGGATCGGCGCGACCGCCCAGTCGGACTTGGTCTGCGCGATGGCCGCGTACATCGACACCGGCGCCCAGGCGCCGGTGATCCAGGTGGCGTACCTGCCCGCCGCCATGCCATGCCACCAGCTCGCGGTCCACCCGGTGTCGGTCGTGACCAGCTTCTTCTCCAGCAGGCCCGACCACAGCGAAGCCCACTTCCGCACGGCGGGCTGGTCCAGGTTCACGGTGACATGGGTGGTGCCGGTGGTCCGGAACGGGGTCGCGCCCGCCTGCCACATGAGGCTGGTGGCCGTGCCCGGGTCGCCCGGATCGACGTTGCCCATGTAGGTCTGCGGGAGCTTCTTGTGGATGGCCGCCGCGTCCGCCGCGTACTGCGCCCAGGTCTTGGGCGGCTTCAGGCCCGCCTTCTTGAAGAGGTCCTTGCGGTAGAACATCGCCATCGGCCCGACGTCCTGCGGGAACGCGTAGATCCCGCCATTGACGGTTACCTGCCGCTGGGCGGCGGGGGTGAACTTGGACTTGATGACGGATGCCGCGCTGGTGCCGCTCAGGTTGACCAGATGCTGGGTGATCGCGTACTGCGGCAGCGCGAAGTACTCGATCTGCGCGATGTCCGGCGCGCCCTTGCCCGCCTTGAGCGCGGTGTCGAGCTTGGTGTACTCCTCCTGGGACCGGCCGGCGTTGACCACGTTGACCTTGATGTTGGGGTGGGTCTTGGTGAACTCGTTGGCGAGCTTCTGGGTGGGGCCGGTGCCCAGCCAGGTCCAGAAGGTGAGGGTGACCGGCCCGGAGGAGCTGGCTGACGAGCCGCCGCCCGAGCCGCAGGCTGCGAGGGTCACGAGCGCCATCGCGGCGGCGGCGCCCGCGGCGAGTCGTCTGAATCTACTCGTCATCGCGGATGAGATCCTTTCGGCTTAAGTGGGTTACTGCTTGACGCTGCCGACGGCCAGGCCCGACTGCCAGAAGCGCTGGAGGAAGAGGAAGCAGACAACGAGCGGGATGATCGCCAGCAAGCTGCCCGTGATGACGAGCGGGTAGACCTCCCTGGCAATGCCCCCGGAGGGGCCGGTGGACCCGGCGTCTATGCTCGCCAGCCCCACGGTCAGCGGGTACCAGCGCGGGTTGGACAGGACGACCAGCGGCAGGAAGTAGTTGTTCCAGGTGGCGACCAGGGAGAACAGCAGCACGGTGACGAAGCCGGGCGCGAGCAGCCGCATCGCGATCGTGCGCAGCGTCCGCAGTTCCCCGGCCCCGTCGATGCGCGACGCCTCCAGCAGCGAGTCGGGGATCGCGTCGATCGAGTAGACCCGCATCAGGTACAGGCCGAACGGGCTGCACAGCGACGGGATGATCACCGCCCACGGGGTGTTGATCAGGCCCCACTTGGCGAACAGCAGGTAGGTGGGGACGGCCAGCGCGGTGCCGGGCACGCTGATCGCGCCGAGCACGATCGCGAACAGCAGCTTCCTGCCCTTGAACTTGTACTTGGCCAGCGAGTACCCGCCGAGGGTGGCGATCAGCGCCGATCCCCCGGCCCCGGCGAACGCGTACAGCGCGGTGTTGCCGAACCACTGCAGGTAGATGCCGTTCTGGTAGGAGAACACCTCGCTGATGTTGGACCACAGGTGGAAGCCGTTCCCGAACCAGAGCCCGAAGCTGCTGAACAGCGACGGGGTGTTCTTGGTGCTGCTGATGAGCAGCCACGCCAGCGGCAGCAGCGTGTAGATGAGCATCAGCGTCATCACCGCCGTCAGCGCCGGGCTGTTCCGGCGCTGCCCCGGCCGGCCTCGCTGCCCCGGCCGGCTCCCCAGCATCCCTGGCCTCATGGCACGCGCCGTCATAGCACGCGCTCCCTTCGCGCGGTCCACAGCTGCACGACGTAGGCCAGCACCACGGTGACCACGCCGAGCACCACCGCGACCGCCGCCGCGTAGTTGTATTCCTGGCCGTTGAAGGCAAGGTTGTAGGCGTACAGGTTCGGCGTGTAATTGGTGCTCACGACCCCGGGCGCCAGCTGCTGCATGATCGAGGGCTCGTTGAACAGCTGGAAGCTGCCGATGATGCTGAACGTGGTGGCCAGCACCAGCGCCCGCCGCAGCGCCGGAACCTTGATCGACCACGCCTTGCGGAACTCCCCGGCCCCGTCCACCTCCGCCGCCTCGTACAGCTCCACCGGAATGGCGCGCAGCGCGGCGTAGAAGATCAGCATGTTGTACCCGGTGAATTCCCAGGTCGTCACGTTGCCGATGGTGGCGAGCATCCATCCGCTGGACAGGAAGTTCGGCAGCCCGATGCCCAGGTCCGCGCTGATCGACCCGGCCAGGCCGAACTGGCGGCCGACCAGGTATCCCCACATCAGGGTGGCCACCACGCCGGGCACCGCGTACGGGATGAAGACCCCGATCCGGAAGATCTTCGCGCCCGCCAGGCGGCCCGAGTCGATGGCCAGCGCGATCAGCATGGCCAGGATCAGCATCACCGGCACCTGCACGACGAGGAACAGCCCCACCCGGCTCAGCCCGGACAGGAACAGCGAGTCGCCGAGCGCCTGGGTGTAGTTCGCGAGCCCGCTGAAGACGTTGCCGCCGATCATCTGATCCCGGTACAGGCTCAGGTAGATCGCGTATACCAGCGGCGCGACGATCGTGACCACGAACACGGCCAGGAACGGCAGGAAGAGCGCGTACCCCACCCGGTTGTGCCGGGTCACCCCGCCCTGCCGCCCGGTCACCCCGCCCCGCCGGCGCCTCGCGCCGGATGGCCGGTCGCCAACCGCCGCATCGTCAACCACCGCGTTGCCAACCGCCACAGCGCCTCCCTCCGGCGTCGCGCGTGCCCAAACCACCAGCCCGGCTCCGGTGGGCAGCTCGTGTTTGCGCAACCATCAGCGAACAATCATTGGCGAGAGTCTGGGTCACTCTGGCCACCCACGTCAAGAGAAAGCCCCTGAAATATTATGATCTCTACAAAAAGTTTGGAGAATCTAAACAAAATACGTATATTACGATCAGCTTCCATCTAAGCTACGATGTTCGCGCTAACATCGGCGCACTATCAGCGGCGGGAGGGTCACCCGATGACGCGAAGACGCGCGCCGTCGCAACGTGACGTGGCGGAACTCGCCGGCGTCTCCACCCAGACCGTGTCCCGCGTCGTCAACAACCAGCCGAACGTGGATCCGGAAACCCGGGAGCGCGTGCTGTCCGCCATGCGCGTCCTGGGCTACTGGACCAACGGCGCCGCGCGGGCGCTCGCGACCGGGCGGTCGCGGTCGTTCGGGGTGATCAGCTTTGACCTGAGCGCGCACGGCAACGCCCGCACCATCGAGGCCATCGCCGCCGCCGCCGAGGAGGCGGACTACTCCGTCACGATCGTCGGGATCAGCGCGCCGACCGAGCAGGCGGTCCAGCGCGCGTACGCGCGGCTGACCAGCCAGGCCATCGACGGCGTGGTGCTGATCGAGGCGCGGATCCTGGACACCGCCACCGTGCGCCTGCCCACGAGCCTCCCGGTCGTCATCGCCGACGGCGACCCGAACCTGAACTTCCCGGCCGTCGACGTGGATCAGGCCGCGGGCGCCCGGGAGGCCACCCGGCACCTGCTGGACCTCGGGCACGAGACCGTCTGGCACGTGGCCGGCCCGCGGGACTCGCACGCGGCGCGGCGCCGGGCGACCGCCTGGCGC
>JAFMRC010000263.1 GCA_017354375.1 Nocardiopsaceae bacterium | reverse complement strand
TCCGCCGCCCGCACCCGCGTGTCCTCCATGACAGCCAGCATGCCGCAATCCTGGCCAGCGCGAGGCTTCAGGTCACGCAGCCACACCAGACAAAGTCACAAGCCGCTGTTGTAGTACTAGGGCGAGGTTTTCGCTAGCTGGCCTTGTTCTTCTCAGCTAGACTTGGAATTGGCGCGTGAACGTTTGCTGGAAACTATCTTGTATCCAGTTTCCTCAAGACGTTTTATTGCGCGGGCGTGACGAGTCCTGTCTTCAGATCGCCAGCGGTCGGGAGTTTGCATGTTGCGTCGCGCAATAAATTCCCAATCAACTACGTCATCCGAATTTCTGTCTGCGATGTAGTCGCCTATAAGCAGACGAAGTGCGCTGAGGTGCAGCTCAACGTTGCTTCGGATCAGTTGCCCTGCTGCGGCCGTCATCGCTAGCGTTAGCTCGACAGCCTCGTTTTGGCTGAGTGAAAATACCTCGCCCCAGAATTCAGCGGATGACGGCCTGCGAACGCCATCTTCGAAAGAGCTGGTTGTTTTACCTGCTAGGACGGCCCAGTTTGCGCGGACACTCCCGGTGCTGCGTCCTTGTCGCAGCAGCTTCTCTGCCTTACGTGAATTCGTCTTAAGGGCTTTCACGATATCTGAGTTCCTGGTGACCAGGCCACTCTTAAGTACGTAGAGATGATAATCGCCGGTCGCCGGCTCGAATCTCTGCAGATCGATTCCTTCGGCCGGTGATTTTTGTGCATCCTGGCTCCCATCGCTTGCAAGCGCTTCGAGGGCCCATCCGCCTGCGGTGACAAAATTCCGGCTGTCGTAGTCCTCGACGAGGCGGCGTGCGACTGCAGAGGTGTCCAGAGCGCCAAGTTGCACTCGCCGGATGAAGGGATTGATCCGCTTGATAATCAAGTTTCGGTAATCCGGAACCGCATCTTGCATGACGCGCGTATACCAATAGTCGAATGCATCGACGAATCCCCGTACGCCCGCGAGGATATGCTCATCGTCTGGCCCGACGTCGCTGGATAGCCCAGATAGCTCCCTCACGGTTGATGGAACATTAACCCATACTTGTTCCTGGCTCGCGCTCGACTCCGATGTCACTTGGACGCTCCACGTCGTACGTAGCCCAGACATGATCCGGGCGAATCCGGACATGGAGATGATACCCCTCAGGCAAGGTCCATCCGTGAGTTCCCGGGCGGCGGTTCGCTGAGCTCTGGCGCCACGCAGGTACTGGCGGCTCAACGTCCTCTGGTCCGTACTCCCAGAATCGAAGAAGCTGTTCCCCGAGCGCTTGGCCCAACAAGGGCGGAACCGCGTTACCGATCTGGCGATACTGACTGCGAAACCCGCCGGCAAACTCAATGCCCGGCGGAAAACTCTGTGCCGCGGCGCACTCGTTTACCGACAAGCAGCGGATCTCGTCTGGGTGAATGAGGGCCGTACTGGAATGGTCGGGCATGCCCAGGATGGTAGGTGCGGGGCGGTCCCAGGCGAGCCGACGCCACCAACCGCTCTTTCCGCCTGTCGCTTCGTATGCACCTCCCATCGTCTCTCGGCGCAACTGATCCGGAAGGTTTCGCCAGTTTCCACCTGGTGGAATATGCTCATATACGAAGTGCTTTCGCTCGCTGAGAGGCATGACTGACCCCAGTTCCTTAACGTTCATCAATGCATCTCGCAAGGTGCGGAAAGGAGGTTGGCCTGCTCCGCCGAAACGTGGTGCAGGAAGCCAGCATGGGCGATCGCTCTTGACGGCGATCAATACAGTTCGCTGCCGCATCTGTGGCACACCGTAGTCGGCTGCCTCAGCGATTCCCCAGGAAACTGAATATTTACGAGATTTCAGCTCATCCAGAAACCATTTCAGAAACGATCCCTTCCGCTCTTCTGACTCGGCACCTTCGGGCCATCGTCGGCCGCGCTCTTCCAGGGGGCGGTGGCGGAGAGCCGCCGAAAGCATGCCATCTACGTTTTCGATCAAAAGAGCTCTCGGGTCGAATGCGTCAACCCATTCAAGATATGCGGGGAAGAGGGTGGTAGCTCTTGCGTCGAGCAAGCCTCTCCGTCGCCCTGAGGTCGTAAACGGTTGACATGGAGGCCCGCCTGCCAGAAGAGGCAGTTCCCCCTTGCGAAAGCCGATGCCTTCACGCAGCGATTCCGGGTCCAGATCTTCAAGCCGTGATTGGATAACTTCTGTAGGTTGAGGCCGGTTCTTCGACTGCCGAATAAGAGTCTGAACGCAATCTGCGTCCATCTCGACTTGGGCTAGAATCTTGAGGCCCGCATGTTCCAAGCCTAGGTCTAGGCCGCCAGCACCGGAGAACAACGAGACAACTCCGTAGCCAGGAGTATCCGGCCTTCTCGCTGGTTCCATACCGACCTCCCAGAAGCTGCAGGAACAAGGTTAGCCTCACAGCGTGCTACCTTGTTACAAAGTATCTATCATACGCCAGTGACAAAAGGAGGCGCGCGGGAGTGACTGCGACGCCAACCAAGCCCAAGCCTGAGCAGATACTGGTTCGTGTGCCTGCCGAGGTGTACTCGGCCCTTCAACTTGCCCAGCCGTTCGTGGGCAGGCGTTCGATGCAAGATCTCCTGGTGTCGATCATTGATGAGTTCCTGAGCACGTTGCGCGAACAAGATCCGGGATTCGAGCAAGCCCTAGTCGGGCTGCGCGAGTCGCTGGCTCTCCGGGAAGGTGTTCTAGCGAAGCGACGGGCTCATGCCATCGGTGGTCCCGACGTGATCCAAGACCCGGACGAGGATTAGCCCCGTCCTCTCGCTGCCCGAGTGCCCCGGCCGCGTGCCTGGGGGCGATCAGCGCCGGACTGTGTAGTGCAGGTGCAGCACGCGGTCGCCCTGGACCACCCGGTCGGGATCGTCGAGGAGGACGGTGCCAGCGTGGCTGCCGAAGAAGCGCACCCCTTCACCCAGGACCACCGGGGCGACGTCCATCGCGATCTCGTCGACCAGGCCTGCCGAGAACGCCTGCCCGCCGAGGTCGCCGGCGGTTACGCAGACGAGGCCGTCGCCGGCGAGCTTCTTGGCGAGCGCGATGCCCGCCTCGACCGACCCGGCGGTGTGGAAGGGGGCGTCCGGGTGGTCGGCGAGCCACGCCTCCGGCAATGGCCGGTGGGTGACAACGACCAGCTCGTCTCCGGCGGCCGGGTCACCGTCCCAGCCGTTCGTGGTGTCGAACAGGTGTCGGCCGATCACCGTCACCTTGACGGCGTCCCAGAAAGGCTGGACGTAGTCCGCGGACGCCTGCGAGACCTGGAACGTCCAGCCGCTCCCCCTGGCGGTCACCTCGGTATCCCCGTTGCCGTACCAGTCGAACAGCGGCCCGACCGTGTCATCGGGATAGGCGATGTAGCCGTCCACCGACACGACCGCCTGCATGACAACCCTGGCCATCTCCGCTCCTCAGCCGAACGTCGGAACGATCACATGCGCCGATATGGCGAGGATATCCAGCTTTGCTGGCCGGCTCAATGATCCGGGTCAGGCATCGCAGAAGACGATCGGGAGCCGGTCCTCTGCGATGCCGTTCTGGCGCGGGTTTCCGGACGGCGATGGCGAGAACCCCTTTCATGCCGAACGGATCATCGCGCCTGTCCACCGCCCTCGCTCACCCCGCGCCCCGCCGAAGCCCCAGGTCGCCGGGTAACACGTCGGGACGGATCCCGGGGTGGGGACTTTACAGTCGGCGGCATGGTTGTGCTAGTGGTTGTTGTCAGTGTGGTCGTGGCCTTGGTGGCCCTAGTCCGGGTCAGGGACCATCGGCGACGGGTGGCTGCCCGGCGATTCGGTGAGTTGAATGCGGTGGCGGGGGATCGGGAGCGGTTGCGGGCCTGGGTGGATCAGGGGCGGTCGATCGACCTCCGCGACCATGAGGGCAACACCGCGCTGCATCTTGCGTACTACCAGGGCAAGCAGGCCGCCATCGACGCGTTGGTTGCCTATGGCGCGGACGATAACCTGCGCAACAAAGAGGGCCTGTCGCCGGTGGAGATGGCCACGGTCGCGGCCATCGAGGGTGAACTGGGCAAGGGCGTGGCCTGCCTGGGTCGCGACGGCCAGTGGATCGACCGGGGGCGGGCGCGGCCGGTGTATGACCGGCTGCGTAAGCACCAGCCCCGGTTGTTCAATCCGGCTTTGGTGCGCTATGTGTTGCGCGCCAAGGACCGGCGAAAGGTCTTGCATCTGGCCATCAAGCTCGGCGTCCGGGGTTCGGAGGATACAATTACCGGATCATTCATCTTGCTGGCCGGACCGAGGTGAGCTGGGGCCGGTTCTGAGGCGGAGATGAATCCGCAGATGTTAAGGGCCACGTCCGCCTGCTGTTCGGTGAGCCCTTGCAGCAGGGCGTGCAGGCCGCCGATCCGGCGCTTGGCCGCGTGGTCGCGCGTGCTCAGCCGAAGGTAACGGTGAGTTCAGCGACCAGGTCGTCGCTCCAGCGCAGGAGCATCGTGCCCGTGCCGCCGTTGTCCCAGGCAAACCGGAGTTCGTCGGTGTCGCCGGAGGAGAGGCCGCTGGTGACCGTGAGCGTGTCCGAGGGTGGCTGGGCCGCGTAGCCGGCGGCGATCGCCGCGCGGCCGGTGAACGGGCCGACCGGCATGCCGGTGAATCGCATGACCGCATCGGGGGTGAATCGATCGGCGAAGGCTGCCCAGTCGCCGGATCGGACGCTGTCGTTGAAGGCGGCCATGTGCCTGGCTGCCCGCTCGCTGATCGGTTTCTCGCTCATCTCGACTCCGCCTGTTGGATCCTGCTGGCCATGGCGCGATTCACCGATCTTCGGAATACCCTCTGGGGTATCCGTCGGGCCGCTATCATGCTCGCGTGGAGGATAAGTGCGCTCCCTGCTCACATATCCTCCACGCGAAGCCCTGCCGCCCCGGCGCGGCTCGCTCGGCACGCCCTCGCGCCCCGGGCATACCACCACAGAAGGGACATGCACTCCGCTCCTGGCCCCGCATACCCCCAGCATCGACGTCCCCGCGGTTGTGCCGGGCTACCTGCTTCCGCCGCTTCCGTCGGAAGCGGCCTCCGGCTGCGGCATCCGGGCCCGCACCATCAGCGCCGGCAGGAGGTTCAGGTCCGTCACCCAGGCCCTCTCGTAGGCGTCCTCGATGATGTCGAGGAAGTCCCCGAGCGACTTGTCCTTCGGGATGAACGTGGCGACGAAGTTAATGGTGAGGAAGAACGGCGCGGCGTAGAAATCGCGCGGGTCGTCGAACCGGTCGCCGAACACCTCGGCGTAGGTCTTGAACCCGAGCGCGACCTTGGAGAGCCACAGGTACACGTTCTCCTCCGTGACCCCGTACGGCCGGTCCTCCTCAACCCCCTCCACCGTCCTCTCCGCCATCCGGCGCACCCCAGCGTCGCTCGGCCACCTGCGCTCGACCACGTCAATGGCCGTGTACGCGGACACGAAGGCGCACAGACCAACCGTGCTCGCTATCTGCTCGTTGCTCAGGCGGTCGGGCATCGCGCGCAGTTCATCGACGCGGCGCTTGGCCGCGTGGTCGAGCGCCTCCCGGAACGGTTCCTCGATCTCCGAAGAAATCTGCCAGCCTGCGGTCATCTCAGCCCTTCCGCCTCATCTTGTGGAAAATTTCCTGGATCTTGGTCGCCATGGTCGCGCCGACGAAGGCAACGCCCGCCGCTCCGACCCCCACCTCCGGGGGGACGCTACCGAATACCTGGAAGACGGACTGGCCCAAGGCGAGGGCCGCGCCCAGCGCCCCGACGTTCTCCGCGGTGAAGAAACGATGCCGCTCTGGGAGTAGCGATCCCTTGACACCTTCCTTACCTGATTTGTCGTCTGCACGTCTATCGACGCGGTCCGGGTCTGCCTCACCGGCGTCGTCGCTCACCTCGTCGTCGTTGGTGCCCAGCGCGTCGTTGCGCTTATCGGGCTTCGTGGCGTCGGGCTTGTCGGGTCGTTCGGGCGGCTCGGGTCGGTCGCGGTCCTCGTCCTGCGGGCGGTCGGGGGAGGGCTGGAGGTTGCGCTGGTCCGCGTCCGCCCTGTCCGGGTCCTCCGGCTCCCCGGCCTCCCGCGGGGACGCCGCCTTGTCTGGGCTCAGGGCGGCCAGGATCGCGTCCAGCTTCGATCCCTGCTCGTCCAGCTTCGCGTTCGTCACGCCCAGCTGCTGCTTGAGCTCGGCGTTCTCGGCCCGCAGGCTGTCGGCCTCCGCCTTGTACTTAGCCTCCAGGTCGGCGATGACCGCCTGCATCCGCTGATCGCCTTCGGTTCCCTCGGTCATCCGCTGGTGGTCGGTCCGGGCCTCCGGCGACATCCCCAGCGCCTGCTCCTGCGCCTGGTCCTGTGACTGCGGTTGGACTCGCTCGCGGTCGGCCCCGGCCTGGTCTCGTTCGGCGGTTCGTTCGCGGTCAGCCGGCGTGACTCCCTCGGCGGTCCCGTCCCTTCCGGCGGTAGCGCCCTCCGCCTGCCGTGCCCTCGCATCGGCGGAGAAGAGGCCGGCCTCGCCCTCGGCGCCGGCGTCCGGCCGGGACCGCCTGCCGTCCCCGCTGGCGTCCTGGTCACCCCGGTCGCTCTGGTCGCCCCCGCCCCGGTCGCCGCGTTCGGATCCGTCGCGCGGGTCGGCGGCGTCCGCGCCCCGGCCGAACGGCCGCCTGCCGCCCCGGTCCGGCCCGTCGTCTCCCGCCCCGTCGATCCCGTCAGCCACATCGGCCCCGCCAGCCCCATCGACCCCATCGGCACCGGGACCACGGACCTCACCGGGAACCGGGCGGCCGGGAACCGGGCGGATGCCCTCACCCGCCTCCGGTCCGCGCAGCTCATCCCCGGGCTGTCCCTCCCCAGGCTGCCCGTCCCCGGGCCGAACCCCGGCCGCCGTTTCCGGAAGCTGCCCGTCCCGCGACTGACTCCCCTGCTGGTCCCCGGCCACCCGGTCGCCGACGGCCGGATTCCCCTGGTCGCGGGCGCCGTCCCCCTGGCCCTGCCCCCGGTCCGCGCCGGACTGGCCCGCGCCAGCCCAGCCGGCACCTGGCTGATCGGCCCCGCGCCGTTCCGCACCCGATTGGTCCGCGCCGGACCGTTCCGCCCCGCGTTCCGCGCCCCCCTGGGCGTCCTGTCCCTTCCCGGGCTCGTCCCGCGAGCCGGCGTCGCGCCGAAGGAAGGCATTGGGCGTCTGGTCGGCCTGGCCGACCGCGGCGTAGGCCTCCTGCCGGGTTATCCCCGGCGCGCGGTGGTCGGCCGAGGCGGGCACCGGGGTGACGTCCGGGCCCGGATCGTCGTCATCCCGCAGCCGGTCCCCCCGATCCCCCCGGTCGGGCCGGCCCGGCCGGTCCGCGCCGCCGGAATAAAGCTCGGAGCTCACCGTCCCCCGCTCCCCTCATCCGCCGCCGTCCGCGGGGCGAGGTACCTCAGCACCCACCCGGGCAGGTCGAACGCCTCGTCCAGGACCTGCCCGGCCCGGTCCCGCCAGCGCGGGGACGACGTCCGGGAGCCCACCGCGTCCTCGATGGCCGACGGGCTCCCGTGCCCCCAGATCGTCAGCGCCCGCCGCCGAGCATCCTGATTCCAGGCCCGGTCGTGCCACCCGGATACCGTGGCGTACTGATCGGCGCAGGAATCCCCGGGGATGGTGCGGCCGTGCACGCTCTCCCATTCCTCGCTGCGGGGGTGCCGCCCGGCCACCCCCTCGGCGACCGCCGCCGACAGCCAGCTGGCGATCCCGTCCCACTCGCACGCCGGGGCCAGCCACTGCGGTTCCTCCGGCGGGCACCGCGACTGGCCG
>JAFMRC010000505.1 GCA_017354375.1 Nocardiopsaceae bacterium | reverse complement strand
CTCCCGGAAAGACCGCCCGGCGATGCCGTCCGGCCCGGCGCCGAGGTCGCGCTCCAGGATCCGGCGGGCCAGCAGCCGCCCGCCGAGCCCTTCCTCCCGGCTCATGATGCGGGCCGCCCGCGCGCCGAGTTCCGGCCCCCTCGCGAGCATGGCCGTGAACACGGCGTCGCGGTCCTCGTCGCTGGTGGTGCCTATCGCTCCCATCGCTCCCCCTCTCCCGGCCCGGCGGCGCGCCCGCCGCTGAGCCGTTCCGCGACCCCGCCGCGAGGGGCGGATCCCGGATGGGGGAGATCTTCAATTGATGCGGACCTTACGTGACAGATTTAAAGTGATGTGAAAAGCCCGTGTCAAGCGATCACCGCGGCACGCGCCCCGCAGGCCCCTCCCCCGCCCGAACGCGCACCGGACACGCAGCCGAACGCGCACCCGACACGCAGCCGGATACGAGCAGGTGAGCAGGCAATGGCACATCACACCTCTTGCACTCAAGTGAAGATGGCCCGCTCGCGGTGGTGATGACGATCGCGAAGATCACCGGGAACGGCTGGGAGTACCTCACCCGCCACACCTCCCGCGGCGACGGCAGTCCATCCGACGCCAGCCCCTCCGGCACCGCGCCGGAGGCCACCGGGGACGGGAAAAACCCAAAGGATCCAGCCGCCTACTACACCGCCGCCGGCATCCCGCCCGGCCGCTGGACCGGCCGCGCCGCCCACCTGCTCGGCCTCGACGGCAGGCAGGTGACCGAGGAGGCGATGCGCAACCTGTTCGGCCTCGGCGCCCACCCCGACGCCGGCGCGATGATCACCGCCTACATCGCCCGGCACGTCACCGCGTCCATGACCGCCGCCCAGCGCGAGCAGGTCAAAAACGAGGCGATCCGCTCCGCCACCCTCGGCCGCCGCTTCCCCGCCTACCGCCCCCTAGAACCCTTCGACCACCGCGTCGGCAAGCGCCTGCAAGCTATCGAGCAGGAGGCCAAACGAACACCCACGGACGCCGAGGCCCGCGCCGTCCAATCGCAGGAGGCCCGCCGCCAGCGGGCCGCCGTCGCGGGCTTCGACCTGACCTTCTCCCCCGTCAAGTCCGCCTCCCTGCTGTGGGCCACCGACGACCGCCCCCGCGTCCGCGACGCCGTCCAGGCCGCCCACCAGCGCGCCGTGCACGAGGCCATGAACCTGGTCGAGGACCACGCCGCCTACACCCGCACCGGCGCCGGCGGGATCGCCCAGGTCACCACGAAGGGCCTGGTCGCGGCGGCGTTCGAGCACTGGGACTCCCGCGCCGGGGACCCCGACCTGCACACCCACGTCGCCGTCTCGGCCAAGGTCCAGGGCGCCGACGGCGCGTGGCGCAGCCTGGACGCCCGCGGCCTGTACCGGATCGCCGTCGCCGCCTCCGAGTGCTACAACACCGCGTTCGAGGCCCACCTCACCAGCCTCCTGGGCGTCACCTTCACCCCCCGCCCCGGCACCACCAGCGGCCGGGAGCCGGTCCGCGAGATCACCGGCATCCCGCCTGGCATGATCGCGTACTTCTCCCGCCGCCGCGCCGCGATCGAGGCCCGCTACGCCCACCTCCTGACCGAATACCGCACCGCCCACGGCCACGACCCCGGCCTGGCCGCGTGCCACAAGCTCGCCCAGCAGGCCACCCTCGACACCCGCCAGGGCAAGCAGCCCCCGACCGCGCTGCCCGGCAAGCGCGCCCGCTGGCGCGAGGAGCTCACCGCCGAGTTCGGCCCCGCCGCGACCGGCCGCATAAAGCAGGCGGTCCCGGCCGCCCCGGTCTCGCGGGCACCGCTCCCCTCCCCCGACCCCTCCCATTTGGCCGAACGGATCGTTGCGTCTGTGTCGTCCCGCCGTTCCACCTGGAGCGCGTGGAACGTCCGCGCCGAAGCCGAGCGCGTCGTCCGCACCGAATGCCCTCCCCTGCCCCCAGCCGAACACCGCCACTACGTGGACACGCTCACCGCCCTCGCCCTCTCCCCCGGCAACTCCATCAGCGTCGAGCCCCCGGCCCTCCTCAACGAGCCGCCCGAACTGCGCCGCGAGAACGGCGAGCCCGTGTTCACCGAGCACGCCGCCGCCCGGTTCACCAGCCAGCCCGTCCTGGACGCCGAGCAGCGCCTCCTCGACGCCACCCGCACCCCCACCACCGGCGCCCTGGCCCGGCCAGCGGTCACCGCCGCGATCGACGGCTTCGAGGCGGTCAGCGGCCAGGTGCTCGACCCCGGCCAGCGCGCACTGGTCACCGCGTTCTGCGCCGACGGCCGCCTCCTGCTCGCCGGGATCGGCCCCGCCGGGGCGGGGAAGACGACCGCGACCCGCGCCTGCGCCCACGTCCTGCGCCAGGCCGGGCGCCGCCTCATCCCCCTGGCCACATCGGCCGCCGCCGCCGGAATCCTCGGCCGGGAACTGTCCCTGCCCGCCGAGAACCTCCATAAGTTCCTCCACGAGCACACCGCAGGCCCGTTCGCCTCCCGGCTCCGCGCCGCAGGCCCCGTCCCCGCCAGCGCCCGCCCGTTCCTGATCCGCCCCGGCGACGTGATCCTCCTCGACGAGGCCGGGATGGCGGGCACCTTCCCCATCGACCAGCTCACCTCGATCGCCGCGGCCCGCGGCGCCACCGTGCGGCTGCTGGGCGATGACCGGCAGCTGCCGGCCGTCGAGTCCGGCGGCGCCTTGCGCCTGATCGCCTCCCAGCCCGGCACCCCGGAGCTGACCGCCCTGCACCGGTTCCGCAACCCGGAAGAGGCCGCCGCCACCCTGGCGATCCGCGCCGGGGACGGCGCCGCCCTCGACTTCTACCAGGCCAGCGGCCGGATCCGCGGCGGCTCCCGCGAGGCCATGACCGAGGCCGCCTACCAGGGCTGGAAAGCCGACATGCTGGCCGGTAAGACCACCCTGATGGCGGCAGGGGGCGGCGCCGCCGTGGCCGGGCTGGCCGCCCGCGCC
>JAFMRC010000262.1 GCA_017354375.1 Nocardiopsaceae bacterium | reverse complement strand
CGTCCAGCCAGCGCCAGGTCCACGAGCCCGCGTGCACGCTCACGCCGAAGCGCAGCCCGGCCGCGCGGGCCGCGCCGCACCAGCGCGCCACGATGTCCTCGCGCGGGCCGACGTTCACCGAGTTCCACGGCTGGTGCGCGGAATCCCACAGGTCGAAGTTGTCGCAGTGCGCGGCGAGCGCGACGAGGTATCGTGCCCCGGCCCGCCGGTAGAGGTCCACCAGGCCTTCGGGGTCGAACTTCTCCGCCCGCCACCGGTGGCAGATGTCCTTGTGCCCGAACTCCGACGGGTGCCCGTACCGCTCGCGGTGCAGCCGCGCCTGCCGGTCCACCCGCGGGTGCTCCCAGTCCTCCGTGCCCGCGTACGGCCCGTACAGGTGGCGGGCGTACCAGTCCCCGGACATCGCGACCGACTGCGGGCCCCAGTGCGCCCAGATGCCGAACTTGGCATCCCGGAACCAGTCCGGGATCCGGTGCGCGCGCAGCGACTCCCACGTCGGCTCGTAGCGCATGATCAAACGTTACACCAGCCACCCCACCCCGGCCTAAATCAGCCACCCCACCCCGGCCTAACCTGCCGGGTGCGCTTTTGGGCCGGCCACCCCACCCCGGCCTAACATGCCAGGTGCGCTTTTGGGCCGGTAAGAGCCTGCCCAAGTGCGCACATGGCACGTTCAGGGGGGACCTCGATCGCACCGGGGCCGCCTCAGCGACGCCGCCTCAGCGCCGCCACCTCAGCGGCCGCCGAGGCCGGTCAGGGTGATGCCGCGGACGAACGAGCGCTGGGCGATGAGGAACACGACGACGACCGGGGCCAGCATGAGCAGGCCGATCGCCATCATCTGGTTGTACCTGGTGATGTACTGGGCGCTCGCGAACAGCTGGAGCCCCAGGGACATCGTGTACTTGGACTGATCGCGCAGGTAGATGAGCGGGTAGATGAAGTTGTTCCAGCTCCCGACGAACGCGAACACCGTCACCGTCGCGATCGCCGGCTTCATCTGCGGGACGATGACGCGGAACAGGATCCGCAGGTGCCCGGCCCCGTCGATGTGCGCGGCCTCGTCCAGCTCGCGCGGGATGGTCAGCATGAACTGGCGCAGCAGGAAGACGAAGAACGCGTTGCCGAACCAGTACGGCCAGACGATCGGCCAGATGGTGTTCACCAGCCGGAGGTGGTTGAACAGGATGAAGTCGGGCACGATGATGATCTCGCCGGGGATCATCATCGTGCCCAGCAGCAACGCGAACATCGCCGTCCGCCACCGGGCGCGCAGCCGGGCGAACGCGTAGGCCGAGACCGTGCTGAACGCGACGGAGCCGGCGACGCTCAGCACGGTGATGACGACCGAGTTCATCAGGAACGTGCCGAACGGCAGCGCCTGCCAGGCGGCCGCGAAGCTCCCCCAGTGATAGCCGTCCGGGAGGAACCGGGGCGGGTACTGCAGGGCCCCGGCGTTGCTCTTGAGCGACGTCGAGACCATCCACGCGAACGGCAGCAGGAACACGACCGCGCCGAGCGCCAGCACCAGGTAGGCGGCGCCGCGGCCCGCCATCCGCGCCCGGATGCCCGTCACCACGCTCAGGCACCTCCCCTGGCGGCCTCGGTGTGGACGACCCGGCGCCCGATGAGGAACTGGACGGCGGTGATGACCACGATCAGCATCAGCAGGACCCAGGCCAGCGCCGACGCGTAGCCGAGGTTGAAGTACTGGAACGCCTCACGGTAGACGTACAGGCCGAGCACCATCGTCGCGTTCCCCGGGCCGCCGTTGGTCATGATCAGGATGAGCGCGTAGGCCTGAAGGCTGCCGATGAAGCCGGTTACCGTGTTGAAGAAGATGACCGGCGACATCATGGGCAGCGTGACATGGCAGAACCGGGCCCGCCATCCGGCGCCGTCGACGGCCGCCGCGTCGTGCAGCGTGCGGGGGACGCCCTGCAGCCCGGCCAGGTAGATGATGGTCGTGTTGCCCGCGCCCCAGACGCTCATGATGATCAGCCCGGGAATGGCCCAGTCCTGCGAGGCCAGCCACCCCGGGCCCGGGATCCCCGCCAGGCTGAGCACCCGGTCGAGCAGCCCGTAGTCGGGGTTGAGGATGAGCTGCCAGAGCAGCGCGGTCGCGATCCCGGACGTCACGGTGGGCAGGTAGAACACCAGCCGGAAGAACCACAGCCCCCGCACGTTCAGGTTCAGCAGCAGCGCGAGGCCGAACGTGCAGACCAGCGTCAGGGCCACCGACCCGGCGCCGAAGTACAGGGTGTTCCATAGCGCGGTCCAGAAAGTCGAATCGTGCAGGAGCTGCCGGTAGTTGGCCAGGCCCACCCAGTGCGGGGACGACAGCAGCGGCCAGTTGGTCAGGCTGATCACGGCCGAGGCGACGATCGGCCCGCCGCCGAACACCAGGAACCCGATCGCCCACGGGGTGGACAGCAGGTAGAACCAGCGCGCCTCTCGCTGTGAGCGTCCCATGAGCAATCGTTATACCAACCGATTTCAGCCATCAACACACGGAATCTGTCAAGGGTCACGGAGCCTATCAGATCCGCGGGGCGGTCAGGGCCGCAGGCGGTCAGGGACCCAGGCCGACCGACGTGCCGGCGCGGGAGGACTCGTATAGCGCCTCGACGAGGCGCAGCGTGCCCACGTTGTCCCGGGCCGGCGAGCGCGGCTCGCCGCCGGTGGCGACCGCGGCGAGCAGCGAGGCGACCGGGCCCGCGAACGCGTCCGGTATCCACCTCGTGGTCACCGGGTACGGAACCCAGCCGTCGGTGCCGATCACCTCGCTGCGGACGGCGAGGGTGTCCGGGCGGCCGTGCGGGTAGTCATACAGCATCCCGAGCGTGCCGCGGATCGCGCCCCGCGTGCCCTCGACGCGGAACGTCGCCGACTGGTCCCCCCAGCGGTTCGCGTGCCGGGAGTGCACCAGTGCTCGGGCGCCGCTCGCGTACGTGTAGGTCGAGACGGTCCACGTCTCCCCCGCCACCCGCTGCCCGGCTTCCCGCCCGGCGGCGCAGAACACGGACTCCGGCTGGCCGAGCAGCCAGCGCACCGCGTCGTGGTAGTGGATCGAGTGGTACATGATCTCCAGCCGCGGCGCCTCCCGCAGCCAGTCCCAGGAGGCGAAGTCGGTGTCGATGTCCACGTCGAACGTCACCGCCGTCACGTCGCCGATCCAGCCGAGTTCCGCCATCCGGTACGTCGCGGCGATTCCCTCATCGAAGCGGAGCTGCTGGTTGACCGCGAGCACCAGCCCGCGGTCCGCCGCGAGATCGGCCAGCTCCCGCGCGATGCCCGCATCCGGGGCGAACGGCTTCTGCCCGAGCATGTGGCGGCCGGATCGCAGGACGCGCCGGGCGATCTCGGGCTGGGCCTGGCTCGGCACGGCCACGTCCACGACCCGCACCCGCTCGTCGGCGAGCAGCTCGTCCAGGTCGCGGTACACGACGGGGACGCCGAACCGGCTGGCCACCTCCCGTGCCCGGCCCGGGTCGATGTCCGTGATCCCGGCGATCTCCAGTCCCGCGGACCGGTAGGCGGGAAGATGGGCGGTGGCGACGATGGCCCCGGCCCCGACGATGGCGATCGGCAGCCGGTGCGCCCGGGGGATCTCGATCGCGCAGAACTCCGCCACCGGGGCGAACAGGTCGATCATCCGGAGAGCCTCCTTTACTCGGCGTAGCATTGGCCAGGACAATCGATTATCCAAGAGGGGAAACGTCGCCATGGTGACGCTCAAGGACGTGGCCAGGCGGGCGGGGGTGTCCGTCTCGCTGGTGTCCCGGGTGCTCAACGACGATCCCCTGGTCCGGGCCCGGCCGGACACCAGGGACCGGATCCACCGCCTCGCCGAGCAGATGGACTACCGCGCCAACTACGCGGGGCGGGCGCTGCGGCTGTCCCGCAACGGCGCGATCGCGCTGCTCGTCCCGGACGTGCACAACGCGGTCTTCGCCGAGCTGCTGCGCGGGGTCGAGGACGGGGCCGATCAGGTCGGGCACATCGTGCTGCTCGGCCGGGCGGAGCGCGTCCAGCCCGGCGGGGAGATGCTGCACCGCCTGGTGAGCGAGGGCCGGGTGGATGGCTGCCTGCTGCAGCGCGACGACCACCTCGACTCCGACGCGCTGCACCAGCTCATGTCCCCCGACGTCCCCCTGGTCCTGGTCAACGGCGCGGATCCCCGCGGCGGCGTCGCGCGCGGCTCGGTCTCCCTCGACGACGCGGCGGGCGCCAGGGTCGCGGCCGAGCACCTCATCGGGCTCGGGCACACCAGGATAGGGATGATCTCCGGGCTGCGCACGTCCACCACCGCCCGGCGGCGCGAGGAAGGATTCCATGACGCGCTGCGCGCCGCGGGCCTACGGTCCGGCGCCGAGTGGACGCGCGACTTCGGGTACATGCCCGAGGACGGGCACCGGGCGCTGGCCGAGCTCATGCGCGCCCGGCCCAGGCCCACCGCCGTCCTGGTGGCGAACATCAACGCCGCGTTCGGCGTGCTCGGCGCCGCCCGGGAACTGGGAATCAGCGTCCCGGGCGAGCTGTCCGTCATCGCCATCCACGACGACTGGGTGGCGGGGTACACCTCGCCGCCGCTGACCACCGTGCGGATGCCCCTGTACGAGCTCGGGCGGGCCGCCGTCCGCGCGCTGATGGGCGTGCTCGACGGCGGGAAGGCGGCCGACCTGGTCGTCGCCGACCCCGCGCCCGAGCTGGTGAAGCGGGCGACGACCGGGCCACCGGGGTGAGCGACCGCAGCGGGCTGAGCTACCCCGGCGCGGGCGGCGGGGGATGGGCAGGCGCCACGATCCGTTCGGGATAATCGGGGTGTTCGGGGGGCCTCGCCCGCTGTCGCCTCCTGCAGGGCGCGCAGCTCGGCGGGCGGGATGTGGCAGCGGTAGGTGTTGCCGCTCTCGTCGTCCTGCCACGGAGGGGTCTCGGTCGCGCACACCTCGCCGAGGGAGCGGTGGCAGCGACCGTGGAACGGGCAGCCGGCCGCCTGCCCGGCGACCGCCGCGCCCGGGGCGACGGCGAGGCGGATCCGCTCGCGGGCCTTCTCGTCGCCGAAGGCCGGCGCGGCCGACAGCAGCGCCTCGGTGTAGGGGTGATGCGGGGCGGTGGCCACCGCCCCGGCCGGGCCGACATCGACGATCCGGCCGTGGTACATGACGCCGATCCGGTCGGCGAGGTAGCGGACCACGGCCAGGTCGTGGGAGATGAACAGGTAGGACACCCCGCGCTGCTCCTGCAGGTCGACGAGCAGGTTGAGGATGGCGGCCTGCACCGACACGTCCAGCGCGGATACCGGCTCGTCGCACAGCACCACGGCGGGGTTCCCGGCGAACGCGCGGGCGATGGCGACCCGCTGCTTCATGCCCCCGGACAGCGCGGCCGGCCGCACGTCCAGGTGCCAGTCCTGCAGCCGGACGGCGCTGATCAGGTCGCCGAGGCGACGGCCGCGCTCGGCGGCGGTGGCGGGGTCGCCCTGGCGCTTCTGGGCGCGGCCGAGGATGCGGCGAACCACGTGGCGGGGGTTGAGCGCGGTGTCCGGGTTCTGGAAGACCATCTGCAGGAAGCGGGCACGGGCCAGGCGCCCGCCGCCGTTCGTCGCCACCGTGATCGTGCCGCCGGTGGGCGCCATCAGCCCGGCGACGCACCGGGCCAGCGTGGTCTTGCCGCTGCCCGACTCCCCGACCAGGCCGAACGTCTCCCCCGGCGCGATGTCGAGGGACACGCCGTCCACGGCGGTGACGTCCGCGCCCGCGGACCGGTACCGCTTCACCAGGTCGTCCACGGCGACCACCGGCCGGGCGTCGCCATTCGCGGGGGCACCGTTCGCGGCCGGGGCGGTCGCGGGGGCCGGGGCCTCGGTCGCGGAGGACTCGGCCGTTAGCCGGGGGACGTCGGCGGCGCGCAGGCAGGCGCTCGAGTGCGCCCCGCCGTCGGCCACAGGGACCAGCGGCGGCGGGGCGGCCTCGCACTCGGGCTTGACCAGGGGGCAGCGCGGCGCGAACGGGCAGCCGGGCGGGGCCTCGCCGAGCCGGGGCAGGTAACCGGGGATCGGCTCCAGGCGCAGCGTGTCCTTGCGCATCCCGGGCCGCGGCACGCAGCGCAGCAGCGCGGAGGTGTACGGGTGCCGCGGCTGGATCAGCACCGACCCGGCCGGCCCTTCCTCGGCCAGCCGCCCGGCGTACAGCACGCCGACCCGGTCGCACAGCCGGGCCACGATGCCGAGGTTGTGGCTGATGAACAGCACCGACGTGTCGTATTCGGCCCGCAGCTGCTCGATCAGGTCGAGCACCTCGGCCTCGACGGTGGCGTCCAGCCCGGTGGTGGGCTCGTCCAGCACCAGCAGGGCGGGGTCGGCGGCCAGCGCCATCGCGATCATGACCCGCTGCTGCTGGCCGCCGGACAGCTCGTGCGGGTAGCGGCCGAGCATCGCCTTCGGGTCGGTGAACCGCACCTTATCGAACATCTCGGCCGCCGCGTTCAGCGACTCGGAACGGGACATCCCTCGGTGCACCCGGTACACCTCGGCGACCTGCGTCCCGACCCGCGCCGAGGGGTTGAGCGCGGAACCGGGATCCTGGTAGACCATGGCTATCCGGTTGCCGCGCCAGCCGCGCAGCGTCGCCTGGGACGCTTCCAGCATGTCCGACCCGAGGAACCGGATGGTGCCGCTATCCACCGTCGCGTTCGACGGCAGGTAGC
This sequence comes from Nocardiopsaceae bacterium, assembly GCA_017354375.1. Lineage (GTDB taxonomy): Bacteria > Actinomycetota > Actinomycetes > Streptosporangiales > Streptosporangiaceae > Trebonia. Next base: position 1,065 of record JAFMRC010000262.1, on the reverse strand, counting down.
GCATCAGCGCCATCGCGATCGTGGTCTTCCCGCAGCCGGACTCGCCGACCAGGCCGTAGGCCTCCCCGGGGGCGATCTGGAACGAGGCGCCTGAGACGGCGGGGAGCTTCTTGCGGCGCCGCCGGTAGCTGATCGACAGGTCCTCGACCGCCAGCGTGGGCGCGCCGGCGGAACCGGCGGAACCGCTCATGAGTTGATCGCCTTCCTCAGCCCGTCGGAGACCAGCGACACCGCCACCACGAGGGTGCCGAGCGCGATCGCGGGCCCGAGCACGGTCCACGGCTGAACGGAGATGAACGTGCGCTCGGTGGCGATGGTGAGCCCCCAGTCCGGGGACGGCGGCTGGATGCCGAGCGACAGGAACGACAGCGTCGCCGCCATGAAGATCGCGTAGCCGAGCCGCACCGTGGCCTCGACCAGGATCGGGGCGGTGACGTTCGGCAGGATCTCCGCCGCCATGATGTAGAGGCCGGACTCGCCGCGCAGCCGGGCGGCGGCCACGTACTCGGCGTCCCGCTCGGTCAGCACCGCCGAGCGCACCGTCCGCGCCACCACCGGCGTGAAGATGACCCCGATCAGCAGCGCGACCGCGAACTCGGAGGTGCCCAGCAGGGACAGCGCGAGCGCGGCGAGGATGATCGCGGGCAGCGCGAGCAGCGCGTCCACGACCCGCATGATCAGCGTATCGGCGACGCCGCGGTAGAAGCCGGTGACCAGCCCGACCACGGTCCCGCATATGATGCCGATCGCCGTGCCGACCGGGGCGACCGCCAGCACCGACGACGCCCCCGCCAGCACCCGGGAGAGGATGTCGCGGCCGCTGGAGTCGGTGCCGAGCAGGTGACCGCCGGACGGCTTCAGCAGCGGGGTACCGGTCTGGGCCAGCGGGTCGAACGGCGCGAACAGGTGCCACGCCAGGGCGTCGAAGATCCAGAAGGCCAGGATCACCAGCGCGATGACGAACGACGGGGAACGCAGGGCCACGGCGAGCACCGAGCGCAGGTTCGCCCACCGGGAGGCGCCGCCGGGCGCGCGGGCGGTGACGGGCGGCGCGGCCCCCGGAAC
>JAFMRC010000504.1 GCA_017354375.1 Nocardiopsaceae bacterium | reverse complement strand
GCGCAGCACCCCGGCCATGGCCTCCGCCCATTCCTGCCCGGGCCCGGCGTCGCACAGGCCCTGGAGGTCGCGCAGCAGGTGGGCGCCGCACCAGGCGTGCGCCGCGTCGGCCAGGTGCTGGTAGCCGGCGTAGCCGTCGCGGACCAGCACCCCGGCATAGCCGGGCAGGATGCGGCCGGCGTCGATGCCCTCGCAGGTCCGGCCGGCGGGGTGCATCGCGGTCAGGAACGGCGTGCAGGCCACGTGCAGGTGGCGCAGCCGGCCAGCCGCGCGGACCGGGGTCTCGTCGGCATGCAGCACCCCCGCGGACGCGAGCAGCTCCCGCACCCGGTCCATGAACGGGGCCAGCAGCGCGGCGGCCCGCCCCCGCGCCCCCGCGGCGAACCCGGCCGACACCCGCACCCCCGCCAGCTCCGACAGCAACGACACCGACCGGGCGACCGGGACATGATGCCAGGACGTCAGCAGCGCCGACAGCGCGTGCACCCGCGGCCCGTACTGCACCCGCCCCGTCACCCCCGCCGGCGCGCGGCCCTCGGTGACCTCCCCGCAGCACGGGCACTCCCGCGCCTGCACCACGTACCCCGTGACCCGCGGCGGCGGCGCGGGCTGCGCCTCGAACACCTGCAGCCGCTGCTCACCCGTCACCGGCGCCCCGGACAGGCCAGCCCCGCACGCCCGGCACTCCAGCGGCGCGCACTCCGCCCGGGCATCAGGATCCGGGACCTGCCCCAGGGCCGGGGAAGGGGCACCCGGCTGCTTGCCCGGCTTCCGCCCCGACGGCTGCCGCGACGACCGCCCGCGCGGCCGCGGCCCGCGGAACGGGCCATCCGACGACGGCGGCTTCGAGGAATTCGACGAGTCCTTCCCCAGCCGCCGCGACAGCCACTCCACCCGCTCCCGCAGCGCCTTCACCTGGGCGCGCTCCGCTTCCAGCTCGGCCAGCAGCTCCGCCTCCCGCGCCCGCAGCCGCCCCGCGGCATGCTCCTCCAGCCGCTCCAGCCGCGCGCTCATCTCCCCCAGCGCCACGTACTGCCGCGCGGCCACCGCTGCCAGCTCCTCACCGGGCATAAGCCGGAAGCGCTCGGCAGCATGCCACTCCTCACGCGAAACCCCGTCATCCGGCACGAACCGTGAACATGCCACCATTCGGTCACCCCGGCAACACGACACGCCCGCACCCCGCCCCACCCGTGCTGAATAGTTACGCATACCAGCACCTATGTTCCACACGAGCGTTCGAGTCCGCTGGGGCGACCGAGAAGGTAAAGACCTGTGCGAAGGGCCTGTCGCAGAAGATGCGCTCGCGGCCAGGGGCACGCACGGCATCTCCTGCTGGCCCCGTTCGGAGGTGGTCGTGAAGACGCCGAGGGCGGCGCGATCGGCGTCGGGAAGCCAGTCGATCGCCAGGCGGCGGGAGAGGTAATCGACCACCGAGCGAGCACGAGGAATCTCAGGATCATCGGTGTAGCCGTTCGGCACGAAGGACAGGCCGAGGCACGGCCGGATCAAGTCGATGAGCGGCACGCCGTGCTGCAGGCCGGTCGAGATGGCGGTGGCGTAGAGATCCATCAGGCCGGACGCGGTCGTGCCCTGCTTTCCCCACCGGATGAATACCTCATCAAGGGCACCGTCCTCACGCCCGTTGGCCGTGAAGCAGAGCCGCTCGCCACCGATGGTGACCGCGGTGGTGTGCCCGCTGCGCCGCCGCGGCATGTGCCGTTGCACCAGGACCGTCATCATCGCGCCTCCCTCGTTATCCAGTGCGAATTTTGGAAATGAGCACTCATTATTCCCCAGGCATGTGCGGACTGAGCCTATCAGGGGCGACCCGCTCGCGCGGCACTCACGAAGGCTGGCGCGTCGCGCCGGTGACAGTCCAGCGCAGGCCCGGCAGCTTGACCTGGTGGACCGCTGATCCCGTTTCCCTCGTACGCGGCCGGCTGCTTACGCTGCGGGCACCGCCCGGATCCAGGCTTGATCCTCGGTAAGGTACCGGTCGAGCGCGAGCCCGGCGCCGCCGAGCAGTTCCCCCAGCAATGCGTCATCCAGACGCCGTGCGCCGAAGGTCTGCCGCCACACCAGGTCCCCCGCCTGGTACTCGACGGTGCCTCGCACCAGGCCGGGCGAGGGGCGACTAACGTCCCGCATCCGGAAGATGATGCCGTCACGCTCGCTCTCGCCCTCGGTCACGGTGTCGTACCAGTCAGAGCGGTAACTCTCGATGATCACGCACCCGTCGCTGGTGACGTGGCGGCGGCAGGTGGCCAGCCACGCGGCCACCCGGTTTCCAGAGGGTTCGTTGATGAGGTGAGACGGCAGGACGACCGCGTCGAACCGGAGTCCGCCCAGGTCCAGATCCTCGATCGGCGACAACACGGTCTGCGCGCAGCGGACGCGTTCCAGCATCTCGGGTGACTCATCGACGGCGGTGACCTCGTGCCCGAGGGCGATCAGTGGATGCGTCACCCGGCCGACGCCGCAACCGAGCTCGAGGATGCTCGCGCCGTCACCGGCCGCCGCGTGGATGATCTCCGGCTCCCGCCCCGCGGGCAGCCGTGCGTACAGCTCGACGGCACACCCGTCCGGAGTGATGGCGCCCGGTCCCGATCCATGAGGTTTCCGCACGAAACGTCAACGACCATCCGCCCGCCGAGGCTTCCCGTGGCGCGCTCCCGCACTCCCGCGCTCCCGCGCCCCATCGCCCCGCGCCCCCAACGCCCAGCGCCTCCGCCACCCCGCGCCTCCGCCACCCCGCCTAGCGTGCCAAACGCGCATTTGGGCCGGCAAGAAGCTGCCCAGGTGCGCACTCGGCTCGCAGCGGGTGGCGGCTCCGCGGCTCCGCGGGGTGTGCGACACGTTCGTAGGCCTCCCACGTTTGGGCTGCTTAAGATGGGAGTCTGGTTGCAACAGTTACAACCAGGCGAAGGAGTACCCATGACCGAGCCGACGCTGCCGGAA
>JAFMRC010000503.1 GCA_017354375.1 Nocardiopsaceae bacterium | reverse complement strand
CGCAGGCTCGGCGTGGCCTGCGCGGCCTTCGTCCTCGCGGCCGGCGCCGTGAGCTGGCGGCTCGCCGAGCCCGCGCCATCCGCGCCATCCACGTCGTTCGCGTCATCGGGGACGCTGCCGACGGCCTCGGCCGCCGTCGTCCCGCGGGGCTCCGCCCCCGACGCCGACCACGGGAGCCCGGGCGCCTGGCGGCTAACCTCGTACCTCGCCAAGCCCGCGGGGTGGACCAGGAACACCGCTGGCCCTAAGAGCGGCTTCCTGTCCTGCGCCGCGCACGGCGCCTGTTACGACGCGAGCGGGAACGCCCTGTACGTGACCCAGGACACCGGGCGCACCTGGACCGCGATCCAGATGCCCGGTGGCGCCAGCTTCACCAGCGCGCTGGACTGCCCAGCGGCTGGGCACTGCCTGGCGGGCGGCAAGATCGAAGGCCACGACGTGCTCCTGATGACCGACGATGGCGGCATCCACTGGTCCTACCGCGCCCTGCCGCCCGGCGACGGGTTCGTGTCCTCCCTGCAGTGCCAGACGGACACCACCTGCCACGCGCTCGCGGGCACGTTTCCCGCGCCTCACTCTTACATGCAGAAGCCCGGCGAAATCTGGCTCCTGACGACCGGTGACGCCGGGCGGAACTGGAGCAGGCACGACTTCCCCGCCGCCGACCTGATCGACGGACTGAGCTGCTGGTCCGCGAACGACTGTGTGGCGACCGGCGGCACCGGCAAGAACGGGAAGGGGGGCTTCTACGGGACGCGGGGCATCGCGCTGCGGACCACCGACGGCGGGGCCACCTGGACGCCCGGCACCGTGCCGCCGAAGCTGTCGCTAATCACCTATGCCGGACCCGGCGACGGATACGTCACGTGCCCGGCCGCCGGCACCTGCTACGCTCTCGCGGCGAAGGAGCCGATGAAGCGGGCGAATTTCACGGTAGTGGCCAGCACCGACGGCGGCGCGACCTGGCATGAGCTCGCCCTGCCGCCGCACACGCCATTCCCCAATCTGTCCGCGATCAGCTGCGCGTCGGCACGAGCCTGCTGGACGGCCGGCTCACAGGGAGTTCCGGTGCACATCCCCGGAAAGGGGCGCCCCGGCTTCTCCTCCGGCTACTCCCCCGACTCCCCAGTGATACTGAGCACCGCCGACGGCGGCGCGACCTGGGCCAAGACCACGTTCCCTCCCGGACGGGCGGCAACCGGCAATCAATTCGACGCGATGACAGACGTCGGTAGCGTCGCCTGCTCCTCGGCGAGTTCCTGCCTCGCCACCGGCGTCGGGAACGAGGGCGCTCATGTCCCCGTTTACACCATCTCGGGCTAGCGCGGCGCCTGGCCGAGCTCGCGGATCAGGACTCGGCCCGGAGGGCCTCCAGCTCGCGCTGGACCAGGCGCTCGTACTCGGTGGCGTCCTCACGCGCCTTGCGGGGGCTCCACCGGCCGGCCAGCACGAAGACGAACGGCAGGAACACGGCCTGCCCGGCGGCGCACGCCCACAGCCAGTCCCGCCACTGGCGGGACGCCGCCGCCACGGCCGCCGCGGGCGCCGGACGCCCGCCGGAACCCTGGGCCACGAGCGACGTCATCGACGTGACCACCGACGGCAGGACCAGCAGCGAGACCGCGACCACCACCCAGACGAGCCAGCTCCACACGGCGAGCCCGGTACCGGTCAGCGCCGGGTTGTGCCGCTCCACCGTCTCGGTGAAGCTCGCCATCCACGCCACGAACGCGATCGCCAGGCACACCGCGAGCGCGCTGACCACCACCGCGAACGTCCGGTACGGCGTGCCCGCGCCGAGGTTCCCGAGCACGATCGTCATCGCGATCCCCCCGGCGGCGCCGGCCACCATGAACGGCTTGCGGACCCGGACCACGTCCGAGGCGATCCCGGCGAGGATCAGCGCCCCCGCGCAGAACGCCCAGAACCAGTCGCCCAGGCTGTTGGCGGACGGCAGCGACAGGCCGCGTACCGCGGTGAAGTACACGGTGAGGAACACGACGGCCGTGTAGTAGACCAGCAGGAACACCGCTCCCCCGAACGCGGCGCCGATCACGTCCGGCCGCAGCACCTGCCGCCACGGGCGCCCTGGCTGATCGGCGACGTCGATCCCCCGCGCCCGTGCCTCGGCCAGCACCCGCTCCCCCAGCGAGGCCTTCACCTGCTCCCGCAGCCGGGGCGATAGCTCCCGCAGGAAACCGACCGCGATGAGCCCCACGACCAGCCCCGCGACGCCGCAGATGACGAACTGGTCCCGCCACGGGTGCAGGCGGCCCAGGGTCAGGCTCGACACGACGGCCACGACAAGGCTGCCGACGACCGGCCCGAGCGCCCACAGCCCCATGGCCGATGCGCGGCCGAGCCGCTGCGCGAAGTCCCGCACCAGCGCCGGGGTCGCGACGAGGATCACGCCCCCGATATAGGCGATGATGGCGAAGACGACGGCGAACTCCCACTTGTCGGTCGTGTTCGGCACCCCGAAGAGCGTGAGCACCCCGTTCGCGAGCAGCCCGTAGGCGATCAGGTTGGCCCGGCCCCAGCGGTCGGCGACGCCCGCGGCCAGCGAGCCGAGAGCCCCGGCCGCACTCGCCGCGGCCATTACATACGCATAAAACGGAAATGTCATATTATCTCCGGCGATGATCGCTGGAGATACCGAGGCAGCCACATAAAACTCGTAGAACACGACTATCGCCGCCAGAACCACGATGGTGAGGTACATCGCGCGGGTCGGCGTATCGGGATAGCCCGTGAGCTGGCGCCGCCAGAGCCCGCCTAGCGTTCCCCTAGCCCGGGTGCTTTCCCCCGTCCCTGCCATTTCGACCCCTTTCGATGGCGATTGGGAGGCTAGTACTACAACCGCAATCCGTGATTCCTGAGCCTGCGGGCGTAGTGCGATTTCCGGGCGTCGGCCTGCCGGTAGCGTCTCCAGTCTGACCAGCTCTCGTGGAACTCGCGGGGCCTGG
>JAFMRC010000502.1 GCA_017354375.1 Nocardiopsaceae bacterium | reverse complement strand
GCGGCGTCGCGGACCGCGGCGAACACCTCCTCCAGCCCGGACAGCCCCAGGCCGGCGCCCAGCTCCACGGCCCGCGCCTCCAGCGCCGCGACGTGGTCCAGCCCGGTCTGGTGCAGCTCGGCGGCCGACAATGGCAGCGTCGTGTAGACGCGTATCGCCTGGGCGTAGTCGTCCTCGCCGCCGGGCAGCCAGCACAGCCCGGCTCGCTCCGAGGGCCGCGCCCGGCCGAGCAGGTCCCTGACCACCTCCACCCACCGGGCCAGCGCCGGGTGCACCACGTCCGCGGTGGCCGCCCGGCGTTCGGCCTCCCATGCCGCCGCGCGGGACCAGCCGTCGGGTGGCTTCGGGGACAGCACCGGGCTGGTGCCGGGATTGGCCAGGATCGCTTCCGCCCAGGCGATCGCCTGCTCCGCGAGCGGGGCCACCGGCAGCCGCCCCCGCCGGGCCCCGGCCCGCAGCCGCTCGGCGATCTGGTCCAGCCACGCTCCGCTGGCCCGCAACCGGGTCAGGTAGGCCTCGGCCGCCGCCACGTCCACCAGCACCGTGCGGGCGGCCACCGCGAGGAAGACGGCCGGCCCCCGGTAGTGCATGGCGGTGACCGCGTGCTCGTCGGCCGCCATGTCGATGGCCGCCAGCTCGCGCTCGACCGCCTGCGCCAGGCAGTCGAGCGTGATGGCGTCCTCCGCCGTGAGCTGGTCGCGGCCGTCCGCGGCGAGCTCGGCGGCCCGGGCGCCGAACCGTTCCGCCTCCGCGCGCCAGGCCCGCTGCCCGGCCTCGCTGTCGTCCGGGAGCAGGTCGTCGTAGCCGCCGATGCCGAACATGGTCGCGCTGAACGGGTTGGCGCGCAGCCACCGCTCGTGGAACCGGTCCGCCAGGTCGCGTGCTGAGTTGATCATGAGCCCTCCGCGCCGAGCCTAGCGCCCGGGGGCTGGTTCACGAGTACCACTGAATTCACCCGGGCGCCGTGGTGCGAGTTCAGCACGTGCCCGCCGCCGGGCTCCCCGTGGCGCACGACGGCTCCGGAAAGCTCGCGGCCGAACAGGAACGGCCCGAGGACGAACGGGACGCTGGCCCGCTCGACGGCCCCGGTCACCTCGTGGGTGAAGTCAATGGAGACCTGGTCGGCGGCCACGTACCGCTGCAGGACGTACGGCTCGCCGGCCTCCCCCGCGGCGCGCAGCGCACCCGCCCACCGCTCGCCGGACGCGAACGGCCCCAGCGTGACGCCCTGCCCGCCATACCCCCCGGCGGGCTTGAGCACCAGCTCCGCCCGATGGCCGACCGCGTACCCCATCAGCTCCTCCCGCGCCCGCCCTCCCGCCGGCAGCAGCGCGGTCCACGGCACGTGCCGCTCGACCAGCTCCCGGTCCGAGCCCGCCAGCAGCGGCCGGTCCTCCCACAGCCAGGCCAGGGTCGTCTTGTCGCTGAGCAGCCAGCTCGTCTCGGACGTGTGCATCCGCACCCGGCCCGCCTGCATGGCGCTGGTCAGGGCGTCCAGCCCGGGGCTGGCCGGCTGGTCATAGGACAGGAACAGCCGGAAGACCGCGTCGACCCTCCGCCCGTCGAGCCGCAAGACGGCGTTATCGTCGGCCTTCAATTGGTCCATGGTGCACGCGACCGTGTCCAGGCCGTGCCGCTTCCCGCTCTCGCATACCGGGGCCAGCCAGTCGATGAACGCCTCCGGCTCCTCAGCGCCGGGAAGGGCTCCCTGCCGGAAGACCGGTATGGCGACCAGGTCGCCGTCGGCAAGGCCGAGAGAGGAACGGATCGCCGAGAACCTCGCATCGACCGACGAACCCGGAATGGCCAGCCCGCAGCCGTCCTCGATCGGGCCGTAGACGTCCCCGAACCGCCGCGACAGCATATCCGCCTGGAGCGTGCCGCCAACATTTCCCTCTATATTGAATTCCACGAACTTCGGGACCCCGGAATCGTAGACGATATCCGGCCGGGCGGCGACGAGCAGGCCGTCATGGAGGGGCTCGGAGCGCTGCAGCAGCGAGACCCGGCCCGGCGGCACCCGCAGGGCCTCCTCAAGCTCCCCGGCGGTGCCGGCCCTCCGGCGGCACGCGCCGAGGATCAATTCCATCAGCCGCAGCGACAATTCCCCGACCTCGGCAAAATGCGACCGGTGCAGGAACAGGGGCCGCATGGGGAGCCACGGTCCCGTAGACCCGGCTACTCCCCGGTGTATTCCTTCCGCCACACCGGAGGAACACTCGAGAACTTCCTTCCTGAACACCGGAGTGAATTCATGCCACACATCACCTGGCACGACGGTTGAGCGTTCCATCGTTCTCCTATTCGCCAGAAGGATAATCCCGACTCGGCCAGTCGGGTCCGGGCCGCCGTGACCTCCGGGGGCTCGGTGCCCTGGTGAGGCCAGGCGGCCAGCGCCGCCAGGCCGGCCCGGCGGTGCGCCGCGCGGTCTCCGGCGTCGGTCGCCGCCTCCGCGAGGTACAGGTGGGCGAGAGCCGGGCCGAGGCCGACCGGGTCCTCGCCCCGCAGTTCCAGGCTGCCGGCCAGCATGCCGGCCGCCACGGCGGCGTCCCAGTCCCCGTCGGGCTCCAGGTGCAGCAGCGTGCCGTGGTGCTGCAGGCAACGGGCCTGCCCGGCGGGGTCGCCGTCCCGCTCGTACAGCGCCTGGGCCCGTTCCCACTCCCGGCCCGCGTGCTGCGACCGCCCGGTGAGCACCGCCGCGATCCCCGACAGCTCACACGCGTGCGCCTGGCCGCCGATGTCGCCCGCCCGCATGGCCAGGGACTGCGCCTGGCTGAGCGTTCCCTCCGCGGCGCCGGCGTCCCCGCGGCGCAGTTCCAGGGCCGCCTGGTTCACCAGGTCGGTGACGAGGCCGCGGTGATCCCGGCGCGACCGCCCCCGGCCGCGCAGCAGGTGCTCCGCCGCCGCGTCCAGGTCGCCGCGGACCATCAGGTGCGCGGTCCACGCGCCGTCCACCCGCGCCCGCAGCG
>JAFMRC010000261.1 GCA_017354375.1 Nocardiopsaceae bacterium | reverse complement strand
GGCCGCCGACCGGAAGGCGTCCCGCACCGAGCCCCGCGCCCGGCGCAACCGACGAAACCAGAATTCGGATGGAGGAGAGTGACGATGCCAGCCAACGGTCGTCTCGACGCCGTCACCGGGGCGTTCAGCTATTCCGGTGCGGCCATCGCGCGCGAGCTGCTCGCGGCCGGTCACCAGGTCCGGACCCTCACCGGCCATCCCGAGCGAGCCCCGGCCGGCACCGGCATCGACGTGCGGCCGCTCGACTTCACCGACGACGCCGCGCTGCGTCACGCGCTGGAGGGCGTGCACACGCTGTACAACACCTACTGGGTGCGCTTCGCCCACGGGCCGGTGGACCACGAGGCCGCCGTGGCCAACAGCCGGATCCTGTTCGACGCCGCCGCGCGGGCCGGGGTGGAGCGGATCGTGCACGTCTCCATCACCCACGCCGACCTGGACTCGCCCTACCCGTACTTCCGGGGCAAGGCCGAGGTCGAGCGGCACCTGATCAGGACGGGCGTGCCGTACGCGATCGTCCGGCCCGCGGTCTTGTTCGGCGGCGACGGCGTCCTGGTCAACAACATCGCCTGGTTGCTGCGGCACCTGCCCGTCTTTGCGATCGGCGGGGGCGGCCGGTACCGGGTGCGCGCTATTCACGTGGACGACCTGGCCCGGCTATGCGTAGGACTCAGTGACCGCGCCGACCCCGTGCTGGTCGACGCGGTGGGGCCGGAGGCTCCGACCTTCCGGCAGATGGTGGGGGCGATCCGGGCCGCGGTCGGCAGCCACGCGATCATCTTGCCGGTGCCCGGGACGCTGATCCCCGCCCTGTCCTGGGCGCTGGGCCTGGCCCTGCGCGACGTGCTGCTCACCCGCGACGAGTACGACGCGATGGCCGCTGGTCTGGCCGACTCCGACGCGCCGTCCACCGGGACGATCGCGTTCACCGACTGGGTAGCCGAGCATGGCGCCGAGCTTGGCCACCGCTACGCGAACGAACTGGATCGCCATTTCCGCCCCACTACGGCTGACGAGTCACCGGAAGCGGTGGGAAAGGATCCGACCGGAGGGTCCGCCGCCGACCGGTAAGATGAAGAGCCCGGAGGGAGGCTCTCATGTCCGCCGAATCTGATGTCCCGGCTGACTGCGCCGAGCGACAGCAGCTGGTCGATGAAGCCGTGCACAGCGGCGAGATGGAAGGACTGCACGTTACCGCGGAGACGCTCGCCGACGCTGACGATTACGTCGCCGGGCATATCGACTCTGACACCCTCGCCGAGCGGGTCCGCGAGCGGTACGGGCTAGTCTGAGTCTCCGCCGGGACTGACGCCTGATGACGGACAGCGGCGACTTCACCGACCCCTACATCGACCCGGCGACCGGTGTCCTGCGCAACCTGGTCGGAGCGCAGACGAAGGCAGATCTCGACCGTGCTGAAGGGGACCTCGCGTTCATCCGCCTTGTCCAGCTGACAGATCATCCTGTCAAGGCGAGCGGGGATCTTGGTGAGCTCCAGGAAATCCACCGTCATCTATTCCAGGATGTCTACGACTGGGCAGGGCAGTTGCGCACAGTCGACATCCGAAAGAATGTCGAAGGCGCCGAGTTCTTCCTCCCCGTGGCGATGATCGACCGGGCAGCGGCCTTCGCGGCGGGAGAGCTTGCCTCGGAGAACATGCTGCGCGGCCTGGACCGCGAAAGTTTCGTCAACCGCCTCTCGTACCACTACGACCAGTTCAACTACATCCACCCGTTCCGGGAAGGAAACGGGCGCGTCCAGCGGGTGTTCTGGAACCGGATCGCGCGGGATGCCGGATGGCAGCTGGACTGGCGGCCGGTACGCGGGAGCGTTAATGACCGCGCATGCCGGGTCGCGGCCGAACAGCGAGATTTCGCTCCGTTGCATGAGATGTTCGGCCAGATCGTGACGCGGGCTATCCCAGCACGTCAACGGGATAAGGATTGGCACGAGGCCGAGAGGATTCGCATGTCCTTCTCGAAATCTCGCCGGGAACCATGACGTCTCCCACATAGGTGTCAGAACGAAAACTACGCGTACGTTGCGGGCGCCGTTGTATCGCAAACCCGGAAGGCCGGTTCTGCCGTAATCTTCGGGATACGCACCGATACGAGTGCGCTGGGGTGAAGCCGCCGGAGGAGGCTCACGGTGCCGGACGTGCTGCGGCTGGAGACCACCGAGTTCACGGACCCGACCCGGTGGCGGTGGCGGCTGACCGGCGCGGACACCGGAGCGTTCCTCGCCGGCCGTGACGTCGAACTCGCGCGATCAGACTGGCAGTTCGAGGCATTTCGCGACCTGCGTCACTACGTCTCCTGGCACGCGAACGGCGACACGTACGAGGCCTACGCCGCCGACGAGGCCCAGATCGTGACCGCGGTCGGGACCTGGATCGGCGACCAGGCCTTCGGCGCCGGCATCATGAACGCCCTGGCCCGGCACCGGAACGCCACCGTCCGCGTCACCCTCCCCGCCGGGGCCGAACCCCTCGCCTTCCTCCCCCTCGAACTCGCCCGCGCCGACGGCCAGACCCTCGCATCCCTCGGCATCACCCTGGTCATCGAGACCGGCCGCGCCCCCGATAGGCCACCGAACCCGGTCGGGGAACGACTGCGAGTCCTGGGCCTGTTCAGCCTCCCCGAGCAGAGCAGCCCCCTCAACCTCCGCCGCGAGCGCCAGTCCCTCCTCACCCTGATCCGCACCATCGCCGCCAACGGCCGCGCCGCCGACGTGAAGGTCCTGCAGTACGGCGTCACTCGCGACCGCCTCCGCGACGTCCTCACCGAGGCCGAGGGCTGGGACATCATCCACGTCTCCGGCCACGGCGCCCCCGGCGAGCTCCTCCTCGAAACCGCGTCCGGCGGTCCCGACCGCATCACCGCCGACGACCTGGCCGACCTGCTCGACACCGCCCGCGACCGGGTCAAGCTCGTCACCCTCGCCGCCTGCTGGTCCGCCGCCCGCACCGCCGACGAGCAGCGCCGCCTGCTCCGCCTCCCGGTTCCCAACCAAGATCAAACCCGTTCTCCTACCGAACGGATCGCGGCGACTGCCCAGTCCCCCAGCGCTCTGGCTACCGAGCTAACGACCCGCCTCGGCTGCGCCGTCCTGGCCATGCGCTACCCGGTAGCCGACGATTTCGCCATCGCCCTGACCGTGAAGCTGTATGACCTCCTGCTCCGGCAGGGCCAGCCCCTGCCGCGCGCGGTCACGATGACGCAGCAGCACCTCGCGAACGGCGCCAGCCGAACGGACCGCGCCGACCGGAAGGACGGCACCGGCGAGCGGAGGTACCCGGCGCTATCGCTGGCCTCCCCCGCGATCTTCGGCGCGACGGCGAGCGGGCTGATCCTCCGCGCCCCGGACCGCGCCGGGCCAGCGTCGTACGCCACCGAGACCCTGAAGATGGCCGGCTTCCCGGACCCGCCGGACCGGTTCGTTGGCCGCACCGGAGTCATGGCCCGCGCCTCCGCCGCCCTCGCCGCGGAAAGCCGCGTCCCCGGCGTCCTGCTGCACGGCATGCCCGGCGGCGGGAAGACGGCGTGCGCCCTCGAACTGGCCTACACCCACGAAGATGCCTTCGACCGCCTCGCCTGGTTCAAGGCCCCCGACGAAGGCACCGACATCAGCGCCGCCCTCACCGACTTCGCGCTCAGGCTGGAGCGCGACCTGCCCGGCTTCCAGATGGTCCACGTCCTCGCGGACGAGCAGAAGCTGGACGCCTTCCTCCCCCGGCTCACCGAGCTGGTGGAACGCAACCGCCTCCTCATCGTCATCGACAACGCCGAGTCCCTCCTCACCGCCACCGGCCACTGGCGCGACCAGCGGTGGGGCTCCGTGGTCGCGGCCCTGACCGCGCACGCGGGCCTGGGCCGGATCATCCTCACCAGTCGCCGCCTTCCTGTTGGAACACCTGACGCAATTGCGCGAGACGTTTCCGCGGAAACGCGGCCGGGGCTGGGACTGCTCGTGGAGGCCGTCGACGCGCTGTCGCTGGACGAGGCGCTCCTGCTCGCCCGCGAGCTGCCGAACCTGCGCACGCTGATCTACGCCGAGCTTCCGGGCATCGACCGCGACGTCTCCCGGAGCCTCGCGCTCGGCGTGCTGAACGTCGCCCAGGGCCACCCCAAGCTCCTCGAACTCGCCAACGGCCAGGCCCAGCACCCGGAACGGCTCGCCGAACTCGTCGAATCCGGCGACCAGGCCTGGCGAGACCAGGACGGCCTGCCGGACGGCTTCTTCACCACCGGGGAGACGACCGCCGACCCGGGCGACTACCTCCACGTCCTCGCCGCCTGGACGGAATCGGTCACCGCCACTCTGTCCCCCGGCGAACGCGACCTGTTCTGGTTCCTGTGCTGCCTGGAAGAACCCGACCGGAAACGATCCGTCATCGAAGGCAACTGGGCCGAGCTATGGGAGAGGCTTAGCCGTGACGGGCAGCCGCCCGCCCTGGACCGGGGCCTCGCCGAACTCGCTGCACGCGGCCTGGCCGCCATCCGCGCCTCCGGCAGCAGCGGTAAGTCGTACAAAGTCCACGTCCACCCGGGCGTCTCCGCAGCGGGTCGTAATCACGCCGGGCACGACTTCCAGGTCGCGGTCGATACCGACGTAGGCGACTTCTGGGACGCGGCATTCCAATACGCGTCGGGAGAGAACGACGACGGCCGTGTGAACACTACGCTGTTGGTGCGGGCCGGGCTGGCCGCCGTCCCCTACCTGCTCCGGCGAGAACGCTGGGACCATGCGGTCTACCTGCTGGAGCGGGCCTTTCTCCCGAACCCTTCGCGGGCCAGCGCCGCCGCCATACTGCCCGCCATCACCCGCATCACCGCCCACGACCCCCGCCACGAGAACACGCTGGCCCTGATATGGGAGGCGATCGACCCGGACACCGCCGAGACACGGTACCGAGACTCCCTGGAGGCTGCTGACGCTCGCGGCGACTGCCAGGCCGCAGCGGCCGCCGCCGGGCGGCTCGTCGACCTGTGCCTGGACGGCGGGCGGCTGGCCGAGGCCCTCACCCTCACCGACACCATGGCCATCTACACCCGCCAGGCCGGGCTCGGCCCCTGGACCCAGCTCAGCAACCAGGTACAGCGGCTGCAGATCCTCGCCGAGATGGGCCACGCCGACCACGTCCTCGACGAGGTCCGGCGGCTCCGCAGCCACATGGACATCCTCCCAGGCCGCCCAGGCCCCGACGAGGCCGTCCCCCCGTGGAACACGCGGGAGACGCTGCTCAACATCGGCTCCCACGCGGCCATCCAGCTCGGCCGGTGGCAAGACGCCCTCGACCTCAACGCCGAGATCACCGCCAGCCAGCACGCCCGCCACGCCCCCGCCCGCGAGATGGCCCGCACCCGGTTCGGCGACTACGGCCCGCTGCTCCGCCTCGGCCGCACCGACGAGGCCCTGGACCTGCTGCTGGAGTGCCGCCAGGTCTTTCACGACACCGGCGACATCGAGGCACTCGGCGCGACCCTCAGCGCCCTCGCCAATACCGAAGACAAGCGCGGCCACGACGATGCCGCCCTCCGCCTCGAACGCGACGCCCTCCGCTACGCCTACCTCAACGCCAAAGTCACCGGTATCGCGACTAGCTACCACAACCTCGGCAACTTCCTTCACCGCCACGCACGCCAGCCTGCCGCCGCCCTCTCTGCCCACCTCACCGCCGCCCTCATCTTCGCCCTCACCTGCAGCGGCGGCACCGGAGGCGGCAGCGGCGGCACCGCCGCTGGATCCGTCCGCGCCGCCGCGGCCGACCTCCGCGAATTCGGCGCCGCCGCCGAACCCCCCGCCGATATCGCCGACCTGTGCGACCGCCTCGCCGACATCGAGGGCACCGACCTCCCCGCCCTGATCGAGCAACTCTCCCCCGACCCCGAAACCGCCGAGCAGACCCTCCGCGACCTCATCGCCCAGGCCCGCCAGCTCGCCGAGGCGCCACCCGGCGACCCCGACCACGAGTAGCGAGTCACGGTAACTTCAACTCATTGAAGTTCAGTCCACTGAAGTTCAATCGGATGAAGCTACATCTCCAGCGGGTTCATCAGCCTCCGTTGAGCGGCAGGGTCGGATGGCAGCCGGGGGCCACCGCGTGCGATGGATCGAGCGCGTTCAGCACGTCGCGCATGGCGATGGCGTCGAAGCTGATCGCCAGGTGATCGTCGCCGTCGGCCGCGCACTGGTCCTGCAGCAGGATGTTCGTGACGTGCGGGCCGCTGAGGAAGGCCGACGTGTACGGCGTGACCACCTCGTCGTAGGCGGTCTCGATCACCGTGTATGCCGGGCCGGGCACCGTGTCGCCTCCGGCGTTGAGCTTGCGGAGGAACGCCGAGCCGGCGATCTGCTGCCGCACGGACTGCCCGAGCGCGGCGGTGAGCAGCTGGGTGCCGCCGGGCAGTTGCGCGATGCCGTCGGCGGTGGTGCCGTGGTTGCTGGGCGCCAGGGCGACCAGCTTGTCCACCTTGCTCGCCCCGCCGAGGAACTTCAGGTAGTAACGCGGCATCATGCCGCCCTGGGAGTGCCCGACGATGTCCACCTTGCTGGCGCCGGTCGCCGCGAGCACCTTGTTGATGAAGCCCTTCAGCTGACGCGCGGAGGCGGGGATGGGACCTACGCCGCCGGGCTCGGCCGCGCCGGGCAGCCCCACGTGGATGCCGGGTTCCTGCCCGTAGTTCAGCGCGAAGACGCAGTAGCCCTCGTCGGCCAGCAGCGGCGACAGCGTGTACCAGTTGTAGGTCATGTTCTCGATCGTGCCGTGCACCAGCACCACCGGGTACGGGTGCGCGGCGGACGGCTTGCACGACCAGTCGTTCGACCCCGCCGGGGAGGTGCCGGGGTGCGCCGCGGCATAGGCCGCCGCGGAGGCACCGGAGTACACCACGGGGTACTTGTGGCCGACGGTTGCGGACGTGCGGGACACGACGGATGCGCCGACAGGGCGGGAACTGAACGAGCTGGCGTGGCTTGCGACCGTGCCCGACCTGGCCAGGCTGGCCGAACTGGCCGAGGACAGCCTGGCCGGGGCCGAGGCGCCCGTCCCCGCCCACGCCAGCGCTCCCGCGGCGACCACGGCCGCCGCCCCCGCAGCACCCACGATCATCGGTATCCGGCGCACTGCCATCAACCCCTTACAACGACGCAAAAGTACGTTGGAGTACTTTTATACTCGCCGGTAACCTCTGTCAAGCCCCATCGGGAAGATGACGGGAACCCCGGTCCAGTGCCGTGGCCGCCCGCAGGATCACGCCGGGGTGTATCAGGAAGTATTGGTGACGGCTCTTCTGGGCGGTCGACTGACGCTTGCCGTCCGTAAACCCGAGGAGGCCCCATGCGTTCCCAGCCCCCGCCCGACTCTCCCCCGACGCAGTTCAGCCCTTACCTGACACAGCTCAAGAAATACATGCCACGCCCACGCACGCTACCCCCCATACTCGCCCTCGTATTCGGCGCATCCACTCTGAAGATCTTCTTCAACTGGCAGGTGTTTGATCGCCTCGCCGACATCCGGACCGTAAGGTACCCCTCTGAACAGTGGCAGAGCTCGATACGCCCGCAGCTCCCCCCGGAAGAGCTGATCAAGGAGCCTTTTCCAACCTGGTTATGCCTCGCGCATCTGAAGGACGTGGATGGCCTTCGCGATCTGGCCGGCTTTCCATGGGCAGCAGCCAATGCCGTTTAGCTTGTGCTGATCAAGCCTTTGAGCTGCGATGTTTGCAGGTTGGGGAGTCTGATCGTGGGCGGCCCGTCGTGGCGGACGGTCTTTCGGCCGGTTTGCCTGGCGGGGTA
>JAFMRC010000260.1 GCA_017354375.1 Nocardiopsaceae bacterium | reverse complement strand
CGGGGGCGGGAGCGCGGGCACGCGGGGGCGGGGGCGGGGGGCGGCGCGACGCCCCAGCCCGTTAGCCGCGTACCGATTGCTTGATCAGGGTGCGGCCGAAGTCCCACATCAGGCCCGTGCCCTTGCCCGCGTCCTCGAGGACGTCGGTCAGCGCGTCGAGGAACAGCTTGACCTCGGCATCCCCGATGATCAGCGGCGGGATCAGCTTGATCACTTCCATGTTGTCGCCCGAGACCTGCGTCAGGATCCGGTGCCGCTGGAACAGGGCGACGACGACCATCTGGGCGAATAGCCCCACGCGCGCCTTCTGCAGCATGGACCACCCGGCCCGGGCCCGCACCCCGGAGGGCCGGCCGAACTCGATGCCGATCATCAGCCCGCGCCCGCGCACGTCGGCGATCAGGTCGTACTTGGCCGCGAGCCCCTCCAGACCGGCCTTCAGCGTCCCGCCGACCCGGGCCGCGTTCGCGACCAGGCCCTCGTCGGACAGGACCGACAGCGTCGCCAGCCCGGCGGCCATCGCGAGCGGCCCGGCCTTGAAGGTCGAGGAGTGGACCATCACCTTGTCCATCCCGGAGTACACGGACGAGAAGATGCGATCCGTCGTCAGCATCGCCCCGACCGGCACGTACCCGCCGGACAGCGCCTTGGCCACGGTCACGATGTC
Source organism: Nocardiopsaceae bacterium (assembly GCA_017354375.1). Classification (GTDB taxonomy): domain Bacteria; phylum Actinomycetota; class Actinomycetes; order Streptosporangiales; family Streptosporangiaceae; genus Trebonia. The sequence goes on along the minus strand of JAFMRC010000260.1, from coordinate 7,145 downwards.
CGGCACCAGCTCCGGCTCGTGCTGGTAGGAGAAAAAGTCACCGGTCCGCCCGAACCCGCTCTGCACCTCGTCGCAGATCAGCAGCGCCCCATGCTGATGCAGCAGGTCACGAGCGGCCGAGAGGAAACCATCGTGAGGCGCCATGACCCCATGCCCCTGCACCGGCTCGATGATCATCGCGGCCACGTCCCCCCGGCGTAGCTCCGCCTCCAGGGCGTCGAGCGAGCCGAGCGGCACCAGGGCATCCGGCAGCAGCGGCCCGAACCCCTTCCTGAACTCCTCCGCCCCGTTCACCGACAGCGACCCGGTGGTCAGCCCGTGGAACCCGTGATGCGTGTACACGACCCGCCCCTTGCCGGTGAAGAACCGGGCGAACTTCAGCGCGGACTCCACCGCCTCGGCGCCGCTGTTGCAGAAGAACACGCGCTCCATGCCCGGCGCCTTCTCCACCAGGCGCGAAGCCAGCAGCCCGGCGGCCGGCTGGCAATCGAACTGGGTCCAGGCCGCGAAGTCGGCGTCCAGCGCGTCGTGCAGCGCCTGGCGGATCACCGGGTGGTTACGGCCCGCCGCGAACACCCCGAACCCGGCCAGGAAGTCCGCGTACGCGTTCCCGTCCGCGTCGTAGAGGTAGGCGCCCTCGCCTCGCTCGTAGACCTTGTCGAACCCGATCGTGTGCAGCATGCGCACCATCTGCGGATTCATGTACTTGCCGTGCAGCTCGTACCCCTGCCCGCGCACCGCGGCCAGCTCGGCGTTCAGGTCAAAGGTCATGCACCGGATCGTATCGCCGCCGGGCGGAGCGGGGGAGGGCGCGGGCTATCGCCGCCGGGCCAGCCTCCGGGGACTCGTGAGGAACCCCATCCCCCAGCACATGTGCATGGTGGCCAGCACGGCCGGCACCCGCGCCCGCGCCCCGGCGGGCACCCCGCGGGCTCCCACCGCGGCGACCGCGGCCACCCCGCACAGGTAGGCAGCGGGCACGGCAAACCCCAACATGAGGTACCGAACGGATGTACCCGCCTCCCCCAGCGTCCCGGCGACTCCCGCGACCCCCGCGAGGAGCCCGAGCGCGTTCAGCGCCGCGGCCGCCGGGGCGGCGAGGTAGCGGAGGTTGATGGTCTCGGGATAGCGGCGCGCCACGACCCGGCGCCAGCGGCCGTAACGGAAGTGCTGCTTCGCCAGCGCCGGGATGCTGGCCCGGGGCCGGTAGATGACCCGCAGGTCGGGGGTGAACCAGATGAGGCCGCCGCTGGCGCGGATCCGGTAGTTGAGCTCCCAGTCCTCGGCGATGAGCATGGACTCGTCGTAGCCGCCGGCCCGCTCGATGGCGTCGCGCCGGTACACGCCGAGGTACACGGTGTCGGCGGGTCCCGCGTCCCCGCCGGTGTGGTTGGCCGCGGCGCCGACGCCGACGGGGGACGTCATGCACCAGGCCACCGCCTGCTGGAACGGGGTCTCGCCCTCGGCCGCCATCACCCCGCCGACGTCGGCCGCGCCGGTCGCCAGCAGCGTGTCGACGGCGGTGCGCAGGTAGCCGTCGGGAAGCAGCGCGTGCCCGTCGATCCGGGTGATCACGTCGTGCCGCGCCGCCTTGACCGCGGCGTTCATGGCGGAGGCGATCTGGCCAGAGGGGTTCGGCACCACGGTGACGCGCGGGTCGGCGTCTGCCAGCTCCCGCGCGATCTCCTCGGTACGGTCCCTCGACGGCCCCACGGCGAGCACCAGCTCGAACCCGCCCGGGTATTCCTGCGCCAGCACCTGCTCGACGGCCTCCGCGAGGTGCCTTTCCTCGTTCCGGACCGGCATCACCACCGACACCGCCGGCAGGACTGCGGAGTCGCCTGGGGTCGGCGCAGTCGCCGCTATCCGTTCGGAAGAAGAAGGGTCTTGGGCCGTCACGCCCGCCAGTTTAGGGCGCCGAGTCCGCGCCCGGCGCCCCGAACCACGGCCTGTCGCTAGATGCTCACGTCCTCCAGGAGGTCGGTGACGAGGGCGGCGATCGCGCTCCGTTCCGAGCGGGTGAGCGTGACGTGCGCGAACAGCGGGTGGCCCTTGAGCTTCTCGATCACCGCTACCACGCCGTCGTGCCTGCCGACCCGCAGGTTGTCCCGCTGCGCGATGTCGTGCGTGAGCACGACGCGGGAGCCGGTGCCGATCCGGGACAGCACGGTGAGCAGCACCCCGCGTTCCAGGGACTGCGCCTCATCCACGATGACGAAGGCGTCGTGCAGGCTGCGACCGCGGATGTGGGTGAGCGGCAGCACCTCGAACATGTCGCGGGCGAGGACCTCGTCGATCACGTCCTGCGTGGTGACGGAGGACAGCGTGTCGTAGACCGCCTGCGTCCACGGGTTCATCTTGTCCGCCTCGGAGCCGGGCAGGTAGCCGAGTTCCTGGCCGCCGACCGCGTACAGCGGCCGGAACACGATGACCTTGCGGTGCTGGTGGCGCTCCATGACCGCCTCCAGGCCGGCGCACAGGGCGAGTGCGGACTTGCCCGTTCCGGCCCGGCCGCCCATGCTGACGATGCCGACCTCGGGGTCGAGGAGCAGGTCGAGGGCGATCCGCTGCTCGGCACTGCGCCCGTGCAGCCCGAACGCCTCGCGGCCTCCCTTCACCAGCTGGATCTGCTTGTCCGGGCGGACCCGGGCCAGCGCGCTGGAGCCGCCGGCGTGCAGCACCAGGCCGGTGTGGCACGGCAGGTCCCGGGCGGGCTCGCAGTCGAGGACGCCGTCGGCGTACAGCTGCTCGACGTCTTCGGCACCGACATCCAGCTCCTCCATTCCCGTCCAGCCCGAGTCGATCGGCAACTCGGCCCGGTACTCCTGAGCCTTCAGCCCGATGGCGGCGGCCTTCACCCGCATCGGCAGGTCCTTGCTGACCAGGACGACGTCGTTCCCCTCGTCGGAAAGGCTCTTCGCGACGGAGAGGATCCGCGTGTCGTTGTCGCCGAGACGGAAGCCCGCGGGCAGGACCCGGGAGTCGATGTGGTTGAGTTCCACCCGGGCGGTGCCGCCAAGGTCTCCGACCGGCAGTTCCTTGTCCAGGCACCCGTGCCCCTGCCTGAGGTCATCGAGGTACCTGAGAGCCTGCCGGGCGAAATACCCCAGCTCGGGATGGTGACGCTTGCCTTCCAGCTCGGTTATGACCACGACCGGCAGGACCACGTGATGCTCATCGAATCTCGTGAACGCGCCCGGGTCTGCGAGCAGGACGCTCGTGTCGAGGACGTAGGTTCGGCGGTGCACGGAGTTGGCCACGCAATACTCCCCTGGGCGCCTGGTGCGTCAGGCGCCGCGGACAGGACACGTCCGGTCCCCGGCCCTTGCCCGGAGACAAACGTGTCGGACGGACCGGGGTTGCCCTCCCGAGAGGGCCGGCCCGGCCCTCTCGTCACGCGCATCGACGTCAGGGGGCCTCCCACGGGGGCAGCCGCTACAGCTGCCCGCCAAGTACAGAAGGTACCCGTGATCGGTTCGTTAAAAAAGCACCGAGGCCCGGTTATGTTCCGAAGTCACGCGCCGAACCTGCGGTTACGTTCGGAGTAGGACCGCAGGGCCCGCAAGAAATCCACCTTGCGGAACGCCGGCCAGTAGGCGTCGCAGAAGTAGAACTCCGAGTGCGTCGATTGCCACAGCAGGAAGCCACCGAGCCGCTGCTCGCCGCTGGTGCGGATGACGAGGTCGGGGTCGGGCTGGCCAGCGGTGTAAAGGTGCTCGGCGATGTGCTCGACGTCGATGCTCTCGGCGACTTCCTTCATCGAGACGCCCTTGTCCGCCTGCTCGAGGAGCAACGACCGCACGGCGTGGGCGATCTCCTGGCGACCGCCGTAGCCGACGGCCACGTTGACGATCAGGCCGGGGTTGTCGCGGGTGGCCTCGGCGGCGTCCTTGAGCACCCTCGCGGTCTGATCGGGCAGCAGGTCGAGGGAGCCCATCGGCTTGACGTGCCAGCCGTCGGTGACCAGGCCGGCGACCGTGTCCTCGATGATGGGCAGCAGCTTCTCCAGCTCGCCCTTCGTCCGGGTGAGGTTGTCGGTGGACAGCAGCCAGAGCGTCACGACCTCGACGCCGACCTCCCGGCACCACTGCAGGAGCTCGAAGATCTTGTCCGCGCCCTTGCGGTGGCCCGTGCTCACGTCGGCGTGGCCGGCCGACCTCGCCCACCTGCGGTTACCATCACACATCACGCCGACGTGCCGCGGGATGGCCTTGTGCGCCAATGACGCTTCGAGCCTGCGCTCGTACAACCAGTAAGCCAGGCCTCGATATCCCATGAACCGACCTTCCTCATCACGGCACGCCACACGTTGCTGACGTTGCCAGCAACGTCAGCAACGTTGCGGGAACAGCGCCGCGCCGCTCAGCGCGCTGATCATCCCTAGTCACGGTATCCGACTACAGGCACGCGCGCGGCGGCTAAGGTCCGTCCTTTACCGCACGTTAGTAATCACCGGTAATGTGCGCGGTCCCTGCGCGCGGACCTCCTCGACCCGGAGCAGGGCGTTGCGAAGCTCGGTGAGCCACGTGTCCGCGTGCTCGCCGGTCAGCCGCACGCACCAGGCAAGCGCGTCGCTGCGGCTGCGCGCCACGCCCGCGTCCACGAGGGTGTCCAGCACGCGCCGCTCGGGCTGGCGCAACCGGGTCATCACCGGGACCGACAGCGCGGTGAACATCTCGCTTCGGTCACCGCAGCTGGCGCCCCACGCGACCTTTCGCCCGAACCGCTGCTCGGCTTCCCGCGCGATCTCGATCCGCTGGGCGCGCGTCTCCTCCCGGAACCGCTTGATCCTGCCCTCGGCCGCAGCTCCCGCCGCTGCTTCCGTCACCGCTTCCGTCTTCGCCTCTGCCTCTGCCGCCGGGGGGGCCTCTTGCCCGGCGGAGCCCCCGGGCTCACCGACATCATCGCCAACCTCGGGCGCCGGGAGCGTCCCGGTGACGGTGATCTCCTCGCGGTCTACGATCACCTCGGCCGGGCCGGTGAACCATTCGTCCGGCAGCCGCCCGGCGAACCACCCGCGTACCTCCTCGGCCAGCCCACGCGCCTGCTGCGCCTGCCCTGTTTGCCCTGTTTGCTGCGCCGATCCAGCTTTCCGCTCGCCCTTCATGCCCGTCCCGTCCCTTCCCGCGCCCTTCGCGTCCCCGCAGGCAAGATTTCCCTGCATATCTGATTACAGAATTACATAGCAAATCGTATAGGTCAACCCGCCGTCACTCCCATGGGCGATGGCAGGAGCGCCGACGCTGGGGGTATGCAGGGGCCGGGGCGGGCCGATGCCCCGTTTTGCAGGGATATGCCCGGGGCGTGGGGTGTTCGGGTCGGGGCCGGGGCGAGGCGGAAGGGCTCCGCGTGGAGGATATGTGAGCCAGGAGCGCACTTATCCTCCACGCGAGCTTGATTGCGGCTCTGTGGATACCCCGGCGGGTATTCCTACGCCCTGGTGGATTGGCAACAGGGTCACGGAACTCCGGCAAACAAGGACCCGGCGGCTCTCGCGAGGGAGCAGCGGGCCGGACAGCGACCGCCGACGCCCGGACATACCCGATATATCCGGATTAGACCCAGATGAGCCGTTACCCCGGATGAGCCGTTGCCCAAGACGGATCGCTGCCGGATGGGTCGCTGCCCGGATAAGGCGCTGCCGGATGAGTGGTTAAGTCACACGGGCGGCGACGGCGCGTTACGCCACGCGGGCGGCGACGGCGGCGGCTTGGGCGGGGTTCACCCGGACGGCGCCGGCGAACTCGGAGCCGAAGTCCGCGCGCACGACCTGCACGTTCTCCCCCGGCTCCGGCGCCTGGATCATCCAGCCGTTGCCAAGGTAGATCGCCACATGCGAGATGTACCTGGGATCCGTGGGATCGGTGTGGTAGAAGAGCAGGTCGCCGGGGCGTAGCTGGCTCACCGGGACCGCGGGGCCGGTGAGTGCCTGATCGGCCGCCACCCGCGGCATGACGATCCCGGCGCGGGCGAACGACCACTGGACCAGGCCCGAGCAGTCGAACTGGGCCGGCCCGGCGGCGCCCCACACGTACGGCATACCGCGCCGACTCATCGCCGCCTTGAGCATGGTGCTCACGGCCGACGACGGGACCCCGCTGGCGCTGGCCGGCCCGGCGCCAGCGGCGCCGGAGGACTCGTCATGGCGCGTGAGGAGCTGCTCGACCTTGGCGCCATGGGGGGCCATCCGGCCGAGGGCCTTCGCGACCGAGCCGATGTCGCCGACCGGGGTGCTGATCACGAGCGCGTTCCCCGGCGGGGCACCCAGCGAGCGGGCCACCGCGTTGGACACCACCGCATTGACGCCGCCGATCCCCATCGTGCCGAACGCCGCCACCCGTAGCCGCTCGGTCTTCCTCCCCGTCGCGCTGATCGTGCCGCCGAGCGGCAGCTTGTCCATCTTGCCCATGGTGTAGGAGACCGCGATACCCCCGTTGGCGACGCCCTGCCACAGGGTGTTAGAGGCAGCGGTCCGCCGGGCCGCGAATGAGCGGAAGACCGACGGATCCACCCCGAGGACCGAGGTGTACGCCCCGTTGACGCGCATCCGCACCGCCTCGACCTGCTCCGCGGCGGTGACGCCGGACAGCCGGGAGGCGGCGGAGGCGAACCCGCGGGGCAGGTGCGACGGGGAGACGACCAGCAGGCTGGCCTGGAGCGTACGGCGCAGCGGTGCGACGCCGGGGTGCGCGGCCTGGGGCTGCCCGGCGGCGATCGTTCCGGCCACCGCGAGCCCTGCGACGCTAGCAAGGAGCAGGCGGCCATAGCGGGTACGGAAGGAAATCCCTGCCGCGCGACGGGCGCGTTCGCTCATGTGCACGTGTCCCACGATGCCGTAAGAATCGGTCATCCGTCTAGCCCGGCGTTCTAGGCTGATGTCTAGGCCGGTGGATCAGGCGCGAAGCGCCTCGCGCAGCTCGGCTGGCGTGGTGACCGGGGCCTGGCAGGTGAATCCCCTGCACACGTAGGCGGCCGGCCCGCCGCGGACCAGCCCGCGCCCGGCGAGCAACGGTACCTCGCCATCCGGGTCCGACCCGTCCTCCGGACCCGATCCGTCGCCATGCGCGAATACCGCCCCGGGCGGCGCCGCGTGCAGCGCGGTTCGCAGCAGGTCGCGGGTGCGCGGGTCGTCCGGCGGGCCGACG
>JAFMRC010000259.1 GCA_017354375.1 Nocardiopsaceae bacterium | reverse complement strand
GTTCGCGCCGCGCTGCGCGCACGCGGCCGGCGACTGCGAGGCCACCGCGCCGACGCTCACCGAGCACGCCCCCGGGCACTGGTGGGCCTGCTGGCACCCTTGCGAGGTGAACGGAGCGAAGCCGTCATGAACGGGAACGGGGAAACACTGCTGTCCGCGCGCGACGTGGTCCAGGAGTTCACGGTCCGCGACGCCGGCGGCAGCAGGGGCGGCGTCGTGCAGGCGGTCTCCGGCGTGTCGTTCGACGTGCTGCCGGGGGAGACCCTCGGCGTCGTCGGCGAGACCGGGTCCGGGAAGTCCACCCTCGCCCGCGCCCTGCTGCAAGAGCCCCGGCCCAAGGCCGGCGCGGTCACCTTCCGCGGCGCCGAGCTGACCAGGCTGCGCGGGCGCAAGCTCCTGCAGGCCCGGCGGCACATGCAGTTCGTGTTCCAGGACCCGTTCGGATCGCTGGACCCGAAGTGGCGGGTGCGCTCCATCGTCACCGAGCCGCTGCTCGCCTACCGGGTCGGGAGCCGCGCCGACCGCCGCGCCCGGGTCGACGAGCTGCTCGACCTGGTCGGCCTCGACCCCGCCCGGTACGCGGGCCGGCACCCCCGGGAGCTGTCCGGCGGCCAGGCCCAGCGCGTCGCGATCGCCCGCGCGCTCGCGCTCAACCCGTCCCTGATCATCTGCGACGAGGCGGTGTCCTCCCTGGACGTGCTGATCCAGGCGCAGGTGCTCAACCTGTTCGAGAAGCTCCGCGGCGAGCTGGGCCTGTCGTACGTGTTCATCGCCCACGACCTGTCGCTGGTCAAGCAGGTCAGCGACCGGGTCGCCGTGATGTACCTGGGCAAGATGTGCGAGATCGGCCCCGGCGAATCCGTCTACAAGCGCCCGCTGCACCCCTACACCCGGGCGCTGCTGGACTCCATCCCGGCTACCGAGCCCGGCGCGGGCCGTCGCGGGGCCGCCCCGATCAGCGGCGAGCCGCCGTCCCCGATCAGCCCGCCGAGCGGCTGCCGGTTCCGCACCCGCTGCCCGCGCGCCGCGGACATCTGCGCGACCGAGGCCCCGCCGATGCGGGAGCTGGCCACCGGGCCCGGTGGTGGCACGCACAGTGTCGCCTGCCACTTCCCGCTCACCTCCGGGAACCACGGATGAGGTTGCGCGTCCTGCTGGAGCCGCACCACGGGATCGCCTACTCCCAGCTGCTGGAGTTCGCGCGGGCGGTGGGCGAGGCGGGGTTCGAGGGGTTCTTCCGCTCCGACCACTACCACGGCATCGACGCCGGCGACCTCGGCTACGCCCCGACCGATAGCTGGACGACGCTGGCCGGGCTGGCGGTGCAGACCAGCCGGATCCGGCTCGGCACCCTGGTCACCGCCGGCACCTTCCGGCATCCCGGGCAGCTGGCCGTCGAGGTCGCCACCGTCGACCAGATGAGCGGCGGCCGGGTCGAGCTCGGCATCGGCACCGGCTGGATGGAGCGGGAGCACCAGTACTTCGGCATCCCGTTCCCGCCGCTGAGGGAGCGCTTCGACCGCCTGGAAGAGCAGCTGGCGATCATCACCGGCCTCTGGGACACCAGGCCGGGGGAGCGGTTCAGCTTCGACGGCAAGCACTACCGGCTGGACGGCTGCGCCTCCATCCCGCGCCCGGCCGCCCGGCCGGCGATCATCATCGGCGGCGGCGGCCCGAAGCGCACCCCGACCCTGGCCGCCCGGTACGCCGGCGAGTTCAACGCCGGGCTCGGACTGGACGTGCGCGAGCGGTTCGCGAACTTCCGGCGGATCTGCGCCGATGTCGTCGGCCGCGATCCGGCCACGGTGCGGCTGTCGGCCACCGTCCCGGTCTGCGTCGGCGCCGACGCCGCCGAGCTGGACCGCCGCCTGGAATTCCTCGGCGAGCCCGGCGCCCGGCTGTTCGCCTCCGGCGTCACCGGCGTGGGCGGCGGCGAGGTGCTGCGCGTGATCGAGGATCTCGCCGCCCAGGGCGCCGACACCGTCTACCTCCACCTGTTCGCCGGCACCGACCTCGACCACGTCCGCCTCCTCGGCACCGAGGTCGTCGACCGCCTGCGGTTATCCCGCCCTAGCCGCGGCCCGGCTGGATACGACGGAGGCGGCGGCTAACGCCCTGAATCCGTGGAACTGCCGTGCCGGTGCAGCCAGCATGGACACTATGACTGCCTATGACGCCGCCCTGGATGACCTGGCCGAACGGATCAGGAAGCTGTCAGCGCGAGCGCTCGCGGGATTGTTCTGGGCGTGCTCCACGGCGCTGCTGCCCGAGGCCGTGGCCTGGGCTGAGCACCAGGGAAAGCAGCCCGGCCCAGCGCTCGCCCGGGGGCTGGCCGCCGCCCGCCAGTTCGCTGCCACTGGCGCCCCGCCCGATGATCCCCGCCAACTGCTGCACAGCATCGAGGCCGCCACGCCCTCCGGGGACGCTCCCGGCTACTACTCTCCGGGCAACGCGCAAGATTGCTGGGTATGCGCCGACGTATGCATCCGCGTGCTGACAGACCCCGGATACGACCCCGGGCCGGCAATCGAGTACGCGCTAGAGCCTGTCGTGGCCATGGCCACGCAAGAACTCTTCGGCGTTTCCCAGGTCGGCAGCGGGGACCAGGAAGAGGCACGGGTCATCGCCATCATGCGTCACCCCCGGACAGTGGAAGCCATCATGTTCTGCCAGTGGGCAACCGGGTTCTTGGAAGAGCGGCCGTCCCCAGCTGCGGCGGACCTTGCCGCAGTCGCCAACTCCGCCGCGGCGCTGAGGCCCTGACCCATCTCCCACACAGCACACTGGCAGGGCCTGGGCCTGCCACCAGGCAAGCTGCCTCAGCCACGCGCAAGCGATTCACGGTCTAAGTGCCGTTGCAGTAGCACTAATCGCCGTATGAGAGCGCGGCGATTTGGTTGTCGTACTGGTGCCGCACGAGTAGCGGGGACACCTGGAACTGCAGGGCGGCGGCTTCCAGTGCGATGTCGTCGTTTTCCCGGGCGCCATCGATCACCGCCCGGATGCCGTCGGCAGGGGCCAGAAGTTCAGCCGCGAACGCGCGGGCGACCTTCTCGTCATGAGACCGTGCCCCGGAGAGAATGAACTGGTGCTGTCCTTCGCGTGCCAGGGCACGTCCCAGGGCCCTGGCCTGCCCGAATCTGGTTGTTGCCGACCCAAGGCCCCTGGTGCCCAGGACGACGCCGCAACGGTCATCGCGAATCGATGCGCAGCCATAGATTCCGTGGGAAGGCGCGTTGACATGGCCTATGCCAACCCAGGGTGCGATGTCGAATTTGTCGGTCGTGCCGAGCCCCAGATCTCCGCGGAATTGTCGCGCCATCGCATATCCGGTCAGCCACGGCTGATCGGTGTCCATGATGATCGGCATGATGGTGGTTTCTCGTGCCGCCCGGTAGGCGTCTTGGAGGGTATGGCGAGCCTGTCCAGCAGCCTTGTCGGCGGCACCGAGCGCATCGTGTGCCCAGCCGGCCGCCGCGGTCAGTGCGGTGACGTCCGCGCTGTCAAAGAAATCGTCGAGGACGTCGCCGGGCAATGCTTCCGCAACGCCGATGACGGTGTTCGCGGTGTCGTCGTCGATTGAATAGGGATCGAGTCCCAGTCGCGCGACCGTCCGGCAGAACTCCTGCTCGTCGTGATCCAGGTTCCCGATTCCCGACCACTCTTCAGCCAGCGGCGTCTTCGGGAGACCTGATTCGGCCAGTCGTTCCAGGACGTGGTTGACTACCTTCGACAGGTCCTCCTGGAAGTCGCCGGCGGGGACTGTGTCGTATCCGGCTGAGGCGAAACGAATAGGTGTCAAATGGTGCTGCGCATCGGGCGACCAGGCAATCCGCGTGACAGCACCCTCCGGGACGATCGTCAGGTCCGGCCAGGCCATGCCGTCGCCAGCGCCACGGACGTTGTGCGGCCTCAGCCAGGGTTGCTGCCTTACGTTGCGCCAGTTCCAATAGCGCGTCTCGACCGCCGATGGGCGTACGTGCGAGGTAAGAAGCCACCAGTTCGACGCGATCCAGTACGCGAACGGGTACAAAGCTCCGTAAACCGAGCGCCGGAACGTTCCGCCGTCGGCTTCCACCTGCGTGACGCACCTGCTGCCGACCCACATCTCGTAGCGCGCCCAGGTCGCGGCCAGTTCCGGGGTCACCACGCCGGGCGCGTCCAGCCATTCAACGCGAACCTCGAAGCGCGTGCTCACTTCAGCCACCCCGGTGCCTCGTGGTCCTCTATCGGGTAGCCCTTGTACTGCCCCAGTCCCGAATTGCTCAGCCGGGCCTCGTAGACCTGCGTCTCGACCCTCTTCCATGCGTACCGGGGGTAGTCTCCGTCGATTAGAGCGCTGACGTCTCCTGAGCGAATGGCATCCTTGAGCCAATCGCGGACCGTATCGAAATCGAGCCCCCTGGGACACCTTGTGGCGTCGCTTCTGAGGTTGCCGGGTCCGGCGCTAGTCAGGTAGTCCTTGTGCTCAGTGCTGATGATGTAGTCAGCTTCTTCGGCCATGGCGGGGAGGTCTGTGTCGGGGCCTGCTACTAGCCGGTCATCCTTACGCGGGTTCTTGCGGCGTGGCGCCCGCATCAGTCCTCCTTCCTGGCCGGAACGTCCATCAGCATGGCCTCATAACTCTAGAGTAACCGCCTTGCCTGATCGCGGGGTGAGTGCTCCGTGCACGCACTCCTTTCACGTTTGCTGTTGATGATAGTCGACCATCTCCTCTGCCGTGAGCAGGATCCCCATGACAGACTTGTTGCTGTGCAGTCGGCGGGCGAGAGTGGATGATGGGGTCCATGACAACACTTGGCGCGGTCTGCGTGCCGCAGGTGCCGCCGGAACGGCTGCGGGATGTCGCGCTCGCGGCGGAGGACGCGGGCCTGGAGGAACTCTGGCTGTGGGAGGACTGTTTCTGGGGCGGGGCGGTCCCGGCGTGCGCGGCGGCGCTGGCGTGGACGAGCCGGCTGCGGGTGGGCATCGGCGTGCTGCCGGTACCGTTGCGGAACGTCGCGGCGACCGCGATGGACACGGCCATGCTGCACAGGCTGTTCCCTGGCCGGGTGACGGTCGGCGTGGGGCACGGCGTGCAGTCGTGGATGCGGCAGGCCGGCGCGGCGGCCGAATCCCCGATGACGCTGCTGCGCGAGCACCTGGCGGCGCTGCGGTCCCTGCTCGGCGGGGAGACGGTGACGATCGACGGCCGTTACGTGCGGCTGGATGAGGTGGCGCTCGAATGGCCGCCTTCGGGTTCCCCGGACGTGTCGCCGCCGCCGGTCCTGTCGGCGGCCACCGGCGATCGGACGTTGCGGCTGAGCGGCGAGGCCGCCGACGGCACGGTCCTAGTGGCCGCGAGGGGACCGGACCTGGCCGGGACGGGGCCGGACGAGGTGCGTCGCGCCCGCGGGCTCATCGACACCGGACGTGCCCGCGGCGGCCGCGCCGATAAGCACCGGCTGGTCGTGTACATGGGCGTGGCCCGGCTGGACGCGGCGGAGGCAGCGAGCGCGGCGGCTAGCGCGCGTGCCCTGGCCGAGGCCGGCGCCGACGCGGTCGTCCTCCAGCCGGCCGATGACGACAGCGACCTGGATCCGGTGGAGCTCGTGCGCTTCACCGCCGAGCGGGTCCGCCCGCTCGTCCCGGCGTGATCCGCCGACCATAGCTACGCGAGGGTGGGGACGGGCGATGGCGGGGCGCCGGTGCCGAGGGTATTCGGGGCCGGAGCGGGGGTGCATGCCCATTATGCGGGGGTATGCCCGGGGCGCGGGGGTGCCCGGCGAGGGCCGTGCCGGGGCGAAAGGACTTCGCGTGGAGGATATGTGAGCGTGGAGCGCACATATCCTCCACGCGGGCGTGATCGCGGCCTGGCTGATACCCCAGGCTGGTATTTGAGGATCGTGAATTAGCCACCGGGAACTGCCTCGCTGGCGAAACGGGCTCCGCGTCCCTGTTGACCCGGCGTCAAAGTGCCGTTGCTACGGCTGGAGCCGTAGCAACGGCACTTTCATCCCGTCGCGAGGCGGTTGGGTGAACCTGTGCGGGGGCACAGGCGGTTAGGCGGAAAGTTCGTGGGGCGCTTCGATGCCGACGGGGTGCGGCTCGGGCAGCATGAGGGACGTGGCCGTTACCCTGCCTCCCCGGCCACTGTGGGAGAGCACAAAACCATGAGCCGCGCGCCTGTTCCGTTCCGTCCCCGGCTATCGCCGCGGGCCGCCTACCTGATGCAGAAGGTGCTGGCGCCCAACCCGGTGAACCGGGCGCTGGGCGCGGCGGTCGAGCGCTGGCCGCTGGCGCGCAGGCTGTTCACCGCCGGGGAACGGCAGGCGAAGGAGCGGCTGTTCGGCTGCCGGATGTGCGCCCAGTGCGCGCTGCCGGTCACCGGGTACTCCTGCCCGATGGGCTGCCCCAAGGAACTGCGCAACGGTCCCTGCGGCGGCGTCGGGCCGGGCGGGGCCTGCGAGGTCTACCCGGAGCTGCGCTGCGTGTGGGTGGCCGGCTACGAGCGCGCCGCGAGCGAGGGCCACGCCGGCGACCTGCGGCGGCTGCAGCGGCCGGTGGACCACCGCAAGTTCGGCGACAGTTCCTGGCTGAACTACTGGGCCGGCCGCGACGAGAACCTCTGGACCGCCGACGACCTCCTGGCCCGGAAAGGCCGGCCCCCGCTGTGAGGGAGGGGGACAAATGAGTGCCCTGTCGGACCGGCTCGCGGCCGGGAAGTTCACGGTCACCGCCGAGCTGAGCCCGGTCCGCGGCGCGTCCGCCGCCGCCATGACCGACCGCGCCGCCGCGCTGCGCGGCTGGGTGGACGCGGTCAACCTCACCGACAACCAGGGCTCGCACGTCCGGATGTCCAGCTGGGCCGCGGCGCTCGCGGCGAAGGCCGCCGGCCTGGAGCCGATCATGCAGATGACCTGCCGGGACCGCAACCGGATCGCGCTGCAGTCCGACCTGCTCGGCGCGGCGAGCGCCGGCATCGAGAACTTCCTGTTCATGTCCGGCGACCACCCGGCCTCCGGCGACCACCCGGGCGCCAAGCCGGTGTTCGACCTGGACAGCACCCAGCTGACCTGGACCGCCGCCACCATGCGGGACGAGGGCCGGCTGCTGTCCGGCGCCGGGCTGAAGCCGCCGCCGGAGCGCATCTTCCTCGGCGCGGTGGAGAACCCGTTCGCCCCGCCGCTGGAGTTCCGGGCCGAGCGGGCCGGGAAGAAGATCGCGGCCGGCGCCCGGTTCATCCAGACCCAGTACGTGTTCGACACCGGCGTGTTCGCCGGCTGGCTGCGTCGCCTGGGCGACCTCGGGCTGCTGGAGGCGTGCCATGTGCTAGCCGGAGTCGGCGTGATCCGTTCGGCGCGGATGCTTGAGTTCTTGTCGTCCGGCCGGGTGCCCGGGGTCGTCGTGCCCGAGCCGGTGCGCAAGAGGCTCGGCGCGGTGCCCGCCGACCAGACCGGGGCCGAGGGCGCGAGGGTCGCCGCGGAGATCATCGCGGAGTTGCGGGAGCTGCCCGGTGTCGCCGGGGTGCACCTGCTGACCGCCGGCTACGAGAAGCAGACCCCGGCGCTGCTGGAGATGGCGGGGGTATCCCGTGCAGATTGAGGTCCGCCCGGTCCGCCGGCTCCGCGACACCCCGGCGGCGCGGGCCGCGTTCGGCCCGCTGATCTCCGCCGTGGCCGCCTCGGACGCGGACCTGACCCGGCTGCGCGTGGTCTGCGACTGGATCCAGTACCGCAACAACTTCCGGGATACCGTCATGGTCCGGCCCGTGCTGCCCGCCACCGGCCCCGTGCTGCCCGCCACCGACGGGGCGCCGGAGGCCCACGAGCTGGCCGTCGACCTGCGGCGGGTGGCCG
>JAFMRC010000258.1 GCA_017354375.1 Nocardiopsaceae bacterium | reverse complement strand
GCGCCGGCTGGCCGGCAGCACGCCGACCCCGGTGATCTCGGCGACGCCGTCGGCGAGCTGGTAGCTGCCGGCCGCGAGCGGCCCGTCCGGCCCGACCGCGGCGGCGAGCGCGGACTGCCCGGATTCCAGGCGCTCGCGGAGCAACTCGATGATGCTGCCGTCGTGGTCGGCGGCGAGCTTGTCGCGCTCGGTGACGCCGGCCTCGTCGGCGTCGGTGCCGGGGTGCCGGAACGCCACGCCCGGCACGGCCCACGCCAGGACGAGGTCCGCGTCGCCGGGGGAGACCAGCCGGATGGTGACGTGCGATGGCACCTGCGGCGGCCGCGCGAGCTCGCGCAGCACCATGAGCGGGTGCCGCCGCGGGTCAAGACCGGCTTCCGCGGCGGCGGCGGTCATCGTCGGGGCGGCCTGCTCCAGCCACTCGAACGACTCGGGGATCACGAGTTCTCGCTGCCGCGCGCGCACGACGCGGATGTCGGCGGCTCGCACCGGCAGCCGCCTGTCCGCCAGCGGCCGGGCGTAGTACGGCCAGCCGGCGCCGACCGGGACGAACAACACGAGGGAGCCGAATTCCTCGGCGCGTGCGCGCTGCCGCGGCACGGCGTCACAGAACCCGTCGATACGGGCAATGATCTCGTAATCGCTCACAACAGCACCAACTTTACGCATGTGAGCATGCCCCGCCAACACGGTTATCTCACGGGTGGCGCCCCCGGAACCCCGGGGAACCCCGGGCCGCGATCCTTACTTGGTGACCATCTGCACCGGGCCCGAGGTGGCAGCGGGGCTCCCGGCGGCGGGGGTTCCGGGAGGGGACCCGCTGCCTGCTGAGGTACCGCTCGCGGAGGAACCGCGCGAGGCGGAGTCGCCCCCGAACCCGTCGGGCGCGTACTGCGCGATCTCCGCCGGAGACAGGCCGAGCATCGTCACGGCGTCATGGAACTTGTAGCCTTCCTGGGCCAGGACGTCGAGGGCGTTGAGGGTGGCCTGCACCGCCGTCTCCAGGGCCTGGCGCGCCGCGTGCCGGGCCTGCAGCGCCTGCGTCACCGGAGCCGGCGCCTCGGGTACCACCTCGACCACGATCGACTCCGCCGGAATCCCGAGCGCGCGGGCAACCGACTGGCGGGCCATCATCTCCGCCTGCTCGAGGCTCCTGACCTGGGCTGTCAGCCCATCGACCTGCGGGATCCGGATCGTCCACCAGCGTCCCGCCCGCTCGCACAGGGCGGTATAGGTCGTCGTCTCCATCGCCAGCCCCTCACCTGACCTGGACAACATCAGCTGGGTACCGCAGCTCCCCCTGCAGGCCCTCTCTCTCCACGTTCAAAGGTACTCACCAGTATCGGGAAATGTAGTCGTTGCCGAGGTTAGTGATAATTGTCGCATCCTGCGCCAGTTTCAGCCAGGCCAGAGTAGCGATGTCAGGACAGCGGCAGGTGCCGGTTGGGTGCCTTGGCGCGCTCGGCGAACGCGGGAAGCTCGGCGACCTCAAGCCCGGCCTGCTCCAGCAGCTCGCATCCCTGGCAGTCCGCGACGAACAGGCTCGGCTCCCGCCAGGCGATCACCACCCGCCGGATGCCGGAGGCGATGATCAGCTGGGTGCAGCTGCGCGGCCGGGACTTGCGCGCCGAGCAGGGCTCCAGGGTGCTGTAGATGGTCGCCCCCGCCAGCCGCGGGTCACCGTCGGGAAGCTTGCCGAGCGCCGATTCCTCCGCGTGCACGTGCGGGTCGAGTTCCCTGGAGTATCCGCCGGCCAGCGGCGTCCCGTCCGCGGCGACGACGACCGCGCCCACCGAGTACGCCGCCTGTGACGGCGGGCACTGCCAGGCAAGGTCGACGGCTGAGGCCATCCATCGTTCGTCGTCCGGACCGGGCACGCGAGTCCTCCTCTCGCCGGGCCTCCTCTTACTGGGCCGCGCTCAGCGCGGCGCGGATCCGGGCCATGGCCGGGGAGTCCCGCGCGGCCGGCGAGGCCTCGCGCGCGGCGGAGAGCTCGGAGAAGATCCGCGCGGACCGGGTCTCGGCGCCGATCGCCATGGCCTGGGCCGCCAGCTCCGCGGCTCGGTCGTGCTCCCCGCTGGCGGCGCGGGCGCGGGCCTCGCGGGCGAGGTAGACGCCCCGGTCGCGGTGGTAGCCGGGCCGGAGCTTGCGGATCGCGGCTCCGAACCCGTCCGCGGCGGCGGCGTGGTCGCCCAGCGCGGCGAGGCTGTGCGCCTGGTAGACATCGACGTAGGCGGCGTCCAGGAAGGTGGCCCACCGGGCGGGCCGGGCGCCAGCGTCGCGCAGCGCGTCCCGTGCCTTGTCATACAGCCGCCGGGTGGCCGAGGCGTCCCCGTCGAGGGCGTGGCCGTGCGCGCCGTAGGTGGCGGCCGCGGCGACGGTGAGGGGCTGCCGCCCGCCGTCGAGCCGCATCGCCGCCCCGGCCGCGGCGATGGCCGTGACGGTATCCCGCGTGTCGCAGGCGAGCTGGCTCTTGCGGGCCAGGATGAACGCGACGCAGCAGTCGTCGCCGAGCGCGCGAGACCACTCCAGGGCGCGGTCCAGCCAGCGGGAGGCCGCGTCGTAGGAGCAGCTGTCCTGGTAGAGCCAGCCGAGCAAGTCGGCGAACTGGATCTGCGGGACCAGCAGCTCGCGGTGGTCGGCTCCGCGCAGGGACTTCGCCAGTTCCCGCAGGGCCGCGAGCTGGCGGACGGCGAGGGGGATCACGTCCCTGGGGCCGAACAGGTTGTCGTTGTCACGCAGCGCCCGCCGCGCGGCGAGGAACCGCTCGGCCGGCCGGGACTCGGCGGCGGCCGGCCCGGGCAGGGGTTCCGGGGCGACGGCGGCAGCCGGATCGGCCTCCCTGGCGGGCCGGCACAACGACACGGGCACGAAGGCGATCCTCCCATCCGGGGTCCGGCAGCAGACCTCCACCACGTCCGTTTCGGCACATGATGAGGCTGCTGCTCCTAGTGTCGCATAATGTGAGGCCGGAGGTTCCCCGGGTTCCGGTTCCGCCCGCCGTGCCCCATCGTCGAACCCCAGTGCCCGGTAGAGCAGCTCGTAGCGCTCGGACAGCGCGTGCGCGCCCCGTTCCCAGCTCCGGATCATCCGGATCAGGCCATCGTGCGCCGCGATCGGCTCCGTCGTCGCGCGCCGCAACTGCCGTGCTAGCTGCGGTACGTCCCAGCCGCGGGCACGACGCCATTCCCGGAGCGTCGTGCCGTCTATCCCTGGCATAGCGCACCTTCCGTTATGTCGGGCCGGTATGTCGAGCCGGTATGCCGAGTCCGCTTGCAGCGAGGATTCGCCTGGCAGGGCAATCCCGCGTGCTCCCACTTATCACTATTGCATGGACGGCGAACGGGTAATGCTTGTATTGGCATACCCGGAAGCTCGCGGATGTAGTGAAAGGTGTCAGTGAACGGCACGGATCCGACCGCCCCGGACCTGGAGGGCGCACGCCGCAGGCACCCGGACTGGACGTTCTGGCGGGAGGGGAGAGTCTGGCTGGCCCAGCGGGACGACGGTTCCGCCCAGCTGGACGGCCTGTCCCTGGAATCCCTGGAAGGCAAGGTCGCACGGGCGGAACGGACGCGTTCCTCCGGTCCCTAGGCGATCACTCCGCAGATCTTGCATGGTAACCAGGCGACACCGAAAGTAATTTTACCAGCTTGCCCCCTCCATTATCCGGGCAAAATACCCAGACCACTCAGAAGGCTATTGCGCTGTAAATTGCACGGCAAATGTAAACGTCGCTTCCCGGGCCGCGGTTAATACGGCGAAGGCCCGCGGGACGGATCGTCCCGTGGGCCTTACCGGAGCGCCAGCGTCAGCAGTCGAAGTACAGCTCGAACTCGTGCGGGGCCGGGCGGAGGCGGATCGGGTCCAGCTCGTTCGCGCGCTTGTAGTCGATCCAGGTCTCGACGAGGTCCTCGGTGAACACGCCGCCCTCGGTGAGGTAGGCGTGATCGGCCTCGAGGGTGTTCAGCACGGTCTCCAGGGAGCCCGGCACCTGCGTGATGGCGGACGCCTCGTCCGGCGGCAGCTCGTACAGGTCCTTGTCGACCGGCTCCGGCGGCTCGATCTTGTTCCTGATGCCGTCCAGGCCCGCCATCAGCATCGCGGAGAACGCGAGGTAGGGGTTGGCGGACGGATCCGGCACCCGGAACTCGATGCGCTTGGCCTTCGGGTTCGAGCCGGTGATCGGGATCCGGCAGCAGGCCGAGCGGTTGCGCTGGCTGTAGACCAGGTTGACCGGGGCCTCGAAGCCCGGCACCAGGCGGTGGTAGGAGTTCACCGTCGGGTTGGTGAACGCCAGCAGCGACGGCGCGTGCTGCAGCAGGCCGCCGACGTACCAGCGGCCGATGTCGGACAGGCCCCCGTAGCCGACCTCGTCGTAGAACAGCGGCGCGCCGTCCTTCCAGATCGACTGGTGGCAGTGCATGCCGTTGCCGTTGTCGCCGAACAGCGGCTTCGGCATGAACGTCACCGTCTTGCCGGCCGCCCGCGCGGTGGACTTGACGATGTACTTGTACAGCATCAGGTTGTCGGCCTGGGCCAGCAACGTGTTGAACCGCATGTTGATCTCGGCCTGGCCGCCGGTGCCGACCTCGTGGTGCTGCATCTCGACCAGGATGCCGGCGTCGATGAGGTTGCGGGTCATGTCCGCGCGCAGGTCCGCGAAGTGGTCGCCCGGCGGGATCGGGAAGTAGCCGCCCTTGTAGGCGGGCTTGTAGGCGAGGTTGCCGCCCTCTTCCTCACGGCCGGTGTTCCACGCGCCCTCGACCGAGTCGATGTGGTAGAACCCCTCGTTCGGCGCGGTGGAGAAGCGGGCGGAGTCGAAGATGTAGAACTCCGCCTCGGGGCCGAAGTAGGACGTGTCCCCGATGCCCGTGCCCTTCAGGTACTCCTGGGCCTTGCGGGCGATGTTCCGCGGGTCGCGGGTGTACGGGGCGCCGGTCAGCGGGTCGTGCACGAAGAACGTGAGGTCCAGCGTCTTGCGCTTGCGGAACGGGTCGATCACCGCCGTCGACGGGTCGGGGAGCAGCAGCATGTCCGATTCGTGGATCTGCTGGAACCCGCGGATGGACGAGCCGTCGAACATCAGGCCGTCGTTGAAGACGTCCGCGCTGAACGACTCGACCGGCACGGTGAAGTGCTGCATGGTCCCCGGCAGGTCGCAGAACCTGACATCGACGAACTCCACCTCTTTCTCAGCGATGTAGCTGAGAACCTCTTCAGCGGTGCTGAACATCAACCCTCCCTGACGGGGCGCAACGATCTACGCACGTAATGCCTCGGTACCCGGCGTGTGCAGCTAGGACGCTAGCCGCCCGCAATTTCGGCCCCGTGTCCCTAACGTTTCGCGGATGTTACGCGCGCCCCGAAGCGCCCCCGGAACCGATCGGAGCGGGCCGGAACGGATACCGTAGTACCGTGCCCGAGAAGACCAGGCCCGAGAAGACAAGCGCCGTGCCCGACGCTCCCGGCTACCCCGGCCAGCGCTTCGGCCTGCCGGAAGCCGGCCCGCGGTCCGTCGCGCCGATGGGCCGCCGCCTCCTCGCGCTGATCATCGACTGGGTCGCCTGCGAGCTGATCGTCTCCGCGATCCTGCGCTACCCGCTGACCGCCGGCGCCAGCGACCCGCGCTACTTCGCCACGCAGTTCTGGACGCTGGCGGCGTTCGGCCTCCAGGCCTGGCTGATCACCGCGATCAGCGGCCTGACCCTCGGCAAGCGGCTGCTGGGCATCCGCGTGATCCGCACCGACGGCGACCGCCCCGGCCTCGGCTGGCTGCTGGTGCGCGCCGTCCTGCTGCTGTGCGTCGTCCCCCCGCTGCTGTCCGATCGCGACCTGCGCGGCCTGCACGACCGCGCCGCCAACACGGTCGTCGTTCGGCTATCGTGAGCGCCCGGTGGCGAAAACGCCACCTTACCGGGCGCTCACGATAGCAGTGCCAGCCCGGGGGGACGACCCCCCGTACCCCCCGATGCGCCCTTCGGGCGCGGAGACAGGAGCTGACTGCGGTGGCAGTCGCCCCGATCCGTTCGGGAAAAAGGGTTTTTACCGCATTCTCGGCTTCGGCATCTTGGGCTGGCGGGCGCCCTTGGGGATCGGGCCCTTCGGCATCTGCATGGTGGGCTGCAGCGCCTTCAGCCGGTAGTTGAGGTCGCTCACCGCGGCGGGCTTGAGGTTGCGGGGCAGCCGCATGAGCTTCCGCTGCAGCTTGCTGACCGGGACCTGCCCCTCGCCGTCGCCCACCTGGAAGTCGAAGATCGGCACGTCGTGCGCGACCCGCGCGGTCTTCTTCTTCTCGTTCGCGATCAGCCCCGAGACCCGGCCCGGCGATCCCTCGCCGACGAGCACGACGCCGGGCCGCCCGACCGCGCGGTGCACCACGTCCAGGCTCTTGTTGGCGGTGACCGCCGGGGTGACCGTCCAGTTGCCGCGCATCGACTGCAGCACCGCCGCCGCGGCGCCGGTCTGTCCCTCGATTGCCTTGTACTGCGCGGACTGCGCGAAACGCCCGAACAGGAACATGGTGACCAGCGCCCCGAGCAGCACCCCGAGCGGGATCAGCATCCACTGCCCGAGGACCACCCCGACGACCACCAGCACGACCATGATGCCGAGCCCGCTGCCGAGCACGATCGGCATCGCCTTCGGGTCCTGCCGGTGGACCAGCCCCGCGACCATCCGCATCTGCTTCAGCCGCCCCGCGTTCTGCATGTCCGCAGCGCTGTTCTTGTCAGCCACCGGCTCAGCCCTTCCCATGGTGCCGCTCTCCGTTGTCGTTACAAACATTATTAGACCGAACGGATGGTGGTGACTCCTCCGTCTGCCAGCTGCCGGCGCGGGACCGCTATGACGCGGCGCGCTGCTCGACGGCCTGCTGGTACAGGCGGCCGGCCCGGTAGGAGGAGCGGACCAGGGGGCCGGACATGACGCCGGCGAACCCCATCGCCTCGGCCTCTTCCCGCAGCTCGGCGAACTCCCCGGGCTTGACCCAGCGCTCCACCGGGTGGTGGCGCGCCGACGGCCGCAGGTACTGGGTGATGGTCAGCAGGTCACAGCCCGCCGCCCGCAGGTCGGCCATGGCCGGGGCGATTTCCTCGCGGGCCTCGCCCAGGCCGAGGATCAGGTTCGACTTGGTGACCAGGCCCGCGTCGTGCGCGATCGCGAGGACCTCAAGCGACCGCTCGTAGCGGAACCCGGGCCGGATCCGGCGGAAGATCCGCGGCACGGTCTCGATGTTGTGCGCGAACACCTCCGGCCTGGCGCTGAAGACCTCTTCGAGCTGGTCGCGGTTCGCGTTGAAGTCCGGGACCAGCAGCTCGACGCCGCAGCCCGGCACGGCCGCGTGGATCTCCCGCGCGGTCTGCGCGTACAGCCAGGAGCCGCCGTCGGGCTGGTCGTCGCGGGCGACGCCGGTGACGGTCGCGTACCTCAGGCCCATCGTCGCGACGGATTCCGCGACCCGGCGGGGCTCGTCGCGGTCCAGCGGGGCGGGCTTGCCGGTGTCGATCTGGCAGAAGTCGCAGCGCCGGGTGCACTGGTCGCCGCCGATCAGGAAGGTGGCCTCGCGGTCTTCCCAGCACTCGAAGATGTTCGGGCAGCCGGCTTCCTGGCAGACCGTGTGCAGTCCCTCGGACTTCACCAGGCTCCGCAGCTCCGTGTAGGCGGGGCCGGTCCGCACCCGGGTCTTGATCCATGGCGGCTTCCGCTCGACCGGCGTCGCGCTGTTGCGAACCTCGAGCCGGAGCATCCGCCGTCCTTCTGTGCTCACCACGCTCCTAGCGTATGCCCCCTGCGCTGCTGCCCCGCGCGCCTGCCCGGCTGCGGCTGCCCCGGCCACCCGCGGCTGCCC
>JAFMRC010000257.1 GCA_017354375.1 Nocardiopsaceae bacterium | reverse complement strand
GGCGGCCGAGGCGGTCGCGGCGGCGTCCGCCGCTCCCGGCGGGGTCGCCACGCTCATCCTGCCCGCCGACGTGTCCTGGACCGATGGCGCCCAGCCCGCTCCCCCGGTCCCGGTCCGGCCCGCCTCCCCGGTGCCGGAGACCGCGATCAGGGTCTCGGCGAAGGCGCTGCGCGGGAGCGAGCCGTGCACGATCCTGCTCGGCGGCGCCGGCCTGCGCCGGACGGCGATCGGGGCGGCCAGCCGGATCGCCGCCGCCACCGGGGCGCGCCTGCTCGGCGAGACGTTCCCGGCCCGGCACGAGCGCGGCGCCGGAATCCCGGACGTACCCCGCCTGGCCTACCTGGCCGAGTCCGCGGCCTCCCAGCTCGACGGCACCCGGCACCTCATCCTGGCCGGGGCCGCCGACCCGGTGTCGTTCTTCGCCTACCCGGGTAAGCCGAGCGTCCTCTCTCCCGACGGCTGCTCCACACACGTTCTGGCGCCGCCCGGGGATGACATTTCCGTGGCTCTGGAGGCCCTCGCCGATCTGGTCGCGGCGGATGTTTCTCCGGCGGCGCAGCCGTTGTCCCGGCCGGAACTGCCGGCCGGGGACCTGACCGCGAAGACCGCGGCGGAGGTCATCGGGGCGCTGCTGCCGGAAAATTCGATCGTCTCCGACGAGGCCGCCACCTCCGGGATCTTCCTGCCCGGCGCCACCGCCGGGGCGCCGCCGCACGACTGGCTGACGCTCACCGGCGGCGCGATCGGCCAGGGGCTGCCGCTGGCGGCCGGCGCCGCCATCGCCTCCCCGGACCGCCCGGTCCTGGCCCTGGAGGCCGACGGCAGCGCGATGTACACGATCTCCGCGCTGTGGACGCACGCCCGCGAGAGCCTCGACGTCACCACGGTGGTCTTCAGCAACCGGGCCTACGCGATCCTCGGCATGGAGCTGAAGCGGGTCGGGGCCGCTTCGGCCGGGAACTCGTCGAAGAGCTTGCTGTCGCTGGACAACCCGCCGCTGGACTTCGTCTCGCTCGGGACCGGGATGGGCGTGCCCGCGACCCGGGCGACGACCGCGGAGGAGTTCGCGTCACAACTGCGGAACGCCCTGGCCGAGCCGGGGCCGCACCTCATCGAGGCGATGGTGCAGCGGCTGTAATCCTCCCGCCCGGCTACCTGGGAGACCAGAGGAAGCACTCCAAGAAAATTCTCTAGAAGATTATCTCGGGAGAGAGAATTTTTGTAAGATATTCTCATGCGTTTTCTCAACCGGGCAAGTGAGCTGTCGATGCTGCGCCGGCGCCTCTCGGGAGACAGTGCCGAGTTCCTGGTGGTCTACGGGCGCAGGCGAGTCGGGAAGACGGAACTGCTTACCCATCTCGCCGCTGAAGCCCGGTCGTTCTACTTCGAGGCGACCGACACCGTGGCGGCCCAGCAGCTTCGCGACATCACCGAAGAACTCGCCCGCGTATGGGGTAACGAACTGCTCCGCACGCAATCGCTGACCAGCTGGGATGCCGCCCTCACGGCTATCGCCCAGTACGTCGGGAACGAGCGCACGCTGGTCGTGCTGGACGAATTCCAGCTGCTGGCCGCCCGGTCCCCGGACCTGGAGACCACCATCAGCCGCTGGTGGCGGACCACGGGCCGGAACCTGCCCATCGTCCTGGTGCTCGCGGGATCGGAGCTGTCATTCTTCGAGGACAAGGTCCTCGCCGGGTCGCTATACGGCCGGCGAACAGGGCAACTGAAGCTGGAGCCGTTCACCGCCCAGGACGCGGCGCTGTTCCAGCCTGGCTACTCCCATGACGATAAGGTCCGGGTCTTCTCCGTCTGCGGCGGCATCCCGTACTACCTGGACCGGTTCCCCGACACCAGGTCCCTCGCGGACAGCCTTCTCACCGAGGTCTTCGAGCGCACCGGACTGTTGCATGACGAGGCCGAGCTCATGCTGCGACAGTCCATCCCCGATCCCTCGAACCACATCGCGATCCTGCGCTCGATCGCGCACGGCCATAACCGCAACAGCCAGATCGCCAATCGGACCGGCCTGACGACCACTCAAGTCGGCAAGATCCTCACCTCGCTGGAACGACTGGGACTCGTTCTCACCCTCCGGCCGGTCACCGCTTCACCCCGATCGAAGAAGACCGCCTACGAGATCGCCGATCAGTTCCTGCGTTTCCATTACCGTTTCGTCGAGCCAGCGCGCTCGCAGTTGCGCACGAGCAGCCTCGCGTCGGCTTACCTAGACGCGTCCGTACTCCCCGAACTGGATCATCATGCCTCCAAGGCGTGGGAGAACATATGCCAGGAGCACGTCCTGCGCGAGATGCCGGGAGTCACGGCGGTCGGCCGCTGGTGGGGCCAGGTGCCTAAGGGTAACGGACCCCGCACAGAAGAGCGGGAAGTCGACGTGGTCGGAATCGACGGAACGGGAAACACTCTCGCCATAGGCATGCGCAAGTGGACCGAGCACCCGGTCGACTTCGATGAGCTGAACCTTCTCGACCGCCTGGCTCCCTCCATCGGAGGAGTAACCAGGGATACGCACCGGTACCTGTTTTCCCGGAGCGGGTTCACCCAGCGGATAACGGCCCACGCCGAAACGGATCCGTTCCTGACCCTGGTCACTCCCGCCGACATCTACCGTTCCGCCGCATCATGGGCGGCGGCTGGCAGCACCTGATCCCCCGCATCGCCGAGGTGACCGACCAGCTGCCCGCATAGGCATCGCGTGCCTGGCCCCGTTGACGTCAGGCGAGGGCCAGGCAGGCGGGGGTCGGGGCGGTGGCGCGGTGCAGGAGGCGGAGCGTGCCAGCGACGTCGTCGAATGCGTAGGACGCGAGCAGGTCGCCGTCCTGGCTGGCGGCGATGAGCCACCGCCCGTCCGGGGTGAGGACGAAGTCCCGCGGGCATTCCCCCTCGGCGGGTACCACGCCGAGGAGCCGCAGGCCGGAGGCGGGCGGGTCGAAGCGGAACACGGCGATGCTGTCGTGCCCGCGATTCGACACCAGGACATGGCGTCCGGACGGGCTCACCCGGACAGCGGCCGGCAAGTTGCCGCCTCCGGCATGCGGCGGGATCGCGGCACCGGCCGGAATCGTGGATACCGCGGCGACTTCCGCGAAGCCGCCGGGATCCCAAGAGTCACCGGGATCCCCGGAACCGCCCCGATCCCCGGAGCCGCCCGCGTCCCGGCGCCATACGGACACGGTGCCGTCCAGTTCGTTCACCACGAAGAGGTGCCTCCCGTCCGGGTGGAACGCGAGGTGCCGCGGCCCGGCGCCGGGCCGCGTCCTCAGCTCCCGCTTCAGCGACAGCCCCCCGGTGCCGGACACCTCGTACCCGAAGATCGTGTCGGCGCCCAGGTCGGCCACCAGGAGGTCCCCCGTCGACGGGTCGCTGGCGATCATGTGCGCGTGCGAGCTGGCCTGCCGCTCCGCGTTCGGCCCGGAGCCCGGGTGCCGCACGTGGTCGGCGAGGTCGCCGAGGCCGCCGTCGGCCCGCACCGGGTACACGGTGACCGATCCCCCGTCGGTCCCGTAGTTCGCGGTGACCACGAAACGGCCACCGCGCGCCAGCGCGACGTGGCACGGCCAGTCTCCCACGGTGGAGCGCGCGTTCAGCCTGGTCAGCTCGCCGGTGCGGGTGTCCCGCTCGAACGCGGCGAGGCCGCCGCCCCGGTTGCCCTCGAACATGTCCGACTCGCACACGGCGTACAGGCGGTCCCCGGACGGGGTGACGGCGAGGTAGGACGGGTTGCGCGCCGCGGCCAGCGCCCGCACCTCGCCGAGTCGCCCGCTGGCCGGGTCGAAGCTGGCCGCGCCGATGCCGTCGGCCTTGCCGTGGACGTGCGGCAGCCGCTCGGTGTACGTGCCGATGATCAGGTGCACCGCCCAAGTATGGACGGGCGCCTCAGGCGGCGAAGTAATGGCCCTGGTTGAGGTCGTCGATCAGGCCGGGGCGGGACGGCTCCCAGCCGAGCAGCTCCCGCGTGCGGGCCGTCGAGACCGGGTTGTCCATCCGCACGATCGGCCCGAGGAAGCCGAACCGCGCGTCCGCCTCCTCCGGCGCGACGCTCACCGCCGGCACCCCCAGGTTCTTGCCGATCGCCTCGGCGATCTCCCGGAACGGGATTCCGAGGTCGCCGGCGGCGTGCAGCCGCGCCCCCGCCGGGGCCTTCTCCAGCGCCAGCCGGAACAGGCGGGCCACGTCGCGGGTATGGCCCGCGGGCCACCGGTTCGCGCCGTCGCCCACGTAGCCGGATGCCCCAGCCTCCCGCGCGATGCCGATCAGCGCCGGGATGAACCCGTGACGATCCAGCGAACTGTGCACGGTCGGCGGCAGCCGCACGGCCGAGACTCGCACCCCGCGATCCGCCAGCGCCATCACCGGGCTCTCCCGGTCCGGCATCCCCTCCAGGGCGGGCGCGTCGTCCTCGGTCCCGGTCCGGCCCAGCCCGGCCAGTATCAGCGTTCCCGAGGCGGCGACCAGGGGCTTGCCGGTGCCGGCGAGGACCCGTGCGTACATCTCCATCACCCGCGCGTCGGTCGCGATCGCCCCCGCCGCGTCGCCGGCGCGCATGGCCTCGTGGTCGAACGCGAGGTGGATCACCCCGTCCGCCGCCGCCACGGCGCCTGCGAAACCCTCCGGGTCGGCGATGGTACCGCGGTGCGCGCGGGCGCCGGCCCCCACCACGACGGCCTCCGATGCGTCCGAACGGACCAAGCCGACTGCCTCGTGCCCGGCTTCCAGCAATTCCGGGAGAAGGGCCGAGCCGATGTGCCCCGACGCCCCGGTGACGAATACGCGCATGGGTTCCCCTCTGGTCCGCCGACCCGATGTCAGCTACTGTCATTAAGGTACCACAGCGATGACAGTTACTGTCATCGAGCTAGGATCGGAGCATGGTCCGCTGGGAGCCGAACGCGCGGGGCCGCCTGGAGAAGGCGGCCCTTGAGCTGTACGCCGAGCGCGGGTTCGACGCGACGACCGTCGCCGAGATCGCCGCCCGGGCGGGGCTCACCGAGCGGACGTTCTTCCGGCACTTCGCGGACAAGCGGGAAGTGCTGTTCGGCGGCACGGAGGGGCTGGAAGACCTCCTGGTGCGAGGCACCCTGAAGGCCTCCGATGACGGCCTGGGGCCGGTCGAGGCGATCGCCGCCGCCCTGGCCGAATTCGCCGAGAACGTGTTCACCAAGCAGCGCCACGAGCTCGCGCGGCACCGGCAGGCCATCATCGCAGCCCACCCCGACCTCCGGGAACGGGAGCTGATCAAGATGGCGTCGCTGGCCTCGGCCCTCGCCGGGGCGCTGCGCCGACGCGGCGTGGGCGACCCCGCCGCGGCCCTGGCCGCCGAGGCCGGGATCGCCATCTTCAAGGTCGCCTTCGAGCGCTGGGTCGCCGGCCCCGCCGGGGCATCCCTGCCCCAGCTCATCCGCGAGTCCGCCGCCGCCCTCAAGTCCGTCACCGGCCCGTAGAGCGGCGGCGGGCACGCGTCCCCGGTCAGCCGCCGTAGACGGCCGCCGAGGGCGGGTTGGCGAGGGTGCCCACGCTGGTCCGGTGGGCCGGGCCGGGCCATCCGGAGCCGTTGTAGTAGCCCTCCCACAGGGTGCCGTCCTGGCCCAGCCAGTAGACGGCGGGCCAGTTGGCCTCGGACATCCCGGCCGAGGGCGCCGAGCCGAGCGTCCCCATGTTGGAGCGCTCGGTCGGGCCGCCCAGCGTCCCGTCGGCGTTCCCGGAACCCTCGTAGAAGTAGCCGTTGGTGCCCTTCCAGAAGACGTGGGCGACGCCGCCCGCGGTCACCACCGCGGAGGGAGCCGAGCCGAGGGTCCCCATGCCCGTCTGCGAGGTCGCGCTGGTGAACGACGCCGTCGAGTTGTCCCAGTGGGTCTCCCAGAGGTGGCCGTCGGTGCCCTGCCAGTAGACGTAGGTAAAGCTGTGGCTGTCGATGCCGACCGTGGGCGCCGAGCCGAGCGTCCCCATCCCCCGGTCGACCGCGCCGGAAAGCTTCCCGGCGGCCGGGCCGGAGGCCTCGTACAGGTTGCCGTTGGTGCCCTTCCAGAAGACATAGGCGGTGCCTGCGGAGTTAACCGCGGCCGTGGGCTCGGACGCCACGCCGCTGATCCCCGAGTCGACCGCGCCGGACCACGAGCCGTTCCAGTAGTCCTCCCACAGATCGCCGTTTTCCTCCCAGTACACGTAGGTGTAGCCGTTGGACTGGACCGCGACGGCCGGGTTGGAGCTGTTAGACCCCATTGAAGCCCGCTCGACCGGGCCGACCAGGTTGCCGTCGGCGGGCCCGGACGCCTGCTCCAGGTCGTTGCTGGCGTCCTTCCAGAAGAGGTCGACCGTCCCGGCGCCCGGCAGCGGCGGCCCGTAGGTGCTGCCGGGGTGCGAGCTGTTGTGCGTGCCGGACGGGGCGCCGTTGATCGGGTCGTACTGGCCGGGGTCGGACAGGTTCGTGTTGGGGGCGGATTCATACTTCACGTAGTTCTTGTAGGCTCCGTCGTCGTAGGTGGTCCACGGCGAGAAGCCGCCGGCGGCGTCGTACTTGTTGACGGCCCCCTCGGCGTTGTTCCAGGGGTCAAGGAGCTGGTAGTCCTCGCCGAAGGTGCCGGGAACCGAGTCCCCGGGAGTGATCTGCCACAGGCCCCAGCCGGTCGTCGAGTACGGCTGGCCCGCCTGGATGATGCCCGGCTCGAACGAGGACTCCGCGCCGGTGATCGCCTCGGCGGTCTCGGCCACCGACGACGGGCCGCCCGCCAGCTCCCAGTACCCGCCGATGGCCGCGGTGTTCAGGGTGCCGCTGGACGCCGCGGGCGCGACGGCCTTCGAGGACGCGGGCGCCCTAGTCGCGGGCGGGGTCGCGGGCGTGATCGCGGGCTGCGGCGACTCGTCGAAGGCCAGGTCCCGCTTGAAGCCCTTCGGCGTGGCGCCGGTCACGTGCATCGTCATGGTGGTGAACAGGGTCTTGCTCCCGGATCCGGCGTTCGGGTCGGCCTTCGGGCCGGAGAGGGTGAAGCTCGCCGCCGCCTTGCCCCAGCGGGTGCTGCGGGCGAGGCTGGTCCCGCCGGTCCGCCAGGTGACCTCGCCGGTCGCCGTGGCCCGCTTCGCCGTCCAGCTCGTCCAGGTCAGGTTCCTGGCGACCTCACCGTGGTCCGCGCAGGTCAAGATCATGCTGGCGGGCCTGGTGACCGCCGGGCCGGACCCGCAGGCCTGCACGGACGTCGCCGCCGCGGCCGCGGGCTCGGGGGACGCCTGCGCCAGCTGCGCGACGACCAGTGGCGACAAGCCCGCCCCGAGGGTAAGCGCGGTCGCGGCAAGCCGCCACCATCGGCGGCGCATGGTGAATCTGGGACTCATGACCCCACCCTTCACTGAGCCCGGCCGGCGACCGCTTGTGACTCATTACCGGTCTTCTTTTTCCGGCCGTGATTAATTGCCAGTCATAGCATGGCAAATGCCGCATTACTAGACGATTACCCTCAAATAGGAACGGGTGAGTCAGGGCGGTACGTGAGTGATGTGAGATCCGTGAGTGATGTGCTGGGCCTGGGCGGCCAGCCACCCGGTCAGCGCCGCCGCGCAGCCCGCCGCGGCGGTAAGGGTACCTACGGAGCCGAGAGCGACGTTCACGGCGGCCACCACGTACGGAGCGGCGAAGCCCAGGTAGGCGAGCACGTAGTAGCACGCGAGCACCGCGCCGCGGTCGCTGGCCCCGGCCAGTTCCTCGGACTGGCGCAGGCCCGACACCAGGCACAGCCCGTAGGCCAGGCCCAGGCAGACCGCGGCCAGGCCGGTCAGGAGGTCGCCGCGGGTGGTGACGGCGACCGCTCCCACCGCCGCGCCCGCCGCCGCGCAGGCCAGGCC
>JAFMRC010000067.1 GCA_017354375.1 Nocardiopsaceae bacterium | reverse complement strand
CGCCCCAGTGGCCGGCCGGGCACCGGCCATCCGGCGGCCGCGTGGCCCACCTTCGACCAGAACGCGGCGCGGACCGGGGTCGCGCCCGGCCTGCCCCGCGCCGGGAAGCTCGGTATCCGCTGGACGGCGAACCTCGACGGGGCCGTCTACGGCCAGCCCCTCGCGGTCGGCGAGAACGTGATCGCCGCGACCGAGAACGACACCGTCTACGCGCTGAGCGCGTCCACCGGCAAGGTCACCTGGCGCCGTCACCTCGGAACCCCGGTGCCGCGAAGCGACCTGCACGGCTGCGGGGACATCTTCCCGCTCGGCATCACCGGGACCCCGGCCTACGACCGGGCCACCGGGCTCGTGTACGTGGTCGCGGAGAGTACCGGGTACACGTTCACGCTGTTCGGCCTGTCGGCGTCCGATGGCACCGTCAGGGTGGACCGTTCCTTCTCACTGCGGACCAATCGCAACGACCCCGCCTACGACCAGCAGCGGACCGCGCTGACGATTTCCGGCGGTCGGGTGTACGCGGGGTTCGGCGGGCTTGACGGGGACTGCGGAACCTACGTCGGCGCGGTCGCCGGGCTCCCGGCCTCCGGTACCGGCCCGCAGGTCACCTTCTTCACCCCGACCAGCCGGGAGGGTGCGGTCTGGGGAACCGCCGGTCCCGTCGCCGGCCCGGGCGGCGACCTGTGGATCTCGATCGGCAACGGCGCGGCGACCGGCCCGCCGTACGACGGGAGTGACTCGGTAGACGCGCTCAACCCTGCGCTGCACCGAGTCGACTTCTTCGCGCCCGCCACCTGGGCGGATGACAATGACCTCGACCTCGACCTCGGCTCCACCCAGCCCGCGCTGGCCGCCGGGAACTCCACGTTCATCGTGGGCAAGCGCGGCACCGGGTACCTGCTGGACACGCTGAGCATGGGCGGTGTCGGGGGCCAGCGGGCACAGCGGCGGATCTGCCCGGCATACGGGGCGGCGGCCGTCAGCGGGCCGGTGGTGTACGAGCCGTGCGCCAGCGGCGGCATCGCCGCCGTCTCCGTCAGCCAGGCGAAGCGGCGGATCGGCGTGCTGTGGCGCGGGCCGGCCGCCACCAACGGGTCCCCGGTCCTCGGCGGCGGGGCGGTCTGGGCCACCGGCCCTGGCAACGGCAACGGCGTGCTGTATGAACTCGACCCGGCCAGCGGGCACGCCGTGGACTCGATCCCGCTGGACGCGGACCTGCCGCATTTCTCCTCGCTGTCGCTGGCCCGCCGCACCGCCTACGTGAACACGATGGACGGCGTCGTCGCGGTGAGCGGAGCTTGACGGGGCTATGATGATCGAACACGCCGCCGTAGCTGTCCCCGTCCCCCGCGTGGCGGGGAAGCCGGGACGGGGGAGTCGCGACTATCCGTTCGGGATGCTGCTATAAAAAGGGCGGAAGCAAATGTAGCTATCCGAGCGAGGCAAACCGAGTGGAACCGCTTTCCCCGCGCGACCCGCGCGCCGTCGGCGAGTTCCAGCTGCGCGCCCGGCTCGGGTCAGGCGGCATGGGGCGGGTGTACCTCGGCTATTCCCCGGCCGGCCGGGCCGTCGCCGTTAAGGTGGTCCGCCCGGAGCTGACGGACGACCCGGAGTTCGGCAGGCGCTTCGCCCGCGAGGTAGACGCCGCGAGGGCGGTCGGCGGCATGTACACCGCGCCCGTCGTGGCCGCGGGCCTGAACGACGACCCGCCGTGGCTGGCCACCGCGTTCGTGCCCGGCCCGTCGCTCGCCTCGCTGGTCGAGCAGCACGGGCCACTGCCGGAGCTGGCGGTGTGGCGGCTCGCGGCCGGGCTAACCGAGGCGCTGCGGGCGGTGCACGCGTGCGGCGTGGTGCACCGGGACCTCAAGCCCGGGAACGTTCTGCTGGCCCCGGACGGGCCGCACCTGATCGACTTCGGCATCTCGCGGGCGCTCGACGGGAACTCGCTGACGCAGACCGGGATGACGGTCGGCACCCCCGGCTACATGGCTCCCGAGCAGGCAGAGGGCAACGCCATGCAGGCGAGCGACGTGTTCTCGCTCGGCGCGCTGCTCGCCTTCGCGGCGACCGGGAACCCGCCATTCGGCCGCGGAAGCGCCGCGACCATCCTGTACCGGCTGGTCAACGGGGAGCCGAGCCTGGACGGCCTCCCCCCGGAACTGCGGGAGGTCGTCGCCGCCTGCATGAGAAAGGATCCCGGGAGCCGACCGGAGCCGGCGGCGCTGGCAGCCATGCTCGCCCAGCACGGCGCAAGCCTTTCCGCGGATTTCGCCTCCCGCGGATCCGCTACCGGGACGTTCTGGCCCACCAATGTGGCCGACCTCATCCGGGCGTCCCAGCAGGACCTGCCGCAGCCGGGCCCGGGCCAGGCGGACGGCCGCGCGAATCCCGCGCTCCAGGCGCCCGGATACCCGGCTCCGACCGGATACCCGCCACCCACCGGGAACACGGGGATCACCGGGAACACGGGGCCACCGGGGTACCCGGGGCCGACCGGCAACACGGCGCCCCCCGTCCCGGGGTACGCCCAGCATCCGTCCGGGACTCCGACCGGGTCGACGCCTGGGCAGGTCGCGCAGTACGGGCCACCCTCCAGTACCGCGTCGCCGCCCTACGGGTCACCCTCAAGCGCCGCGTCCCACGGCGGCTACAGTCCGTCCAGCCCTTACCGGACGTCCACCCCGGCCCGGCCGCGGGTGCCCAACAAGAACGCCGCGGTGCTGATGGTGATCGGCGCGGTCGTCACGCTCATAGACCTGATCGTCGCCCTCACGAGCTCCGAAGCGATCAAGGCCGCGGTCATGGCGCAGGATCCGACGCAGTCGGTGAGTGCGGCCAATTCGACCACGCAAGGCATCATCGTGATAACCGTCACCTCCGACGTGATCGGCATCCTGCTGTGGCTGCTGCTGGCGTGGGCGGCCAGTCGCGGGTATAGGTGGCCGCGGGTGACCGGGACCGTGCTGTTCGTGGTCTACACGCTGGTTTTGATCACTCCCATCGTTCTCCCGGGACCCGTCCTCGGGAAGTTGCTCGACGGCGCGGTCTGGGCAGTAGGCATGGCCACGGTGATGGCGTTGTGGTTCTTCCGTCCGGCCCGGCCCAATCAGCCGTCCGGCCCTGCCTACTAACGGGTCCGCTAAACCCTATGAGTCGCCTATCACACCAAGGGTGATATCGACATATTTGCAAAATCCGAAGTAACTCGTAATTCATCTTATGTTCGTTTTGTGTCTAGTTTGAGTAGGTTCGGAAATCACTAGGCCTGCCCTAACGTCGCGGCATGACCGAGTCTTCCCAATCACCAACCGGAACGTTCTCCGCGCTGGACGAGTCAAAGATCTCCCGGTTCCAGCTAAAGATCATGTTTGTGTCCGGAATGGGGTTTTTCACCGATGCTTACGACCTGTTCGTCATCGGCATCGTGGTGTCGTTGCTGGAGACCCAGTGGGGGCTGTCCACCAGCGAGGTTTCCTGGCTGAACTCCGCCACGCTGCTGGCCTCCGCGGTCGGCGCGCTGGTCTTCGGCCGTATCGCGGACATGCTCGGCCGCAAGCGCATCTACGGCTACGAAGTTCTCATCCTCGCGGCCGGGGCGCTCGTCTCCGCCTTCGCGCCGAACTTCGCGTTCCTGCTCATCTGCCGCATCATCCTCGGCATCGGGATCGGCGGCGACTACCCCGTCTCCGCGACGATCATGAGTGAGTACTCAGGCAAGAAATCCCGCGGCCGGATGGTCGGCCTCGTGTTCGCCATGCAGGGCGCCGGCCTGATCGTCGGACCGCTGGTCGCCTCCATCCTGCTCGGCTCCGGCCTGTCCAGCGACACCACCTGGCGGATCCTGCTCGCCCTCGGCGCCGTCCCCGGCCTAGCCGTGTTCTACCTGCGGCGGCAGATCCACGAGACGCCGCGGTTCGCGATGGCCGGCGGCGCCGCCGAGGAAGCGGAGGCCGCGGTCGCGGCGGCCACCGGCGGAACCCCCGGCATCCCCACTCACCAGGAGTCGAAGGCCCGGCACTCGCAGGGCGTGCTCGACGGCTTCGGCGTGCTGGCCCGGAACCGGCGGATGCTGATGTGGCTGATCGGAACCGCGGGCGCCTGGTGCCTCATGGACTTCGCCTACTACGGCAACTCGATCTCCTCTCCGGAGATCCTCGCGCTGCTGAACCCCAACGCGTCGCTGCTGACCAACACGCTGATCCAGCTCGCCATCTTCGCGGTGTTCGCGGTACCCGGCTACATCGTGGCGATCGCGCTGCTTGACAAGTCGGGGCGCAAGTCCATCCAGATCCTGGGCTTCGGCCTGATGGGGCTGATGTTCCTCCTCATCGGCCTCATACCGGGAGTGACGGAGGAGGCCTGGCCGTTCCTGATCCTGTTCGGGGTCAGTTACTTCTTCACCGAGTACGGCCCGAACACCACGACGTTCATCTACCCCGCCGAGGTCTTCCCCGTCGAGGTGCGGACCACCGGTCACGGCATCTCGGCCGGCCTTGGCAAGATGGGCGCGTTCGCCGGCGCCTTCCTGTTCCCCGACATGCTCGCATCGTCCATGGGGATCCGCGGGGCGGAGATCGTGGCCGGCGTGGTGTCACTGGCGGGCCTCCTGCTCACGATGTACCTGCTGCCGGAGCCCAAGGGCAGGTCGCTGGAGGAACTATCCTCCGATGCCTACGCTCCGCCCCTGAGCCCGGCGCTGGCGAACGCGTGACATACCGCGTCCGCTAAAAGATCTGACGGGCGGTAAACCACCGCCGAAACGGGGGCGTCACACTTACGAGGCCCGGTGAAAGCGGGACACCGGGCCTCGTTCTTTTCATCAACGCAGCCCGGTTTCGCCGTGCTGGCCGACCCAGGTGCCATGATGGTGAACCGATGAGCCTCGATGACATCGATGCGCGGATCGTGACCGCGCTGATCAAGGATGGCCGTGCCAGCTACGCGGTGATCGGAAGCGAGGTGGGGCTGTCCGCCCCCGCCGTCAAGCGGCGGGTGGACCGGCTGCGCGCCTCGGGCGCGATCACGGGGTTCTCCGCCCGCGTCGATCCGGCGGCGGTGGGCTGGACGACCGAAGCGTACGTGGAGCTATTCTGCGGCGGGCGGACATCGCCAGAGGAAATCGCCGTCGCTGTCAGGAAATATCCGGAAGTGGTGGACGCGTGCACGGTCACCGGCGAGGCGGACGCGCTCGTCCATATCCGCGCGGCGGACGTCAAGCACTTCGAGCGCGTGATGGAGCGCATTGGCGCGGAGCCTTGCGTACTGCGCACGAGGAGCGTGATCGTGCTGTCCAGGCTGATCGAGCGGGCCGACTCAATTGCCCCTAATCACCGCGTATAACCGGCTATGGTCGTTTATATGGCTTACCCAGACGAGGACCAGAGCGCCAGCACAGCCCGGTTCCGGGCCTTCGCGCAGAGTCAAGACGACAATATGCCAGCGCCGTGGGAGATGAAAGCCCCGCGGTCCAAAGTATGGCTTCTCGTCGGCATCGTGGTGGCGGTCGCCATCGTGGCGGCCATTATCGCGGCCCTGATGATTGGCTGACCCGCGCAAGCCGCGCAAGCCGCGCATGCCGCGCAACGCACCCTGACACCGCGCAAGGCACCTAGGCGCACCTACGGCACGGCGGGCGGGACCTCCCCGGACCCGCGCGTGACCAGCGTGGCCGGAACGTATACCCGGCGGCCCGGCCCGCGATAACCGCCCAGTCGGCCGAACAGCAATTCTCCCGCCGCCCGGCCCACCTCCGCCGGATCGTAGGAGATGACGGTCAGGCCCGGCGCGAGGTACTCCGCCAGCTCGAAGGCACCGAACCCGACCACCGCCACTCTCCGCGACATGCCCGCCTCGACGACCGTGCGCAGCGCGAGCGCGGTGTGCTCCCGGCTGCCGCACAGCACCGCGGTGACCGTCGAGTTCAGCAGCCGCTGCGGGGTCAGCGAGGTCCACGCCTCATCGACCGTCAGCCCGGCGGTGCCCATCGCCTCGCGGTACCCGTCCAGCAGCTGGCGCGTCCGGTAACTGGCCTGGTCCCCGCCCAGGTAGCCGATCCGCTCATGCCCCTGCGCGATCAGGTGAGCGACCGCCGTCCGCGCGGCGCCGTGCTCGTCCACCAGGGCCGCGTCGGCGCGAGCCAGGTGGTACGGCGGGCGCAGCGCGAACACGGCGGCGATCCCGGCCTCGATCTCCGACAGCAGGTAGTCATGGTCCCCGGGCGTCGGCACGATGACCAGGCCATCGACTCGCCGGGCGCACAGGCTGAGTGTCAGCTGCTCCTCCCGCACCGGGTCGGTATCCGTCGAGCCGGCGAACAGCAGGAAACCGTGCTCGCGGGCCACCTCCTCCACGCCGCGGCCCAGCGCGGCGCTCTCCCGGTCGCCCCAGTTGTCGGCTATGAAGCCGACCGTGGCGGTCCGGCCGGTGCGCAGCAGCCGGGCGCTCTCGTTCCGCCGGAAGCCGAGTTCCTCGATCGCCCCAAGCACCCGGCTCGCCGTCTCCGGGGTGACCCCCGGCTCACTGTTCACGACCCGGGACACGGTCTTGAGCGCCACCCCGGCCCGGAGCGCGACGTCCTTCATCGTCGGCCTGGAGCCACCGTGCGCGGCGCGTATGCGATCGTCCATCACTCCCCCGTATCCAGTGTGCGCTCCAGCCGGCACCGCGGACAGCCTGCGCGCCTCCGACGTTGATCACACAGAGTGGATCTTTCCAGCCCACGGCACCTCAGCGCTACTCCCGACACCGATAATTACGTGCCCGGCGTCACCCTGCACGAATTAGCTTTATCTGTGCGGCTGGGAGAATAGATAAGTAGCGTCTATAGTCGATGCATGCTGGACGTCACGAGGCTCCGCGTGCTCGTTGCCGTCGCCAGGCACGGGTCGGTGACCGCGGCCGCGCACGCCCTCAACTACGCCCAGCCCTCGGTCAGCCATCACCTGGCGCGGCTGGAGGCCGAGACCGGCACCAAGCTCATCCAGCGGGCCGGCCGCGGCATACGGCTCACCGACGCCGGACGGCTGCTCGCCGAGCGCGCCGCCGAAGTCATCGGCCGCCTCGACGCCGCCGAGAACGAGCTCGCCGCCCACAGCGGCCTGCGCGCCGGGCGCCTTAGGCTGGCGGCGTTCCCGTCGGCGCTCTCCACGCTGGTGCCCGCCGCCGCGTCGATGCTGCACGACAAGCATCCCAGCATCGACCTCCGGCTCACCGAGGCCGAGCCACCCGAGGCGCTGCGCATGCTGCGGGCGGGCTACGTGGACGTGGCGCTGATCTTCCGGCACGAGCCCGAGACGCTGGAGGCACCGGAGGCGCCCGGGACGCCCGGGACGCCCGGGGAGAAGCCCGCGCCCGCCGACCGGGACCTGCGCGAGCAGGTGCTGTTCGACGAGCCGGTGCACGTGATCGCGTCGGGCCAGGCACCGGCGCCCGCTGAGACGATCACCGAGATGTGGCCCGCCGACCTGGCCCGCTACTCCGGCCAGCGCTGGATCGCGGGCTGCGACCGGTGCCGTGAGCACCTGCTCAAGCAGTGCGCGTCAGCCGGCTTCAGCCCGAAGATCGCTTTCACCACCGACGACTTCGTCGCCGTCCAGGCGCTCGTGGGCGCCGGGCTCGGGCTCGCGATGCTGCCGGGGCTGTGCCTGCGCGCGGCCCGCAACCCCGGCATCCGCACGGTGCGGCTGCGCGGCACCCGCCGCAGCGTGGTCGCGGTCCGCTACGGCGAGCCACCCGACCCCCCGGCCACCGCGCTGCTGCTGGAAGTCCTCAAGTCCGTGGCCGGGGAATCCTTATCCATAACGGGTGGTGGCGACTCGGTCCGGGCCAGCCGCCTGGCCACGGTCCGGCCGAGGGACTGCATGGGCCTCTCCACCCCGTAGTAGCTCGCGGCGCTCGCGCCCAGGATCAGGGCCAGGATCGCGGCGGCCAGCAGCAGCTGGATATTCATCGGGTGGGTGGCGTGCAGTACCGGTATGTCCTTGTACGCATCAAACACCAAGGGGTGCAGCAAATATACGGAGTAGCTGATAAGGCCGAGCCACGCCAATCCGTTCGGTATGCGGAATTTCCTCAGTGCCAGCCCGAGGCCGAACGTGGCCGCGGCGAGCAGCACCGAACTCGCCCACTGGGCTCGCCACTGGCCGCCGTACGCCCAGCCGTGCCACAGCCCGGCGGACACCGTCGCGGCCAGCACGAACGCGGTGACCGCGACCGCGGTGCGCACGCGGACCTGTCCCTGCTCGACCCGGTACAGGAGCGTGCCGGTGAACATCAGCGCCAGGATCGTGCAGCCGGACCAGGGATACGGATAGGACTGGTTGATCAGCATCAGGCAGAGCGCGCACCCCGCGGCGGCGGTCGCGCCGATCCTGGTGAGCCGGCCGCGCTCGGTAGCGGCGAGGACGATGCCGACGATGATGATGAGGTCCGCGATGGCGCTCAGCGCGAGCTGACCGTGCGCGGTCGTCCCGGACCAGGCGGCGAGCAGTCCCATCGGGAGGATGCCGCCGAGCGCGAGCGCTCCGATCCCGCAGGTGACCGCGTAGCTGCCGCTGCGACGGTGCGCGTTCCAGCTGTACAGCGCCGCCAGCAGCAGGTAGAAGACCATCTCGTACGACAGGGTCCAGGTGACGTTCGGCACGTTGACGCCGGTGAGCAGGTTCGGCATCATGAGCGCCCAGGAGGCCAGCGTCGTCAGCGGATGGTGCTCGCCCCCCTCGACCGTGCCGAAGCCGGTGTAGTAGGCCAGCGCGGCCAGCGCGATCGCCACCAGGTACAGCGGGTACAGCCGGAACGCCCGGCTGACCCAGAAGCTCCTGACGCTGCCCTTCCGCTCCAGCGACGCCGGGACGATGTAGCCGCTGACCAGGAAGAACACGAACACGCCGTATTCGCCGAGGTTCAGCACGTGGTACAGGAAGTCCCGCGCGGGCACCAGCAGCAGCGTGGAGCCGTGGTCGAAGACCACGCACAGCGCCGCGAAGCCGCGCAGCGCGTCCAGCCACGCGAGCCGCCGCGCCGACCTCGGGGGTCCGGGGGTGTCCCCCGGAAAGCACTGCGGTCCGACCCCGGGCGTAGTCCGGGGTCCGGGGGTGTCCCCCGGGAAAGCACTGCGGTCCGACCCGGATGTAGTCCGGGTCCGCTTACGGTTGCCTGCCATCTGCCAGCCGATCGTGGTTAGCCGCTCGTCCTGGTGGCGATCCAGCGGCCAGCCTTCTGCATCGGCTTCTCCACGCCGTAATAGCTGATCGCGCTCACCAGCAGGACGGCGCCAAGGAGGCCGAGGGCGATAACCACCTGGACGCCCATGGACGCGCCCCTCAGGCGTTCCGAAAGGTGCACGTAGGTATCGACGATCAGCGGGTGCAGTAGGTAGACCGAGTAGCTGACCAGGCCAAGCCAGGCCAGCGGCGCCGGGATCTTGCGGTGCCGGACAGCCATCCCGATGGCGAACGTGACGGCGGCACCGACCAGGCTCATCACCCACTCGACCTGCCACTGGCTGCCGTAGGATTCGCCGTGCCACAGGCCTGCCGCGAGGGTCAGCGCCAGCACGGCGAGCGAGATCACCAGGGCCTTGACCTTGCGGACCTGTCCCTGCTCGGCTCGGTAGATCAGGGTGCCGGTGAACATCAGCGCCAGGATCGTGCAGCCGGACCAGGGGTAGGGGTACTGCGCGTTGACGTTGACCAGGATCAGGGCGGTCAGCGCCGCGACCGAGGCGCCAATCCTGGCCAGCATCGGGCTGGAGCCGGCGCGCCTGCTGGCCACCACGGCGACCGCGACTCCCCCGACAATCAGCGCGTCCGCGGTGACGTCCAGGATCCACGCGTGCCCGCTCCCCGGCGTTCCCGGCCGCCCGCCCGCGGCGCGGTACAGCCACCACATCGGGAGGATCCCGCCGAGCGCGACCGCGCCGGTCGCGAAGGCCAGGGCGTAGCCGCCGCTGGGCTTGTGCGCCCGCCAGCTGAACAGGGCGGCGACTATCAGGTAGAAGGCCATCTCGAAGGAGAGGGTCCAGACGACGATCGGCGTGTTCGGGGCGGACAGCACGTCCGGCATCATCACTAGCCAGGACGCCGCCGCCACCAGCGGGTACTGCCGCACGCCGTTGATCTGCCACCAGCCGTGCGCCAGGCCCACCAGGGACAGCGCCAGCGCGATCAGGTACAGCGGGTACAGCCGGAACGCCCGGCTGATCCAGAAGCTCCTGACGCTGCCCTTCCGCTCCAGCGACGCCGGGATGATGTAGCCGCTGACCAGGAAGAAGACGAACACGCCGTACTGGCCAGGGTCGATCCACCGGTACACCAGGAGCCGGGCCGGCTCCAGCACGTGATAGCTGGCGTGGTCGAACACCACGCACAGGGCCGCGAACCCGCGCAGCGCGTCCAGCCAGGCAAGCCTGGCGCCGGAGCGCTTAGGCTGTGCCTGCTGGGCCGATGGCGCCTGTCCGGTGGCTGACGAGGGGGGGTCAGCGGCCCCGGGTTGCGCCGATGCAATGGCCGACATGATCTTCGAGGCTACCCGTCCGAACTCCCCCCGCAGGGACTCTTACGCTTAATCGTGACCGCGACCCGCATCGGCAAGAGGTTAAAACAACACGGACATGAACTCGCCGATCTCGGCGAAGCCGGCCCGGAGGTAGGCGGCGCGGGCGGGGGCGTTGAAGTCGTTGACGTACAGCGACACGACCGGGGCGATCGACTCGCGGGCCGCGTTCACCACGGCGGCCATCCCGGGGGCCGCGAGGCCGCGGCCCCGGTGGTCCGGGCGGACCCAGACGCCCTGCACCTGGCAGGCCTGCGAGGTGGCGGCGCCCACCTCGGCCTTGAAGATCACCCGGCCGTCGTCGATCCGGGCGAACGCCCGCCCGGACCTGACCAGCTCGGTGACCCGCGCCCGGTACGCGGCGCCGCCATCGCCGGACACCGGGGAGACGCCGACCTCCTCGGTGAACATGGCGATGCAGGCTGGCATCAGGATCTCGATCTCGTCCGGGCGGACCCGTCGCACCCCGGGGTCGGGGGGGACCAGCGGCGGGCCGTCGACCGCCATCAGCGGCTGGGCGGCGCGCACCTCGCGAGCGGGCCCCCAGTGCGGACTCAGGTAGCCCCAGAGCCCGGCCACGGCCTCGGACGGGCCGACCACCGAGGAGCACCGTCTCCCCTGCCGCAGCGCCCGCTCCGCGAACGCCGCGAGCGCATCCGCCGTGGCCTGCACCGGGACCAGGTTCGCGCCCGCGTAGCACAGCGATACGAGGCGACCGTCGCTGCCGGCGTAGCCCCAGATCTGCGCGCCAAGCCGCCCGGGTTCCATGCCGAGCGACCTGATCCGGGACGCGACGAACACGTTCACCACCGGGTCGGAATCGCAGATCGCAAGGGCGGCGGCCCGGTCGCGGTCGTCCAGGAGCCGGGCCGGCTCCGCTCGCGGTCTAACGCGCAACATGGTGCCAGCCTAGCCGCATGGTGCCAGCCTAGCCGCCCGGAACGGGAGCCGGGGTCGCCGGGCACGTCGCGTTCACCAGGCCGGGCCGACCCGGCACGGTGCCGGCCGACAGGTAGTCGTTCAGGTACTTCTGCACGCACTGATCCGGCGGGTACTGCAGGGACTGGCCGTGGTTCCCGCTCCCCTGGACGACCACCATGCGAGCGCTCGGCAGCAGCCGGCGCGCGTCCCGCGCGCCGGCGTACGGAGTCGCGGCGTCCAGCGTCCCCTGCAGCATCAGGATCGGCGGCAACCCCTTGCCGTCGATCCGGAGCGGCTTCGCGGGCCCCTTGACCGGCCAGAACGCGCACGCCGCGTTGTACCAGGCGTTGTCCCAGGCCTGGAAGGGCGCGGTCTTGTATACCCTCTTGGTGGCCTTGTTCCACTGCGCCCAGCTCCGCGGCCAGTTCACGT
The DNA here is from genome assembly GCA_017354375.1 of Nocardiopsaceae bacterium. Taxonomy (GTDB): domain Bacteria; phylum Actinomycetota; class Actinomycetes; order Streptosporangiales; family Streptosporangiaceae; genus Trebonia. Next base: position 6,520 of record JAFMRC010000067.1, on the reverse strand, counting down.
CGGAGCACTGGACCGCGTTGTAGACGGCGAACTCGTTCTCGTTCTCGTTCTGCGCGCCGTACTCCTGGTAGTCGGTGACGATGCCGCTGTCCGATCCGCTGTTCAGGTAGCTGGACAGCGCGCTTGCCAGGCTGGGCCACAACTGGTCCTCGTACCCGCCCTCCAGGAACGTGTCGTCGAACGAGTCCTCGGCGATCCGCACCCCGCCCGGCCCGGAGACCGGGTGCGCCTTCAGGCGGTCCCGCGCCCGGTACCAGGCCGCGCGCACCCGCGCGGTGGTGGCGCCCAGGTGGTACGCGCTGTCGTTCTTCGCGGTCCAGCCGAAGAAGGCCGTCATCCGCGCCTGGAACGCGTAGTCCTGCTGGATGTTGTCCTTCCACCACACGCCGTTCGGATCGACCGTGCTGTCCAGCACCATCCGCCGCACCCGGCCGGGGAACAGCGTGGCGTACACCTGGCCGAGGTAGGTGCCGTAGGAGAACGCGTAGTAGGTGACCTGCCGCACGCCGAACGCCTGCCGGATGGCGTCCATGTCCCGGGCCGAGTCCTGCGTGGTCATGTGCGGCAGCATCCAGCCGAACCGCTTCTCGCAGTCTCCCGCGTACGTCTTCGCCCGGTTTATCAGGACCCGCTCCGCGGCCGGGCCGGACGGTATGTAGTCCGGCCGGGTGCCGTGGAAGAAGGACGGGTCGCAGTGCAGGGCCGGGACCGAGGAACCGACGCCACGGGGGTCGAAGCCCACGATGTCGTAGTCGGCCGCCACCGACGGCGAGACCCCCTGGGCGACCTGCGCCGCGAGCGACAGGCCCGAAGCACCAGGACCACCCGGGTTGACGAGCATCACGCCCTGCTGCTGGCTCTTGGGCGCGGTCGCGGGAACCATGGACAGCGCGAGGGTCAGATGCCGCCCGCCGGGCCGGGAGTAGTCGAGCGGAACTCGCAGCGAGGCGCACTTCATCCCCGGGCCGGACGGCTGCCCCGCACAGCCATGCCAGTGCAGCGTGCTGCCGCTGCCCGGGATGTCCCCGGGCTGCGCGCCGGTGTTCGCGAGGTTACCGGACGCGTGGGAACCTGCTCGCGAGCCGGCGGAACTCGTGCACCCGGCCGCCCCGAGCGCGAGCGCGAGCAGCGCGGCCATCACCAGGGACACCGACCGCGATCGGGGCCGGGTTCGGGCAGGCCCGGGAGAAGTCCGCATGCCTCCATCTTGCCCGATGCCCGCACCGCGCACGCCGCCGCCGCGCTAACACAGCACGACTTCAACATCACTTTCCGTAGCCGGTTGTGGGATGACATCGTTTTCCGGCATCTAGGGCTAGAAAATTGTACGTGCATCGCAAAATTCACACACCCGTCGCCGGAACTGAACACCCTCGTCGCGCGTCTCACTTACAACGGTTCGACACTATTGAGGGGGTAGTGGATGCTTGCCAGGCATCGGCAGGCGCTCATCCTGCAAGCCGTCCGAAGTGACGGCAGCGCGAGGGTTAGCGACCTTACCCAGCAACTAGGAGTTTCCGACATGACCATCCGGCGGGATCTGGAGGTTCTCGCCCGCGATGGTCTCGTGGAGAAGGTCCACGGCGGCGCGGTGCTGCCCGGATCCCCTTCCGCGCATGAGCCAGGCTTCGAGGACAAGCTCGTGCTCGAACGCTCGGAGAAGACATCGATCGCCCGCTCGGCGGCGAGCCTGGTCCGCCCGGGCACCGCGATCGCGCTGTCGGCGGGAACCACCACGTTCGGGCTGGCCCAGTGCCTGCTCGACGTGGCCAACCTGACGATTGTCACGAACTCGCTGCGCGTCGCCGGCCTGTTCACCGGCAATCGCGGCCCGGACGGCCCGTCGGTCGTGCTCACCGGTGGCGTGCGCACGCCATCGGACGCGCTCGTCGGCCCGGTAGCGGACCTGACCATCCGGTCGCTGCACTTCGACACGCTGTTCCTCGGCGCGCACGGCATCGACCCCGACGCCGGCCTCACCTCGCCGAACCTCGCCGAGGCCGAGACCAACCGCGCCTTCATCAAGGTCGCGCGGCGCGTCGTCGTGCTGGCCGACCACACCAAGTGGGGCGTGGCCAGCCTCGCCTCGTTCGCCACTCTCGACGACATCGACGTGCTCGTCACCGATGAGATGCTGCCAGGCGATGCCCGCGCCACAACCTCGGAGAAGCAGGTCGAGGTCCTCGTCTAGCACGCGGGGACGGGGAAACCCCTAGTTCCCTCGTCCAGGCCGCGAGCGGCCATAACGCGGGGGTGCCGTTGGGTGGGCGGCGCTCTCGCTTCCCCGCTTGCGCTCTCCCGCTTGCCCCGCTTGCGCTCTCCCGCTTGCGGCCCATGTGCGCATTTGGGCAGCCTCTAACAGGCCCGTGTGCGCACCTGGCACGTTAGGCATGCACGCCCCGTTTCGCGCCACCCGCCATCCCTCCGCGGCCGCTCCGCCATCCCGCTGCGTGCCGAGTGCGCACCTGGGCTAGCTCTAGGTGGCCCGAGTGCGCATTTGGCACGTTAGGTGGGGTGGGTGAGCGGACCCGAGTGCGCGTTTGGCACGTTAGGGGCGGGGGCCGCACGCGGGGGCGGGGCTCTAGGAGACGGTGACGGTGGGCTGGCCGGGCTCGTCGGCATCGGTCTCGTCGGCGAGGCGCATGGCCTCGTCGATGAGGGTCTCGACGATCTTCGACTCCGGCACGGTGGCGATCACCTTCCCGCGGACGAAGATCTGGCCCTTGCCGTTTCCGGAGGCGACGCCGAGGTCGGCCTCGCGCGCCTCGCCGGGGCCGTTCACCACGCAGCCCATGACCGCGACCCGCAGCGGCACGTCGAGGCCGGTCAGGCCCGCGGTCACCTCGTCGGCCAGCTTGTAGACATCGACCTGGGCGCGACCGCAGGACGGGCAGGAGACGATCTCCAGGCCGCGCTGGCGAAGGCCGAGGGATTCCAGGATCCCGGTCCCGACCTTGACCTCCTCGACCGGCGGGGCGGACAGCGACACCCTGATCGTGTCGCCGATGCCCTCCGACAGCAGCGCGCCGAACGCGGTGGCGGACTTGATCGTCCCCTGGAACGCCGGCCCGGCCTCGGTGACGCCGAGGTGCAGCGGGTAGTCGCACTTGGCGGCGAGCAGCCGGTAGGCCTGGATCATCACGACCGGGTCGTGGTGCTTCACCGAGATCTTGATGTCGCGGAAGCCGTGCTCCTCGAACAGCGAGCACTCCCACAGCGCCGATTCGACCAGGGCCTCCGGGGTTGCCTTGCCGTGCTTGGCGAGCAGCCGCTTGTCCAGCGAGCCCGCGTTGACGCCGATGCGGATCGGGATGCCCGCCGCCGATGCCGCCTCCGCGATCTCCTTGACCTTGTCGTCGAACTGCTTGATGTTGCCGGGGTTGACCCGGACCGCAGCGCAGCCGGCGTCGATCGCGGCGAAGACGTACCTGGGCTGGAAGTGAATGTCGGCGATGACCGGGATCTGCGACTTCTTCGCGATCGCGGGCAGCGCCTCGGCGTCATCGGCGGACGGCACCGCCACCCGGACGATCTGGCAGCCAGCGGCGGTCAGCTCGGCGATCTGCTGCAGGGTCTCGTTCACGTTGGCGGTCAGCGTGGTGGTCATCGACTGCACGCTGACCGGGGCGCCGCCGCCCACGGGCACGTTACCCACCATGAGCTGGCGAGACTTCCGGCGCTCGGCCAGCGGCGCCGGAGGCGTGGCGGGCATGCCAAGATCAACATTCATTGGTTCCCGTTCCCATTCTGTTGAGTGGCCGCCGGGTGGTCGGAGCCGATTCCCATTCTTACCTAGCCCCAGGCGCCGCTTCGGGGCATCCCTGACCCCCACGTCAGCTGGTTACCCAATGTTCACCGGGTTGATGATGTCCGCGGCGATCAGCGTCAGCGAGAAGAGCACCAGGACCGCGAAAACGCAGAGGCTGACCGGTATCACCTTCTGGATGTCGACCAGCCCCGGATCGGGCCTGCCGCGCAGCCGGGCGATCCAGGCCCGGATCCGCTCCCAGATGATCAGCGCGACATGACCGCCGTCTAGCGGCAGTATCGGGAGGAACAGGTTCGCCACGCCGATGATGATGTTCAGCGCCGCGATGATCAGCAGGATGTTGCTGACCTTGTACTGCCAGCCCGCGTTCTGGGCCGCCGCCTGCCCGGCCTGCTCGGCCGCGCCCACCACGCTGCCGATATTCCCGGCGGGCGTGGACGACCGTTTCACGTTCTTGTCGAACAGGTACGGTATCGCCGCCGGAACCTGGGCCAGGGCACGGCCCGTGCCCGTGATCTCCTGGGAGAAGCTGGATCCCACCAGCTTGACCGCGCTGAGCACGCTCGTCGGCTGGTAGTAATACGACGCGACGACCCCGATGTACCCCTCTGGCCGACCATCCGAGGCCTTCGACTGTGGCCTGCCCTTCAGGGCCGTCGGCGTGATGTGCAGGGAAACCGTCCGTCCGTCCCGCCGCACCGTCATCGGCACCGTGGTCCCGGGCTTGACGGCGGCGACGGCCGTGGTGAACTGCTGCCAGTTGGCCACGTGCTTGCCGTCGAAGCTGGTCACCAGGTCGCCGACGCGCAGCCCAGCCCGCTTGGCCGGCGACTCCGGATCCTTGGCGGTGCAGGTGTAGCCGTTGACGCCCGCCTGCCAGGTGGGCGGCAGGCAGGCCTCGATCGTGCCGGGCTTCGCGCTGCTGCTCGGGGTCTGGATGCCGATCCCCAGCGCCAGCCCGAAGACGATCAGGGCCGCCAGCACGAAGTGCATGAACGACCCGGCGGCGAGCACGATGATCCGCTGCCAGCCCGGCGCCTTGCGGAACGAGCGCGGCTCGTCGGCCGGATCGACGTCATCCTCCATCGAGGTCATGCCGATGATCTTGACGAAGCCGCCGAGGGGCAGGGCCTTGATGCCGTACTCGGTCTCGCCGCGCGTGATCGACCATAGGGTGGGCCCGAAGCCCACGAAGTAACGGGTGCACTTCATGCCGAACTTCTTCGCGGTCACGAAGTGCCCGGTCTCGTGGAACATGACCGAGAACAGCAAGGCAGCGACGAAGATCACCAAGCCGAGCAGATACATTCGTCCCTCTTCCTCCCTGCCCCGTTACCGGTTAAGCTCCCGCGCCCGGGTTCTCGCCCAGGCGTCCACCGCGAGCACGTCCGCCAGCGTGGTCGCCCCCGCACCCGACGTGTCGTGTTCTGAGACTATCCGCGACACGGTGTCAACAATCCTCGGGAAGCTGATAGTTCCCTCAAGGAAGGCCGCGACGCACTCCTCGTTGGCCCCGTTGTAGACGGCCGGGGCCGTGCCGCCGGCCCGCGCCGCCTCCCGGGCCAGCTCGACCGCGGGGAAGGCCGCGGAATCCAGCGGCTCGAACGTCCACGACGCCGCGGTCGTCCAGTCCAGGCCCGGGGCGGCGTCCGCGACCCGCTCCGGCCACGCCATGCCCAGCGCGATCGGGATCCGCATGTCCGGCGGGCTCGCCTGGATGATCGTCGCGCCGTCGGCGAACTCCACCATCGAGTGCACGATCGACTGCGGGTGCACCACCACGTCGATGTGGTCTAGCCCGAACCCGAAGAGGAGATGGGCCTCGATGACCTCCAGGCCCTTGTTCACCAGCGTCGCCGAGTTCACCGTGACCAGCGGGCCCATGCTCCACGTCGGGTGGGCGAGCGCCTGCTCCGGCGTGACCTCCGCCAGCCTCTCCCCCGGCCAGCCGCGGAACGGCCCTCCGCTCGCGGTCAGCACCAGGCGCTTCACCTCGTCGCGGCGACCGGCCCGCAGGCACTGGGCGATCGTCGAGTGCTCGGAGTCCACCGGCACGATCTGCCCCGGCCTGGCGCGGCTCGTCACCAGCGGGCCACCGATGATCAGGCTCTCCTTGTTCGCGAGGGCCAGCGTCCGGCCCGCGTCCAGCGCCGACAGGGTGGCGCGCAGGCCGGCCGCGCCAGTCACGCCGTTCAGGACCACGTCACAGGGATAAGCGGCCAGCTCGCAGACGGCGTCCTCGCCGGCCATGACCCTGGGGAGCCGGTCGTGACCTGGGGATTCGCCACGATCCGTTCGGCTGAATTCTGCCTTGATCGCCTCGGTCACGGCGTCCGCCGCACCCTCATCGGCGACCGCCACCACCCGCGGGCCGAACTCCGCCGCCTGGCGCGCCAGCGGGCCGGGGTTGCCGCCCCCGGCCGCGAGGGCGGCGACGTGGAACCGGTCGCGATTGCGTCGCACGATGTCCAGCGCCTGGGTGCCGATCGAGCCGGTGGAGCCCAGGATGACCACGTCACGGGGGGCTGGCTCAGAAGTCACCCGGTAATCCTAGTCTGGGCGACGCGAATCCGGGCGGCGCGGTCGCGCGCGGACGCCGCTTCGGTACCATCCCCCTACCTATGAAAATTACATTTAGCATCCGATCGATTACAGGATTGACAGTGGCGCTGGTCACCGCCGCGGTCGCGAGCGGTCCCAGCGGGGAGGTCGCGCGCGGATCGGGCGCGGAACCAGCCGCCAGCCGCGCGC